>JAGPMW010000021.1 GCA_018052705.1 Selenomonas sp. | reverse complement strand
TAAAATGGGCTTGATCCATAGTGATTACTCCTTTGTTGATGATTTGTCTCAAAACCATTTTAACATGGAGAGTCACTATGGATTTTTATTTTTGATTAACTGTTCAATTTCATTTTACAACTGACCGATTATTTTTGTTCAATTTCAACTTGCAATTTACCTCTTTTTTCACTGTCTATTTTTTAGGATACAGTCCATTGAGGCTGATGGGCTTTTGCTGTTCTTAAAATTTACAGCAGTTGTATCCTACGCACAATCAGGCAAACGGGTTCTCGCTCGGGTAGAGCATTCCCTTTGGCTGGTTGAAAGAAATGTCCGGAATGCCAAGATATTGGAAGATTGAATACATGGCTTTGCCAAAATGGCCAAAGGCAACGGCACCATGATGCGGGAATTGCTTCTGAATAAGTACATGGCGATAGAAGCGTCCCATCTCCGGAATGGCAAAGATGCCGATACCGCCGAAGGAGTTCGTCGGAGCTGGCAGGATCTCGCCCTGAGCAATATAAGCACGCAGCTGACCGCTGGCTGTGCTCTGCAGACGGAAGAACGTGATGTCGCCATCGGCGAGGTCGCCTTCGAGCGTACCGCGTGTGAAGTCTGGCTTTCCGCCATTTTCGAGCAGGCGATTCTGGATCAGCTGATACTTGACACCGCCTTTGCGCAGCTTACAGAGCGGAGTGTTGCCGCAGTGGAAGCCCATGAAGGTATCTTCCAGCTCATAGCTGGTCGTTGGTTTGATCGATTTCTCGAAGAGATCCTTCGGAACGGAATTATTGATATCGAGTAAAGTAACAGCATCCTGACTGACACAGAGACCGATATATTCGCTGAGGGCACCGTAGATGTCGACTTCGCAGGATACCGGGATGCCGCGGGAGGCCATGCGGCTGTTTACATAGCAGGGCTCGAAGCCAAATTCTTTCGGGAAGGCTGGCCAGCATTTATCGGCAAAAGCGACATACTGACGAGCACCTTTATGTTCTTCCATCCAGTCCAGCAGCGTGAGTTCAAACTGAGCCATGCGCGGCAGCAGGTCCGGGTATGGGTTGCCTTCCTGACCGAGTTCTTTGGTCATGTCGGCAACTGTTTCGGCAATACGTGGGTCATCGTTGTGTGCCCGATAAGCAACAAGCAGGTCCAGTTCAGAGTTTTCTTCAATCTCTACACCGAGATCATAGAGCGGCTGGATCGGGGCATTGCAGGCGAAGAAATCCTGCGGACGCGGGCCAAAGGTGATGATCTTGAGTTTGCTGAGTCCGAGCAGCGTGCGGGCAACCGGCTGGAAGTCAGCAATCATATCTGCAACATCTTCAGCTGTGCCAACCGGATATTCCGGGATAAAGGCTTTCAGATGGCGCATACCGAGGTTGTAGGAACAATTCAGCATGCCGCAGAAGGCATCGCCGCGCCCGTTGATCAGATTCTTGCCGGTTTCCTCAGCGGCTGCTGCATACATGACCGGGCCGTCGAATTCTTTGGCAATGAGTGTTTCTGGCGTCTCAGGACCAAAGTTGCCCAGGAAGACAACCAAAGCACTGCAGCCGGCAGTTTTTGCTTCTTTTACAGCTTCCAGCATATCCGTTTCATTCTCTACGGTCTTCTGAACTTCATAGAGAGAATTGTATTTCCTGGTATAGGCATCGACGATAGCTTTGCGGCGGTTTTCCGATAATGAAATGATGAAGCAGTCACGGCTGACTGAAATGATACCACATTTCACGGAAGGAATATTGCTCATGGTCATGGTAAAACGCTCCTTTGCATAAATAACAGATTATTTTGTGATTGTGTGCGTGCATGTGCCCGCCTAACTTGTGTAAAGCATATCATCTTGTTTGCCGGTTGTCAATTGTTTTATTCGTATTTTGTGCAATTGTGGGGGCATATAGCCGAACTTATATTATTGATTGTTATTATTAACGGGGTAAAAAAAATATTTAGAAAAATAAAAAAGTATTGATTATTGATTTATCCTGTGCTATATTGAATACAGTTAGTGGCGTGCATGAGCACGCATTGAGGGCGAAGCTATCAGGAGGGAAACATCATGAGATATTTGATCGGTGTCGATATCGGTACATCGGCAACCAAGACGGTGTTGTTTGATGAGGGCTGTCAGGTCATCCAGACCGCATCTCAGGAATATCCGCTGGTTCAGCCGCAGAATGGCTGGGCGGAACAGGAGCCGTTGGACTGGTACAGTGCTGTGATGACTACGATAAAAAGAGTTGTCCGGGAATCAGGCGTCGCTGCTGCAGATATCAAGGGAATCGGCCTTTCGGGACAGATGCATGGTCTGGTTATGCTGGATAAGGAAAATCAGGTCATCCGGCCGGCTATCATCTGGTGTGATCAGCGGACTGGGAAGGAATGCGAGGAGATTACGGCCCGCGTCGGAGCGCAGCGTCTCATTGATATTACAGCAAATCCAGCCTTGACCGGATTCACAGCGTCCAAGATCCTCTGGGTCAGGAATCATGAAGCTGAGAACTATCGTGCCTGCCGCCATATCCTGCTGCCGAAAGATTACATCCGTTTCCGCATGACGGGGGTCTATGCGACAGAGGTTTCAGATGCCAGTGGCATGCAGCTGCTTGATGTACCGCGCCGCTGCTGGTCGGAGGAAATACTGGAAAAGCTTGATATCGATCCGGAACTGCTGCCAAAGGTCTATGAATCACCAGAGGTTACTGGTACGATCAGCCCGGAGTTTGCTGCCAGAACAGGTCTATCGACTGATACGGTAGTTGTCGGTGGTGCTGGTGATAATGCCGCTGCCGCTGTCGGGACCGGTATTGTCCAGAATGGCAAGGCCTTCACGACGATTGGAACCAGTGGGGTGGTTTTCGCGCATACCAGCGAACCGCTGATCGATCCGAAAGGCCGGGTGCACACATTCTGTTGTGCGGTGCCGGGCTGCTGGCATGTAATGGGCGTGACGCAGGCGGCAGGCTTGTCACTGAAATGGTTCCGTGATAATCTGGCTGAGAAATATAAAGATGAAGCATCGCTCAAAGGCGTCGATTCCTATGATCTGATCAATCAGGATGTGGCCGGGGTTCCCATCGGCAGCCGCCGTCTGATCTATCTGCCATATCTTATGGGGGAGCGCACCCCGCATCTGAATCCGGACTGCCGTGGCGTGTTCTTCGGACTGTCGGCTATCCATACGAAGGCGGATATGCTGCGGGCCGTAATGGAGGGCGTCAGCTATTCGCTGCTGGATTGCCTGGATGTGCTGCGGGAGATGCATGTTGATGTCAGCGAGATGATGGCCTGCGGCGGTGGCGGCAAGAGCCGGATCTGGCGGCAGATGCTGGCAGATATGTATGGCTGTGAAGTAAAGACCATCAAGGCGCAGGAAGGTCCGGCGCTGGGCGTAGCAATACTGGCTGGTGTTGGTGCCGGCATCTTCAAGGATGTGCCGTCGGCCTGCCGGCAGTTCATCGAGCAGGATACCTGGTGTCAGCCGGAGGCTGCATCGCACGCATATTATGAAAAAGGCCATGCATTATATAGGAAACTTTATCAGCAGCTGCAGGGCTGTTATCAGGATCTGGCTGGTCTTTGAGCCGAAACCAGAATTGCGATAGTGAAAGGGTGTTGATGTAATAATGGAAGGTATTTCAATGGGGTCAAAAGAGATTGATGCCGAGAAGACTGCGTCCCGGGTCCGCCTGTTCATCTATTTTGCAGCCGGGATGGCCGGCCTGCTGTTTGGTCTGGATCAGGGGGTTATTTCCGGCGCGCTGCCATTTATCAGTCGGGAATGGAATCTGAGCAGCAGTGCGCAGGAATGGGTAGTCAGCTCCATGATGGTTGGCGCTGCGACTGGCGCGATTGTGGCTTCGTTTCTTGCCAGAAAGATTGGCCGCAAGAAGAGTCTGATGATTGGCGCGGCCTTATTCATTGTTGGTTCTTTGGGGTCCGGCATGGCGGCTAATGCCGATATGCTGATCAGTTTCCGGCTTGTGCTTGGCCTGTCAGTTGGTATCGCTTCCTATACGGCACCACTTTATCTGGCCGAGATGGCCGATAAGGATGCGCGTGGCAAGGTAATATCCGGGTATCAGCTGATGGTTACAGTGGGGATTCTGGTGGCTTTCCTGTCCGATACGGCATTCAGCTATAGCGGCAACTGGCGGATGATGCTGATGGTCATTGCTATCCCTGCCGTAATCCTGATCTTCACGGTTGTCAAATTGCCGGACAGCCCGCGCTGGCTCGCGGCAGTGGGCCGTATGGACGAAGCTTCGTCGGTATTGCATTCGCTCAATGCCAGTAAAGAAGCGGCGGAAGAAGAACTGGCCGATATCAAGGAAACCCTTAAAATCAAGCAGGCGGGCTGGAGCCTGTTCCGGTCTAACAAGAATGTGCGCCGCGCTGTGTTCCTGGGCGTACTGCTGCAGGCAATGCAGCAGTTCACCGGGTTCAATGTGATCATGTATTATTCGCCGAAAATCCTGAGCCTGGCCGGATTCTCGAGCACCGAAGATCAGATGATCGGTACTGTGATCAATGGCATTGTGTTTACGTTGTCGACATTCATTGCCATATGGATGGTTGATAAGTCGGGGCGTAAACCGGCCTTGAAAGTTGGTTTCGGTGTGATGGCGATTTCCATGGGCGTTGTCGGCATCTGCATGTCGATGCTGGAAAGCGGCAATGCGGCGGGCTGGGTCTCCTATGTTGCGGCGATTATGACGATGGTGAGTATTGCTGGTTTTGGCATGAGCGCGGGCCCGATTGTCTGGGTGCTCTGCTCGGAAATCCAGCCGCTCAAGAGCCGGGAATTCGGCATTGCCTGCTCGACGATGACAAACTGGATTACCTGCGCCATTGTCGGGGCTACATTCCTGACCCTGGTCGATACGCTCGGCTCGGCGCATACATTCTGGCTCTATGCACTGATGAATGCGTTCTTCATTATCCTGACCATGGCTTATGTGCCAGAAACGAAGAATGTTTCTTTGGAGAAGATCGAACATAATCTGATGTCAGGTGAGAAACTGCGCCGTATTGGCTGCTGATGGATCATATTGTGGAGGAAGATAAAATGAAAACAGTAATGGACAAAGAATTTCAAGTGTATGGACGCGTACTGCCCCTTGATACGACAGCTTTTACGGCTGCAATCAATGCGCACAAAGCGATTGAGTCGGGGCAGGTTGTATATGAGCCCTCGGTCCGCGAATTTGAGCAGCTGCCGCTATATCAGCAGCTGGCAGAAAAAGTATATGGTGAGCTGCCGATCGAATTTGGCCATTGCAGCGGCTGGAATGAGGCACTTAATGCGGTAGAATACCATCGCTCCTCCGAGGTTGATATCGCTGCAACGGATCTGGTGCTGATGGTTGGCCGTCAGCAGGATATTGATTATACGGATAATACCTATGATACGGCGAAAATCGAATGTTTCCTGGTTCCGGCCGGAACTGCTGTTGAGCTTTACGCGACGACGCTCCATTATGCACCCTGTGGTGTTGATGGCCGTGAATTCCGTTGTGGCGTAGTCCTGCCGCGCTTGACGAATGAATCGCTGGTGGCGGCTTCATCAGCGGTGGGCGAGGACCGCCTGCTGTTTGCTGTGAACAAATGGCTGATTGCCCACAAGGACAGTGGGCTTGAAGCAGATGGTGCCTGGATTGGACTCAAAGGGAAGAATATAACCTTGGCGTGATCGCTATGTTGGAGGGGCTGCCGTGAGCAGCCTCTTTTTTTGACGATTCTTGTAGAACTTGGTAGAATTGGATGGAGATCAGGAGTGAATGGGGAAAGATGGTGATGTGCGATGGTCACGATGAAGAAGATTGCCGAGCTTTGCGGCGTCTCACGTGGAACAGTGGACCGGGCTCTGAACGGGCGCGGGCGAGTGAATATGGAAACAGCTGAAAATATCCGGGAGGTTGCCAGGCAGCTTGGCTATGAACCCAATCCGGCCGGCAAGGCTCTGGCTGCGCGGAAAAAGCGGCCGGTTATTGGCGTGGTTATATCTTCGGAAGGCAATACCTTTTTCGATGAAGTGCTTCGTGGAATGAATGATGCGGCTAAAGAATATGCGATATATGGTCTGCAGATTGAGTATTTTACGATGAAAGGCTATGATGCGGAACAGCAGCTGGCACTGCTCAAGAAGATCGAGGGGAATATCAATGCGTTGATCATCAATCCCATTAATGAGCCCTGCATTGCAGCGAAGATTGATGAAATGGTCGCTGCGGGTATTTTCGTCGTGACCGTGAATAATGATATCGATGGCACGAAACGGCATTGTTATGTCGGCAGCGACTATTATAATGGCGGTATTACCTCTTGTGCGCTGATGGAAGCTTTGATGGGCGATTCGGCCAATATTGCCATCATACTGGGCAGCCATAATATTCTGGGGCATCGGCTGCGCCTCGAAGGATTCAGGCACCGCATGGAACGAACCAGGGGCTTCCATATCGTCGATACGGTTGAAAATAATGATGATGATATTCTCGCGTATGAAACGATGAAACGTTTGCTGGCAGAGCATCCGGATATTGATGCGGTCAGCATTCTGGCGGCTGGTGTGTACGGTGTCTGCCGGGCCATTATGCAGCTGCCAATGGAGAAGCGCCCGCTGGTCCTGGCCTTTGATACTGTTCCGACAACCGTTGAAATGATGGAGTTTGGGATTATTAAGGCTACAATCTATCAGCACCCATATCGGCAAGGGCACAATGCGGTGAACAGGGCCTTTGAATATCTGGTAAATGGGCGGATGCCGGATAAAGTGACCGATATCATGAAGAATGAGATTAAATTGTTCGAGAATCTATAAGGAGGTCACCTCATTTTCAGCAGGTTGTGGTAAAATAGGACCGATAAAGGGATTGGATAAAATGAGGTGAAACCTTTGAATTATATAGCAAAACGATGGAAGAAACGTTTGACGGCACTAGTGCTCTCGGGGCTGCTGGTCATGGGAACTGTCCTGCTGCCCGCCCAGCGGGCGGAGGCTGTAGATTCGTGGGCGGCTGCTGCACAGGCACTGGGTGTATTGGCTGCATATAATGCGAGTTTGTCGAGTATCCTGTCGATCGGGAACAATGTGAATGCCCAGATGCAGAGCCGTATACAGGATGAGCAGGAGAATGGACTAGATCCGAACCATCATGATACGACAGTTGTCGATGGGGTAATGAAGCAGCTGGTTGCTAAAGGTGACTATGTGTTGAAGGTTAACTCTTTGCCGTTCACCTGGATGGTCAACAACAGCAAGGATTTCAATGCTTCCTGTTATCCGACCGATTATGTCAGTAT
The DNA here is from genome assembly GCA_018052705.1 of Selenomonas sp. Taxonomy (GTDB): domain Bacteria; phylum Bacillota; class Negativicutes; order Selenomonadales; family Selenomonadaceae; genus Selenomonas_A. Next base: position 29,034 of record JAGPMW010000021.1, on the reverse strand, counting down.
CAACAAAGCCTTAGTCCGCGGGCTGAATCTTGATCCCGATGAGCTCGCAGCCGTGTTGGCGCATGAGATGACTCATGGCATTGAGCAGCATAGTGCCCATAACTATGCAAAAGCGATGGCACAGTACTATGGAATGAGTTTCCTCAATATGGACACGGGCGTTGCGGACTGGGGCAAACTTAATGCGCTGGTAAATTATTCGATTGCCAAGAATGTAACTTTGCCGACTGAGTATGATGCGGATGAAGGTGGTTTCTATATTATGACCAGTGCCGGGTTTAATCCGGGCGGTGGAGCTGCAGCGATGAACCGCATGGCGTACTATCTGACTTATGAGACGCAGAATGTGCTTGAGTATCAGGATGTTGATCCGAAACAGAAGGATCAGGAGAACTATAATGACCATCCGGACACGGATCTGCGTGAGAAGAAGCTCGCACAGATGATGACTGACTATGGCGCGGGCCATGTGACGGTCAAGGATCGCAAAGATGTCTATATCGACGGTCAAAAACTGTTGAGCAGCAGTTGGACTGGTGATGGTGCGGATAATACCGCCGAAAATGCTTATTGCGTAGCTGGAGCGATTGCAAAGGGCTTTCACGACTATGCAGATATTGCCAGCTGGAACTTCCGCAGTGATGGTGCTGGTGGCCTGACTTGTCTGCCCGATACGCGGGTCAACCAGCTCCTGCACCAGTTTTTGATCACTGAGAAAGCTGGTGCGCGGCTGCAGCAGCTGGTAGTGAATGCCTATGCAGGGGAGAATGCTAGTGGTGCCCGTCAGAAGCTGAAGGCGGAGGAGCTGTCCCGGCAGCAGAAACGAGAAGAGGCCAGGCAGACTGTCATCATGGCTGATCCCAAGGCAGTCAAGAAAATGAGAGAAAATGCTGATACCTACAGCGACTATGGCCTGGGGGATAAAGCACTGTTTGAGATGAATCGCGTTTTTGCAGCTCAAAATCCTGAGAATGAAGCCGAGAATTATGCGATCCGGGGCCGGGCCAAAGCGGTAACAGGGGATTTTGCACAGGCGCTGGCGGATTCGGATAAGGCAGTGGCACTGGACCCCAGGGATGTCTATAACTTCCTCAATCGGGCTGATGTCTACCATATGATGGGGGATTTTGCGCAGGCACTGCGGGATCTGGCCCAGGCCAAGCAGGTGGATAAGTCCAATGTCTATAGCTATCTCATGACCGCGGATATCCGTGATGAGATGGGGGATAAGGCTGCGGCCTTGACGGATTATAAAGAGTTCTACCGGCTCAGACCGCAGGCATTCCGTCGTGTTCCGGAAGAATATCTCAAGGATATCTCAGCCAAAGATTATGCGACGGTCCAAAAAGAAAAGGCTGAGGCACGAAAAAACCTGGAAAAACAGATCAAGGACGAAAAGAAAGCGGCTGACAAGAAGCCAGCCGCTGCTAATGATAAAAAGAAGAATTGATGCTATTTGTTCATGATGGCATCGACGGATTCGATGCAGGCGTTACGGAAGCCGTGCTTTTCCAAAGCGGTGACGCCGCAGATGGTTGTTCCAGCAGGGGAACAGACATTGTCCTTGAGAATGCCGGGATGTGTGCCCGTAGCCAGCTGGAGTTTGGCTGAGCCGAGGATCATCTGTGAGATGAGCCGATAGGCATCGGCTCGTTTCATGCCATATTTCACTGCCGCATCGCCGTACGCCTCAATCATGAGGTCGACAAAGGCCGGGCCGCAGCCGGTGACGGTACCGCCGATTCCCATCAGAGAGGTTGGCAGCTCCTGGACGATGCCGACGGAGGCGAAGAGCTTCATGACAGCCTGACGTTCCTCATCGTGCAGGGAGTTTGTCTCCTCGAAAAGCAGGACTCCTTCGCCGACCATAGCCGGGGTATTTGGCATGACGAACTGGATGCGGGTATCGGTCGTGATATGCTGCTGATATTTCTGATGATCCCAGCCGGCGGCGATAGAAATCAGGGCTTTTCCTGCGAGTCTGTTTCCGAGACCGGCGATGACACTTTCAATCTGGTAAGGCTTGCAGGCCATGATGAGTGTATCAACGGCATCGGCCAGCTCATTGAGGGTGGAAACGTGAGAGAAACCAATCTGCTCAGCATTGGCCTTGAGCTTGCCCAGATGTGGTGCAAAGGCAAAAACGGCGCTTTTATCGATTGCGCCAGACTGGATGAAGCCCGCAGCGAGTGCCTGTGCCATGTTCCCCATACCGATGAAGCCGATTTTTTTCATGAGTAGTCCTCCTGTGTATTCAGCATAAACGTTTATCCATATAACTATAGGCTATTGTATCACAAAATGGTACAATAGCCTATTCTTTCGCTAAAATGGCAAGGAAACAACTCGGACTGATCAATCATATGGCTTTCAGATAAAGAGGATAGTTTAACAGTAAATACAGCCATGAAGCTATTGGCGAAACCTATGGAATAGTGTATGATAGGGATATATTTAGAACGCTAGTTCAGTGACAATTTATGGGGGGACAGCAGGATGACATTGAGTGAAAGAATCCGTATCTGGCGTGGAATGCCGCAAGATACACCAGAGCAGCAGCTTTGGGCGGACAACTATTATGATAATGAATTGATGCCAAGGGCATTGCAGTATTTTGCGCATCACTATGGCCGGCGGCAGCTGCCAAAATATTATGGGATGATTCTGATCATGGGCAGCGCCTGGGAAGAGCTGGCATTCAATGTCGGTCTGCTGAGCCCGGAGAATATCCATGTTATTTGTACCCGGGAACGTCTATCCCAGTATCGTCAGCTGGTGCAGAACCTGCAGCTTGAAGAGGATCGCTGTATCTGTACGATAATTCCTGACGGCGATATGGCTTCATTGTACCGTGTGATCAAGAAACAGCATGATATCTGGGATTCTGTCGGACATTGTGCCATAGATATCACTGGCGGGACATTTGAATCTGCACCTGCGGCTGCGATGGCAGCTGCAGTACTGAACATAGATGTCTATCGTCTGAGCGTGCAGAAAAATTCGGAGCTTGGCCGCCACGAGCCGGGCAGTGAGCGTATGCTCAGGATACTGCCGGTACAGTCTGTTCTGGAGAATTAAAGAATCGTATGGAAAATGAAGTTGATTATCTGTCCGGCCTGAATGATGCGCAATGGCAGGCGGTTACGACGACGGAAGGCTTCGTGCGGGTTATTGCCGGTGCTGGTTCGGGCAAGACCAGAGCACTGACGCATCGGTTTGCTTATCTGGTCGAGGAACTGGGTATTCTGCCCGGCAATATTCTTTGCGTAACGTTTACCAACAAGGCGGCCAATGAGATGCGCCGCCGGATTCATCAGCTGACCGGTGACAACGATACGGGCTATATCAATACCTTTCACGGGTTCTGCGTGTCTGTACTGCAGGAGGACAGCCATGCGGTGAGCTATCCAAAGAGTTTTCTGGTTCTGGATAATGCAGATATTGATACGATGCTCCAGACTATCTACGATGAGCGCGGGCTGAGCCTGCGGGATATGACCTTTGGGCAGGCGCGCGACCGCATCGAGATACTCAAGGTCCTTGAGCGGCCGGACTACTACGAGGATATGATCGCGATGTCTCTTGAGCAGCTCAAAGGGAAATATGATCAGGCGGTAGAGCCGATGGATATTATTTTTTATGGTTATCTCTATCAGGAAAAGAAATGTTTCGGGCTGGATTACAATGACCTGATCAAATTCACGCTGTATATTTTTGAGCAGAATCAGACCATCTGTGCAAAATGGCAGCAGCGGCTTGAGTACATTATGATCGATGAATTTCAGGATATCGACGGATTGCAGTACCGGCTGATGAATGCACTTTGTGCCTATCATAAGAATCTTTTCATCGTGGGGGATCCGGATCAGACCATTTACACCTGGCGTGGCGCCAGCAGTAAATATCTGTTGGATTTTGTCGATCATTTCCCGGGAGCGAAGACCATCATGATGATGGAGAATTATCGCTCAACGCCGCAGATTCTGGCAGCGGCTAACTCGCTGATTGCGAAGAATAAGACACGTATTGCGAAGAATCTCCTGCCCCAGCTGCCCGCTGGTTCATCCGTGCTCTGTCATCATGCGGCAGATGCAGCGAAAGAAGCAGAGTGGATAGCGGCCAGCATTGAGGCGCTGCATCAGGCTGGCGCTGCCTATCGTGATATCACGATCCTCTATCGGGCGCACTATGTCACGCGCAATCTGGAAGAAGTATTTCTTAGGCAGGAACTGCCCTATACGATCTATAGCGGTGTACAGTTTTTCAGTCGGCGGGAGATCAAGGATAGCTTGTCGTATCTGCGCATGATAGCCTTTCAGGATGATCTGTCCTTTGCTCGTATCGTCAATGTGCCGAAGCGTAATATTGGGGAGAAGCGCCGCCGTTTTCTGACCGAAATAGCGCAGCAAGAGCAATGCACGCTATATGAAGCCTTGAAACGGAATATAGATAATGCGCTGTTTCAACGGACAAAAGCCCGCGAATTTGTGCAGCTGATCGAGGACTTCCGCAAAGCACCTGAGGGCGAGTCCGTATCCGGCCTGTTGGCCCGCCTGCTTGATGCCAGCGGCTATGAAGTGATGCTGCGGACGGAAGGCAGTCAGGAGCGGCTGGACAACCTGGCTGAGCTTAAACAGGCTGTCCAGGAGTACGAAATCAGCTGCGGGGAGGAGGCCGCGCTGTCCGATTATTTAAAACACGTGGCGCTTTTCACAAATAGTGACCTCGGTGAGCCTGGCGACAAAGTGAAGCTCATGACTGTTCATACAGCCAAGGGGCTGGAATTTCCGTATGTGTTCCTCTGCGGCCTGAACGAAGGCATATTCCCGTCACGCAAAACGAGGACGATTGACGGCATGGAGGAAGAACGGCGCCTGGCCTTCGTTGCAATGACCCGGGCCGAGAAGCGACTCTTTCTGTCCGATGCAGCTGGTCTGACTTTTGATGGATCCCTGCGCTATCCGTCGCGTTTTATTCTCGATATTGAACCGGAGCTTATCGAGTTCCAGCCGCCTTTTGATGAGCGGCAGCTGCAGGAGGCCAGAGCCTACGTCAGCTATGCCGAGCAGCGTCTGCAGCAGCAGTCAGCCAGACCGGATTTTGCTGTAGGCAGCCGGGTGGGGCATCGTATCTTTGGTGATGGGATTATTATTGCCATCGATGACGAAAAGGCAGCCTATGTCATTCAGTTTGACGAAATAGATACCCCGCGCAGCATCGCTTTCAAGGCAAAGCTGACGCGGCTGCCATAAGGAAATATTTGATCATTGATGAGTGGAGATAAAAGTATGACTACGACAATATATTATTTATCGGCAACCGGGAACTCTTTATATATGGCACGCCGGATCCAACAGCAGTTGGAACAGACCGGTCAGGTTGTCCGGCTTGTTTCTATAGCAAAGGCTTTGCGTGAGCAGGATCTTTGCCCGGCTGGCCGTGTCGGATTCGTGATGCCGCTGCATTTCTTTGGGCTGCCTTTGCTGGGAGAAGCGTTTCTTACCCGGCTGGATCTCAGCCAGGTGACATATAGTTTCCTTGTCATGACCTGCGGCTGGCATTATATGAGCGATGCCTTTCATGCTGCGCGGCGGCTGTTTGCTGCGCAGGGAGGAAAACTATCGGCGGCTTTCTATGTTGATATGGTCTCGGTATATCTGCCGCTGGGCGATATCCCGCCGGAGGCGAAAAAAAATCATCGCCTGCAAAAGGCAGCGGTGCGGATTGAGAAGGTGGCTGAAGCCATTATGCATGAGCAAAGCAGCTATGACCGGGAGTATCTGAACGTTGTGTCGGGACTGATTCATAGCTATGTGCGCAAGCATCGGCAGGAGCTGGATCAGGATTTTCGTGCCGGAGAGAGCTGCAATCAGTGTGGGCTTTGTGCGAAAATCTGTCCCGTAGCAAATATTCATTTGGGAGAAACTGGGCCTGTCTGGCAGCATCATTGTACACAATGCCTGGCCTGCCTGCATATTTGTCCGCAAAAGACCATTGAGCTGGGGAAAAAGACTATAGGGCGCCAGCGTTATCACCATCCAGAGATCCGCAGCAATGAGCTTTTTGAGAAAAGAGGAGATTGAACGATGAAAGAAATCATGTCTAGACGCAGTATCCGTAAATACACCGCAGAGGCTGTAGCCGATGCAGATCTGCAGCAAATTGTTGAGAGTGCAAGGCTCGCTCCGTCGGGCAGTAATACGCAGCCGACCCGTTTCCTGATTGTGCGCGATGAGGACGTGAAGCGAAAGATCGTAATGGCAGATCATGAGCAGGAATGGATGATGACAGCTCCGGTATTTATTGTCTGTGCCGTCGACATTGCCTGCCGCAATAAGGAATATCATGGCCCCTTAGATGAAACGGATGGTTCATTTGAGCTTAAACAGGTCATCCGTGATGGGGCGATTGCTGTAGAACATCTTGCTCTGGAAGCCGAACATCTCGGCTTAGGAACCTGTTGGACTGCCTGGTTCAAGCAGTCCAAGATGCGTGCGGCGGTTGATGCCCCTAAGGGCTATTTTATTGTCGCTGTGCTGACACTGGGCGTTCCGGCCGAAACGCCGGCGGCCAGACCGCGCAAGTCTTTGGCGGAAATCGTGTCTTATGATCATTGGAACTGACAGGTGCTATTATTGACGTGGCAGGCTGAATCTATAGATTCTGAGGTATCGGAATACCTCATCGTATGATTTTTGATAAAAAAGTAAAATAGATCAATGTGATGTGTGGTCATACGGACTGCAGCAGCTCAGCAAGCTGCTGCAGTCCGTATTTTAATTCATCAGGTTTGGCATAAGCGTAAGATATCCTTAGAAACTGATTGGCCCTCTGGTCGTAGATAGTACCCGGATTCAACAGCAGATTTCTCGCACAGGCAGCCTTAAAGAGTGCTGGCATCGATATTGGCTGTTTTAGTTTGAGCCAGATATAGAATCCCCCTGCAGGGATGTTCCAACTGGCAAGCTGTGGGAAATATTTTTCCAGGCATTGCCTGGTGATGGAGCGCCTCAGCCGCAGGCTTTCACGCAATAATTGTAAATGTGTAGTTTCAAGGCCGCGTCGCAGCCATTCGGCAGCTATCCACTGTGACAGGATACTGGACCCGTAATCATGCTGCATCTTGAGATCTGCCAGCCGGCGTATAATTGGTTCAGGACCGGCAATCCAGCCGATACGCAGTCCCGGGCCAATCGTTTTAGAGAGGCTGCTGACATAGAGCACCATTCCATGTGAATCCAGCGCTTTTAGGGGAGGCGGTGGCTCCTGATAGCCGAAATTGTCAATTTCAGGGGCTGTTTCGGCTATCAGCCGCTGGAGGGCAGACCGCGGGAAGAGTTCCGGGGCCAGTTCGCCAGTTCCCAGCCGGATCATTCCGGGGGCAAATTCCAGTTCGTTGATTTTTTGGATCAGGGGCTGATTGGACAGGAAAGCATCGGCAGACAGGCGGTCGTTCCAACTGCGCGAACCGGCGGTAATCTCGGCCCAGGCTGAGCCGCTGACTTTTATGCCACTGCCCTGGCGGCTGGTGAGATAGCCATCGGCGATAAGTTCTTCGATGGCGATGGTGAGAGTGCTGCGGTTGACGTCAAGTTTATTGGCCAGTTCCCGCTGTGGTGGCAGAATCGTCCCCTGTGTCCATTGATTGGACTGGATTTTGCTCTGGATAAAGAGATAGATTTGACGGTAAAGCGGCAGCGCTGCCTGCCGGCTGGGTTTCCAGTCGATTGCGATCATAATAAAAACCTCCTTGGGTCAGCATAGCGGAAAAGCAGCGAAAAAGCAATTGGTTGGCATAAAAACAAACCAATTGGCTGTCGGCAGTACGATGGGGTTCCGCTATGCTAAAAAGAAAGGAGGTTTTTTGATGAAAATTGCGTTTGTTCATGGGTTTATCCTGGCACTTGGCCTGATCTTGCCGTTGGGGGTGCAGAATCTATTTGTATTGCAGCAGGGGATGCAGCAGCCACATTTTCGGAGGACGCTTCCAGCCGTTATGACAGCTGCGAGCTGCGATACGCTATTGATTGCCGGGGCAGTCAGCGGCGTGTCGCTGCTGCTGCTGGAACTGCAGTGGCTGCAGGTGGCTTTGCTGTTTTTTGGGAGTGTATTCTTATTCTATCTGGGCTGGAAAAATTGGCAGGGAGCGGGGAATACGGCTGCCGCTGTCATTCAGACAGAACCACTTACTTCCAGACAGCAGATTTTATTTGCTGTTTCGGTATCTTTACTGAATCCCTATGCCTTCCTCGATATTCTTGGCGTGATTGGTACAAGCTCGCTTCAATATGCAGGCCCCGAAAAACTGGCATTTACTTTTGCGGCTGTGCTGGTGTCCTGGCTCTGGTTCACCGCGCTGAGCCTGCTCGGGGGCGTGTTTGATCATTTGCCGGCACGCTGGCAGCAGCCGCGACAGTTGCAGCGCTTGTCAGCTGTGTTTATTTGGGGCAGTGCTGTATATCTTCTTTATCAGGGCTGTGGTCTCTGAGAGATGTTATAGGTTCAGGCTATGGCACAGTTGCTTATAGAAGACTTCTATTAAAGAAGGAATTATTAGAGAGGGTGTAGAAGTTATGTAAAAAGATGTATTATAAGCCCTTGAAGGGCAGGTCTTGGGGAAGAGGAGAAGGGAATTTGGCTATGATCAAAACGGTAAAGGCTCGATTGATTCTGTTATTCATCCTGTTAAGTGCGGTAGCTACATTTATGGTAGGTGGCTATTTCATTTACTCCATTATCCAGCAGAACACTGCTGCGAACGAAGCCTATCGCAGTCTGCTGGTCACGCAGTTTGACCGCGAAATCAAGATGCAGACTCAGGGGCTGGTATCATCTCTGAATGGAATCTATGATGCCCAGAAGGCAGGGAAGATCTCGGAAGCAGATGCCAAAAGTATGGCAATTGCTGTTATCAAGAGCACACGCTATGATGATGGTAAGGGCTATTTCTTTGCCGATGACAAAAAAACCGGCGTCTGTGTCGCGCATGCTACCCTGGGCACGAAAGTTGAAGGCAAGAAACGTATTGATGACAAGGATAGTCAGGGTGTCTCCTATATGAAGGAGATATTCAAGGCCGCAGAGAATGATGGTGGTGGCTATTCCAATTTCTCGTTTCCAAAACCGAATGAGACAAACGATCAGCCCAAGCGTGGTTACTCGATGGAGTTTAAACCGTACGGCTGGATTATCGCTACTGGAACATGGATTGACTACATTGACGATGCGGTTGCGAAGCATGAGGCTGAATCTCGTGAAAATGTACAGCATCAGATCCTTATGTCGGTATTGATTCTCGTAGTTCTTGAATTGCTGATCGCAGCCTGGGGCGCCAGACTGGCGAAGGGGCTGGCTGATCCGATCACCGGGACAACCCGTTCGCTGAAGCGCTTTGCAGCGGGCGATTTCTCAGTGCAGGAACCGGGCAGAGCCGTTGATCGGGACGATGAGCTGGGCGATATGTCCCGAGCCATTGGTGAACTGGGGCAGCAGATGCGGGCTTTGGTGACCGGCATCCAGCAGTCTATCCGTCAGGTAACAGATGAGGCGGGGCAGCTCAGTACGACAACTGAACAGTCCGCTCAGGTCAGCACGCAGACCTGAGCGTCCATTTCGCGGGTGGCGGAGGCTACGAATGAACAGCTGACTGCTATCGATTCGGCGGCTTCAGCCCTGATACAGCTGAAAAATGGCATGACCGATGTCGCCAGCAATGCCAGTGAAGCAGCCGGCGAGATCCATGAGGCTACTGCTTCGGCGGATAATGGACGTATTGTTATTGAAAAGGCTGCCGGTCAGATGGTCGAACTGAATGATGCGGTAGTTACTTCGGCTGGGGTAATCGATAAGCTGGGCGAGCGTTCGCAGACCATTGGAGAAATTACCGATACGATCACGAATATTGCTGCCCAGACGAATCTGCTGGCCCTGAATGCAGCCATCGAGGCGGCCAGAGCGGGCGAGGCCGGACGGGGGTTTGCGGTCGTGGCTGATGAGATCCGCAAGCTGGCAGAGCAGTCTCAGGATGCTGCCGAGCATATCGCGTCGTTGATTGGTGAAATTCAGGCTGATACGAAAAAGGCAGTTGGCTCGATGGCGAAAGGCAAGGATCAGGTAAAAGCTGCAGCTGATGTCGTGCAGGCAACGGATGAGGCATTCCTGAAGATTGCCGAGCTGGTCACTGCTGCGGCGGCAAACTCGGAACAGATTGCCGGGCGGATCAAGGAAGCTGCAAGCAATACAGAACGTGTCAATGCTTCGGTGCAGGATGTGCAGGGAATGAGCCGCCGTATCGTTGAAGATTCGGAAACGGTATCGGCAGCGACTGAGGAACAGTCTGCTTCGACCGAACAGATATCTGCAGCCAGTCAGGATCTGGCCGATATGGCAGATAAGCTTCATCAGTCAATTAAGAAGTTCAAGGTATGATAAAGTTCAATTGAATACAAAAACACCTTATCACGGCAGTGGTGATAAGGTGTTTTTGTATGAAGAGGATCAGGAATAACTAAATTTCTTCAAGGATGATAGCAGACCAGTTTTTCCCCTGATAGGCATTATAGCCGCGGGTATGGGCATACCCTGCAATCTTAGTATGGCCGAAGGCGTCTGTTTCCATCGTATAGCCATAGGTTTCACCAGCGGTTGCTTTCTGAACCGCCGGCAGGTGCTTCAGGTCTGTTTTTAGGACATCGTTCCGATCTTTGGTCGCAATGACAATTCCCTGCTTGTTTACGATATAGATGTGGCCATTCTGACCGATTTTAGCTGAATCGACAATATCATAGATGAAGTTCCAGTTGAATCGGGAAGAAAAGTAGCCTATTGTGATGCCGTTTTCGTTGCGGATCGGGCAGGAGTAGGCAATAGTTGGTTTGTTGCTGATTTTGGAGAAATACAGATCGCAGACAGAAATGGACTGTGCAGCGACAACATCCTTGAACCACTCCCGCTCGGCCATCGACTGGCCGACGGATTGCTGGTTGATGCCGGCAGCGACAATGGTTCCCCTGGTATCAAGTACGAAGAGATCGAGATAGACTTCATAAATGTCGATGAGATTGTGGAGAAATGTGGTTCCCTGCTGCAGTGCTTCTGGATTTGGCTCACGCAGGCAATTAATGACTTTATCGAATTTGGCCCAGGCCTGTGCGTCGCAATTGCGTTCGAACAGGTTGCGGTCAATCTTGTCGATGACATCATAGGCCATATCGGCAGTGCGGACGCCCATGACTTCATTGGCCTGATTCACGATATTCCTGATGATGGTACCGCTGGTCTGAGTAGATTCAAAACTGCGCGTGGCCAATTTTTTGATTTCTTCGGCGACGACGCTGAATCCCCGGCCACTCTCGCCGGCACGGGCTGCTTCGATGGCAGAATTGAGGGATAACAGATTGGTCTGTTTGGCAATGTCCTCGATGGAATGAATAACACTGCCCATATTCTGGCTGGCGGTTTTTAGTTCGACTAATAGGACGGAAGAATCGATGTTGTTCTGTGTCTCGGGCTGCATGCTGTTAATCTCCTCATGGTTATAGAAGGATACAATAGAAAAGCCTGAGAAATGGAGACGGCTGATACGACGTCTCTGTTTCCCAGGCTTCATTGCCTGTTTGCTATATATTTTTTTTTATTATAGCATAAGTTTATACTGCAAATCAACTATTGACCGGCGAATAGAAGCCGGTAATTTAGAACTGGAACTTGCGCAGCGAGCCTTGAAGGTCCTGTGCTAACTGGGCGAGGGAATCGCTGGCCGAGGCAATCTCACCGGCCGAGGCAGATTGTTCTTCAGTAGCGGCAGATACACTCTGCATCTCATCGGCTACCTGACCACCGTTGGTCTCAATCTGGGCGACTTCGGTCTCGATGCGAACGGCATCATCAGCCACAGTCTTTATTTCGGCAGCCATCTGCTGAGCGGCATCCTGAGACTGTTCTGCCAGCTTACGGACCTCTTCGGCGACAACCGCAAAGCCACGCCCGTGCTCACCCGCGCGGGCGGCTTCAATCGCAGCGTTCAGGGCCAGCAGGTTAGTCTGGCCGGCGATGCCGGAGATCGTTTCAACAATCTGACCGATTTCCTGCGAGCGTTTGCCCAGCTTGTCGACGATCTTGGCGGATTCGCCAACGGTGCTTTCGACACTCCGGATCTGGGCAACGGATGCCTGAATCATCCCCGGGTTTTACAGTTTTCGTCTATGCTTATTTTTCCAACAGCAAACCGACTTTTTTCTTGGCTTTGGTCAGGGTCTTACGGGAAATCTTGTCTGCGCGTACGGCTCCAAGCTTCATCTGTTCCTCTAGGGCTGTACGGTCAGCCATGAGTTCGGCATATTTCTCGCGGATCGGTTTTAGTTCATCGGCAACAGATTGTCCGACGACAGTCTTGAAGTCGCCGTAGCCTTTGCCGTCAAATTCGGCGGTAATCTCATCCATGGTTTTGCCTGTGATTGCGGAGTAAATAGTCATAAGGTTGCTCACGCCCGGTTTGTCCTCGCGGAAGCAGACCTTAGCTTCGCTGTCCGTGACGGCGCTCTTGAATTTCTTCAGGATGGTGTTCTCATCATCGAGGATGGAAATAGTGGCCTTGGGATTCGTGTCCGATTTGCTCATCTTGCTTGTCGGTTCCTGCAGGCTCATGACGCGCGCACCGGCTTTCGGGAAGTAGCCCTCCGGCAGTTTGAAGATTTCGCCATAGGTATGATTGAAGCGGGTAGCAATGTCGCGGGTGAACTCGAGATGCTGCGTCTGGTCGGCACCAACTGGTACATAGTCGGCCTGATACAGCAGGATATCGCCGGCCATCAGAGCCGGATAGGTAAAGAGGCCCGCATTGATATTGTCCGGATGCTTGCTGGATTTGTCCTTGAACTGCGTCATGCGCGACAGTTCGCCGAACTGGGAGCAGCAGCTCATGATCCAGCCCATCTCGGCATGGTTGTGGACATGGCTCTGGACAAAAATCAGGCTTTTGACCGGATCGATGCCACAGGCAAGCAGCAGGGCAAATGCCTGCAGGGTCTGCTGGCGGCGCTTGGCTGGATCGATCTGAATAGTCAGGGAATGCAGGTCGGCAATGAAATAATAGCACTGGTAGTCTTCCTGCATCTTCTGCCAATTGCGGACGGCACCAAGATAATTACCCAGCGTGAATACGCCGGTCGGCTGTATGCCGGAGAGGATAATCTTTTTGCTGTCGGTAGAGTTCTGTTCGTTGTTTTCCATAATATTAGCTCCCTTTCGGTGCCGGTAACTAAAAAGTCCCCGGCAGTAATCAACTGCCAGGGACGAATGATCTTCGCGGTGCCACCCTGTTTCATGAACGTATCATGCGCTTACGGTGCGTCAGTACACTGACATACCCGGCCACTTACGCGTGCCAGACGTCGCAGCCTACTAAGCACAAATGCTGTTCAGTGCGCCCTCAGCGACCCATTTGCCAGCTAGTCTTTCATCCGGTTCCCAGCCTCCCGGACTCTCTGCAGAAGCATGACTGACGTTATCCTCGCCTCAACGGTTTTATACGACGCAACTCCGGAAATTAAGCCCTATGGGCGAAATGATTGGTGCGGAAGCGTGCATATATACTTTGTAAATATAACATTAGTAAAAAAAAATGTCAAGTGGCAGAGAAAAAAGTGCAACTTATGTCCTTTTGTGATAGAATGATCGAAATAGAATTAACAACATTATAGGAAAAATGGTGATAAAATGTATTGTTTAACCGCTAAATTAATTATTTATCGCAAGATCGACAAAGACAGTATCTTGTTCCAGCTGTCAGATATCTGTCAGCGTTTTGCATCTGGTCATTATGATAAGGCAGCTATATCGGGCGATGTGCTGGCTGAGATTAACCGGTTGCTGGATGTCGCGACCCACTACGGATTCGATGGCAATCTTTGGCACAATTATCTGGCCTTCCTGCTGGCCACGACAGAAACTCCGTTTACGCTGGTCTGTGAGAAGCATGGTGACAGCGAGGGCAGCGTGCGGAAGTTTGCCCGCACCGACCTTGAGGTATTCCGTGAGCTGCTGCACTATGATTTCAAGCCGCTCGAGCAGGCGCTGGGGCTGGACTGCTTTAGTGTGATCGAAGATTATCAGGCGGTAGAGAAGAAAGAGCAGATCTACAATAAGAGTGTCAGCGAGAAGGTACAGGAGCTCAGCAACGCCATTGGTCAGGCCAAAGATGGCGATGATATGTACCGCATCGTCACGGATTTTTATGAACGCTACGGTGTTGGTATGTTTGGGCTCAACAAGGCCTTTCGGGTTTCACCGAATATCGAGGTGACCGGTCAGCTGCTGGAGTCAATCACGACGACGGGTGATATGCGTCTGGCTGATCTCATCGGTTATGCGAATCAGAAAAAACGCTTGCAGGACAATACCGAGGCCTTTGTTGCTGGCCGCAAGGCGAATAATGTCTTGCTTTATGGCGATGCTGGAACTGGCAAGTCCACGAGCATCAAAGCCATCCTGAACCAGTATTATGATCAGGGGCTTCGGATGATCGAGGTCTACAAGCATGAATTCAAATACCTGCAGCGTATCATTGCTCAGATCAAGAACCGCAACTATAAGTTCATCATCTATATGGATGATCTGTCATTCGAGGAATTTGAGATCGAGTATAAGTATCTGAAGGCAGTTATTGAGGGTGGTCTTGAAGTCAAACCCGATAATGTGCTGATTTACGCGACCAGCAATCGCCGTCATCTGATCCGCGAGACCTGGAACGACCGCCCGGACAATGTAGAAGCAGATATGCACCAGAATGATACAGTGCAGGAGAAGCTGTCCCTGTCGGCTAGGTTTGGCCTGTCTATCGGCTATTTCCGTCCGACTCAGCAGGAGTATTTCGCGATCGTCAAGGAGTTGGCGCACCGCCAGCCGGCTATCTGCATGACGGACGATGAGCTGCAGGCGGGAGCGGTTCAGTGGGAGATGAGCCATTCGGGCATTTCTGGCCGCACCGCGCAGCAGTATATCAATTCATTGCTTAGTAATGGAGGAAAGGCCTGACTGCCACTGTGCATTATGGCAGAATCCGTTTTTATAGATAGTTGAGTCCCGGTTAGGCTTTTCGTTCTGACCGGGCTTTTTCTCATAGAGATACTGTTAGTAATAAAAATAACAGAAAATAAGGAAAAAACAAAAATCAATGAATAATGACAGAAAATACTAGACAAATAGGAGCGAATAGACTACAATAATAAAAGTAAAACGGTTTCGTAAATACAATGAAACGAGATAGCGGAGAATCAGGGAGTGGTTGATTGATGGCGGGAATCAAGCGGAAAAAAGTGACAATCGTAGATGTAGCGGCGAAGGCCGGTGTGTCTAAGACAACAATCTCCCGCTACCTGAATGGAAAATTTGAATATATGTCTGAGGAATCGCGGCAGCGGATTGCCGATGTCATTGAAGAACTGGGCTATCGTCCTAATTCGCTGGCGCGCAGCCTGAAGTCCAAGCAGAGTTTTGTGCTGGGCGTCATTGTATCGGATATCACGAGTCCGTTTTCCCCTATTTTGCTCAAAGGGATCAGCGATTGTTGTGATCGGTTTGGTTATCGGATACTGATTGCGAATTCGGATGATGAGCCGCGCAAAGAGCGGGATTATATCATGAGCATGATTGATCAGAGTGTCGATGGGATTATACTGAATACAACTGGCGGTAATGATGAGTTCCTGCGCGAGACGGCCGAAACCGGGATGAAGTTTGTTCTGGCCGATCGGACCATCGATCTGGAACTATTTGATACAATCCATAATGCGGACCGGGATGCCATTGGAAAGATGATGCGTTATCTGAAGGGAGCTGGCTATGAGTCTGTCGGATTTTTTACTCAGCCATTGACGAACAGTACACGTATCAGCCGTTGCCAGGTTTTCCGTGAGATCTATAATGATTACTTTACTGGTCCTGCCCAGGTTTATTTTCTGGAAAAGCAGCAGCGTGATGCTAATGTTATACAGAACTATATGCGGCGTAATATTGATTGCAAGCATGCGATCTTTTCAGGTGATGGCGTTTCGACGATGCGTATTGTTCAGATCATGCACAATATGGGGATTGAGTTCCCCAAGGAAACTGGCTTGTGCGGTTTCGATGACTGGGAGTGGATGAACCTGGTTGGCGGCGGTTTGACAACCATTGAGATGCCAACCTATGATGTTGGCAAGGAATGCGTTAAGCGGATGATGCATCTGTTGCGTTATGCCAGAACGGGGACACCCTTGACAATGGAATTGCCATGTATGATGAAGATCCGCCAATCTACCTGAAGGAACTTTTTGGTCGGAACTTTTGATGGAAGAACACGGTCTTAGCATATACATGTTTTGTAATTGGTTAACGAGATGTAATTATGGGAGGGGAAGAAGTGGCTGGATTATTGACGACTGGGATATTGAGGCCCCTATGTGTTCACGGTAAACAAGGCGAAAGCATCAACGATTGTTTGATGATGAGCGGGCTGGAGCTTGAATCCGTTTCGCTCGATGCCGCTGGTGCCTGACATGCTGCAGCTGGATAAACTGGAGCAGGCTGTTGTAGCTGTGGAAGACTGCTGTGGGCATTGCGAGCTATGTTCCCCCACGTGCCCCATTGCGATAGCCCGTCGTGCGCTTTCGGGATTCAGAGATGATCTGCTCGCTGCACAGAAGGATTCCTCTGGTGAAAATAATTAAAAATGACAAATCCCCCGGTATCCAATTAACGGTATGGATACCGGGGGATTTGTCATTAATGTGCTTAGCGGAATTCGTATGGTTTGTCGACTTTATGATAGTGGGTATGCAGCAGCTCATGGGATTTCTCACTGAGCGGTTCGCCCAGGAATTCCTTGTAGAGCGTCTGGATCTCCGGGTTTTCGTGAGATTTGCGCAGTGGCAAACTGCGGTCAATCTGATAGAGTGAGGCCATGCGTTTCTTGCGGATGGCGTTGGTGGTGCCGATTGGCTGGCCGCCGCCGCCAATACACCCGCCGGGACAGGCCATGATCTCGATGAAGTCATAGGGGCTTGTTCCGGCCTTGACCTGTTTCATAATGGTGCGGGCGTTCTTAAGTGTATGAGCAACGGCGATATGTATGTCCCTGCCATTTATGGTGATAGTGCTTTCCCTGATGCCCTCAAAACCACGGACCTCGTGGAAGTCGATTTTAGGAAGCGTTTCGTTTGTGATGACTTCATAGACGGTGCGCAGAGCTGCTTCCATGACGCCGCCCGTCGCGCCGAAGATCGCACCAGCGCCAGTACCGGTCCCGAGCGGACTGTCGAATTCGGATTCTGGCAGGTTCTGCAGGGAGAGACCGACGTATTTGATGAGCTTGATGAGCTCGCGCGTGGTGAGGACAATATCGACATCAGCCATGCCGTTGCGGCCCATCTCTGGGCGTGCGGCCTCAAATTTCTTAGCCGTACAGGGCATCACGGCTACGGTGACGATATCCTTCACATCGACGCCGGCCTTTTCTGGATAATAGGTCTTGGCAATTGCACCAAACATACTCATTGGGGATTTGGCTGAGGACAGGTGGTCGCGGCAATCTGGGAAATGCTTTTCCATGTAGTTGACCCATCCCGGGCTGCAGGAGGTCATCATCGGCAGTACACCATCATTTTTTAGACGGTCGAGGAACTCATAGCCTTCTTCCATGATCGTGAGGTCAGCACTGAAGACCGTATCAAATACTTTGTTGAAACCGAGGAGTCTGAGTGCTGTGACCATCTGGCCCGTGACGATCGCGCCCGGCTCGAGGCCGAAGGCATCTCCAAGGGCGACGCGGACGGCCGGAGCGACCTGTACAATCACATGTTTATTCGGGTTCTGCAGGGCATCGAGGACTTTCTGCGTGTCATCTTTTTCGACGATGGCGCCAGTTGGACAGACCAGGCTGCACTGGCCGCAGAGGATACAGTCCGTGGTCTCCATCGGCTTGTTGAATGCGGTTGTAACGGTGATGTCGCTGCTGCGCCCGGCATAGGTGAGGGCCGCGATGCCCTGAACATCCTTGCAGGCCTGGATGCAGCGGCCACAACGGATGCATTTTGATGGGTCGCGGACAATGGCTGGGTTGGTGATGATGCGTGGTTGTTCTTTTACCACGCTGGGCAGTGGGGATTCCAGGATGTTGAATCGGCTGCACAGGCGCTGCAGGTCGCAGTTCTGGTTACGGGGGCAGCTCAGGCAGTCCTTATGATGGTTGGCCAGCATGAGCTGTAGGATGGAGACCTGCGTGTCGCGCACAATCCGGGTGTCGGTATGCACATCCATGCCTTCCCAGACCTCGGTCGAGCAGGCAGCGAGCAGGCGGCGTTTGCCCGTGACTTCGACGGAGCAGAGGCGGCAGTGCGCCTTGATGCGCTGGTCTTCGTGATAGCAGAGATGCGGAATATCAATGCCCAGCGTCAGTGCGGCCTGCATGATCTTGGTTCCTTTCGGGACCTGCATGGCCATATTGTTGATGGTCAGATTGATCATCGGGATTTCTTTGGCTTCATTTTCAGCGGCCATTATTCAGCACCTCCGACTTCAAAAACTTCCGGGAATGTCAGCATGGCTGACTGCAGCGTATTCTGCGCCGTCTCGCCGAGACCGCACAGGGAGGACATGCTCATGACTGTGGCAATCGTAGCCATGAGGCGGATATCCTCCGCAGTTGCCGTGTGTGCGGCAATCTTGTCGAGGATGATCTTGATGTGGAGATTGCCCTCACGGCACGGTGTGCACTGGCCGCAGCTCTCGTCTGAGAAGAATTCCTGATTCATGCGCAGAAATTCGATGACACTTGTGCGTTTATCGATGACGAGCAGGCCCCCGGAGCCGACCATGACGCCGGCAGCCCGCAGGTCATCATAGGTGTACGGCGTATCAAGGATGGAGGCATCGGCAATTTTGCCTGAGGCACCGCCAAACTGGATGAGCTGGATTTCCCGGTCATGCTGGATGCCACCGGCCAAATTGTAGATAATGTCGCGAACTGTCGTGCCGAAAGGAATTTCGAATACACCCGGTTTGTTTACATTGCCGGCTACTGAGATCAGTTTTGTACCGATGGACTCGCCGGTGCCGCATTTGGCATAGACCTGATCTTCATCCATGAGCAGATGCGGGACCAGGGCCAGACTCTCAACATTGTTCAGGCAGGTCGGGCGGGCAAAGAGACCACTGACTTTGATGAAAGGTGGTTTCATCCGGGGACGGCCCGCCTTGCCCTCGATGGAACGAATGAGGGCGGTGCCCTCACCGCAGACATAAGCACCACCACCGGAGTAGAGATGCAGGTTGAAATCAAATCCTTTGCCGAGGATGTTCTCGCCGAGGAATCCATAGTTCTTTGCCTGACGGATGGCGTTCAGAAGCAGCGGGCGGAAGCAGGCATATTCTGCGCGCATATAGATATATCCGTCGGTTGCGCCGACGACATAGCCCGCGATGATCAGGGCTTCGATAAGATTGAATGGGTCATTCTTGATGAGTTCGCGGTCCTTGAACGTAGTGGTCTCGCCTTCATCGGCATTACAGACGACCACCTTGCGTTCTCCGATAACGGAGCGGGCCTGTGACCATTTGCGTCCCAGTGGGTATTCGGCGCCACCGCGCCCACGGACCTTGACCGAGGTGATCAGATCGCAGATTTTTTCCGGATCCATGCTGACGGCCTTGCGCAGGGCCTGGAATCCACCAGCGTTCATATAGGAACCAATTGATGACGTATCGTATTGTCCGAAATTCCGGGTCAGGAATTTGATGCATGTGCTCATACCATTTCCTCCTCAGCTCAGGTCAGTGAACGCAGGAGGGAAATAATTTTTTCCTGCGAATCCAGATGGTCGTAGATATGGCCGTTGATGCGTACGGATGGAGCGCGGTCGCATGCTCCATAGCAGGTTGTCGTCTCGAGAGTGAAGCGCCCGTCATAGGTCGTCTCACCAATCTTGATGTCAAGCAGGTTCTGCAGCGTCTCCAGCAGGCGTTTCGTATCGATGACATTGACGCGGCAGGCAGGCGAACTGCAGACCTGAATCGGATATTTGGCCCGTGGCTTCGATGAAAGTTCGCGATAGAAATTCAGGCAGTCGAAGACATTCGTGACAGGCATCGAAAGGCGGTCGGCCAGATAATAGGCAATCGGTTCCGGCACGTAGTGGCGTTCATTGAGATCCTGTACTTCCAGCAGAATACCAACAATCTGCGTCGGATCATTGTCATGGGACTCCAGGACGAGGTCAATCTTGGCCTGGAGCTCATCAGGCAGCGGATACACGTTCGTTTGTGCGGTCAGCATAGAAAAGCCTCCTATAAAATGCGTTAGACGGAATAGATCTATTATATAATATATTTTTATGGATTCCCATACTTTTTCCGAAAAAATAAGAAAAACCAAGAAAAAACTAAAGATAACATTAACCGGTAAACAGTACGAGAAATAAATAACTTGCTGGACTCATGACAATACAGAACAATTTTATAGGATCGAAAGTCATGGGCTTGACAAAAACAGAAACTCGGAAATGGTTGGAAATAACAGTATACATATTTACACTTATGTGCTATACTATAGGTGCCATTGAGGGAGCTTGTAAATAGACTTCGTAAGATATTTATGGGAGGTCGTTTATATGGCTATCAAAAACATTGAAATGGACCGTCGTGACAGTGCGAGTTATCGCAAAATTTTGAAACGAGGAGGTTTCCTTTCTGCAAGTTACTTGTCTGTTAATGGGTTTGACGTTACTGAACTCAGAAAACTGGCTTTGGCAGGCAAGCTTGACGCAGTTCGCTGCGCCATTGGTAAATCAATCCGCTGGTATTACCGGGAACGACAGGCGGAAAATGCTCACCTCCGTGGCCAGGCATGACAGTTGTTGTCATGTCGTTGATCTAATCTTATTTGTTGCAGATTCAGGAATCGGCGCTGCCGGTTCTATTTTTTTGACTCTTTTCAGTCTATAATAGTAAGATAGAAATATATACTCTGACTGAAAACAGGAGATTGTTTCTAGGTGAATAATAAAGTGGATAGGAGTCTGTAAGTTGGGACATTTTGATATAATCATGGTCATTTTTACGCTGCTGGTCTTGGCGCTGTCGCTTGGTGGCATCCGTTATCTGGCAGCTGGCCAGATTCGGAGAATGATTTTTGCAGCAGTTATGTTGTTGGATGGTGGCACGGTAGGATTTATTCTGAGTAATGGCTGGTGGGGGCATTTATTTACAACAAGCCTTATTGTCAGCGGGATTGTTATTGTGATCACAACACAGCTGATTATATGTGTGCTGGTTTTTCTAGCGCTGCTGGTTCGCTGGTGCTGGCGTCGGATGCTGCAGGTACCGGTGGATGTGCCGCGGCGGCGGTTTTTGAAGCATGCTGCGGTCTATCCGGCTCTGGCTGGGGGGCTTAGCTTATACGGTGGTTTGTATGAGCGGAGTCATACCGTGGAACGATCCTATACAATCCCGGTCAGGGAGGCTGGCAGTCTGGCCGATTACCGGCTGGCCCAGATCAGCGATGTCCATCTGGGGCTGTTTTTTACAACGGACGATTTGCGGGAGCTGCTGGAGAGGACAGCGGCTGCTGGACCGGATATGCTGGTCATCACGGGCGATCTCTTTGATGATGTGAGCCAGAATCCCACCGCAGCGAGGATGCTGGATGACTATGTGGATCGTTTTCGGGATGGCATCTGGTATTGCCCCGGAAACCATGAGTATTATCGTGGTTTGACGGAGATCTGGCATCTGTTGGAGCAGACCCGCGTTCATGCACTGTATAATTCGGCGGAACAGGTGCCGGGACGGGAGTTCTGGGTGGCGGGAGTGGCGTACCCGTTTGCCCGCGGCGAGGCGGCGTTCCGGCAGGAACGTCAGGAGTATCTGGCGGAAGCGCTGCAGGAGGTTCCCGATACAGGCCGTACCTTGCTGCTGGCACATCATCCAGAGTTCATCGATGATGCAGCTGGTGTGGGCATTCCGTTGACACTGACGGGACATACTCATGGCGGTCAGTTTGGACTGTTTGGAATGCCGTTGCTGCCGGGGTTCAAATACACACGCGGTATGGTACATATCGGCTCGTCGTATGGCTATGTACACAGCGGCAACGGCAGCTGGTTTCCCATGCGTATCGGCTGTCCGCCAGAAATTGCTTATTTCACGTTGGCCGAGGGAGAATAAAAATGAAGGAAATATTGGAGCCGGTTCGGATATTGCTACGGCAGGGGCGGACGCTGGCGGCCCGGGAGGCACTCGATACAGTACGGGCTTCGGCGAAAATACCGCTGACAGAGGAGTGGCGTATCCATGAACTGTATGGGGCAATATTCCATGATCTGGCAGATGCCGAGGGCGCAGCAGCTGCCTATTGCCGTGCGGCCCAGGTGGATCGTTATCTGCGCGCGCAGCGGGAACACTATTCCAATTATCTGTTTGCCCTGCATTACCTGCCAGAGATTTCGGCTGCTGTGCTGGCGCAGCAGATGAAAAGCTATCAGGAGCTTTATCGGGATGAGGAGCCATTGGCGCCGCGGCTTGCAACGCGCCATGACCGGCTGCGCATCGGCTTTTTGGCACCGGATTTTCTCGAGTCGTCGGCAGCACGTTTCTATGAGCCGCTGATGACAGGACTGGATACCGGCTGTTTTGAGGTTTATGCCTATACTTTAAATGGCAGTGAGGACAGCTTCACTCGGCAGCTGCAGTCGACGCAGCTTCATTGGCGTTCTTTGCAGGGACTGTCAATCCGGCAGGGAGCCGATACCATCCGATCTGATGAAGTTGATATTCTGATGGATCTCGGAGGGCATACAGCCGGCGGCCTGACCTTGATGCTGATGGCTTTGCGGCCGGCGCCGGTTCAGCTTTGTGGTATCGGCTGGTTTGATACCACCGGGCTGCCCGCTATCGATGGCTTCCTGACTGATGCAGTCATGGACCCGCCATCAGAGGATGGGCTTGGCCGGTTTGCCGAACAGCTGCTGCATCTGCCATCCGGATTCTGCTTTCAGCCATCAGCTGCGATGCAGTCAATAGAGCGCCAGCAACGGCGCTCCGATGCTTCAGTTGTTTTCGGCAGCTTCCAGAACGTTATGAAGATCAGCCGGCCGGTTATGGACTGCTGGCGTGAGATTCTGTCGGCTGCGCCCACCAGCAGACTCCTGGTTCAGGATACGACTCGTCTGCCGGAACGCTGTCAGGCTGTCTGGCAGCGGCTCGCTGAGGCCGGACTGCCAATGGGGCGGGTCATGGTCCGTCCCGGGACGGATCACTATCTGGCGGATTATCAGGACATTGACATCTTGCTTGATACATTTCCTTATCCGGGCGGGGCCGCCGCAGTTACCGCACTTTACATGGGGGTGCCGGTGGTGGCGCAGGCAGGTGATCATCATAGTGCCAGGCTTAGCGCCAGTCTGCTCGCGGCCGCTGGCTGTCGGGAGTGGATTGCCTCGGGCAATGAGGAATATTGCCAGATAGCCTTGCACTTGGCGGCTGATCCGGGCAGACTGGCTGCTCTGCAGCGGGAACTTCGTACTGTTGTCAGTCAGTCGCCGCTTATGGACCGGCAGCGTTACTGCAGAGATTTTCAGCAGACATGTCTCGGGCTTTGGGCGCAGAAGGGGGATAACAGATTATGAAACAGGATTTTGCTCAGCTCCTCTCAGGCGTGCCGGAAACGGGGCATTGGCTGCTCGTTGACAGCTCTGCTTATTTGCCGCTGCTGTGTCAGCATTTTCCCGAGGCTGGTATTACTGCGGTTACACGGTTTGATGAGGTTCCTGCGCTGAGGGAGTTTGCGGGTCTTAATGTGGACTGGCATGTTCTTGATTATCGCCAGGAGCCGCTGCCGTTTGCGGAGGCGTCTTTTGACTGCGTGCTGGCAGTTGACTGTCTTGACGAAGCTTATGAAGTCTATGATACGATGCTGTCGCTGAGCCGCTTGCTGACGGATGTTGGTACGCTTTATACCCGGTTCACGAACATTCGCTATGGCGGCCTGCTGACTGCGCTGCAGCAGGGACAGTTCCCTGTCCGGCAGCAGCATCTCTATGCCAAGACAGAGATCGTCAGGATTCTTAACGATGCGCTGTTTAAGGAGATTCATTTTCTGCCGGGAGAGCAGGACGATCACGAGAGCAGCGAGCAGAAATGGCAGCAGGCAGGATTCGATAATTTCAGCCGTGACCTGGCAACGCGGATCTGGCTGGTTCGCGCCGTTCGCAGTACGGCCTCCGTGGCTAATCTGAAGGGGCTGTACGACAAGCAGACCCGGGCCAGTCTGGCTCGGATCCTGCATCGGATCGAGTATGATATTGACCGCGAAAAAAATCTCGCAGCGCTCAATGAGCTCTGCGAGATGCAGGGAATATTTCCCGAATACCTCGAGGATTTCATTCAGGAGGCCTGCAGCCATCCGGCCGCAGTGATGTATCAGCTATCCGGAAGCATCAGTGAGTGCTTCCGAGCAGAATAAGCCGGCAGCCCAGCGCAAACATAGCCAGTGACAAGAGTCCAAGGATTACCTTGGACTTTGTTTTTTGGGAGAGTTTTGCTCCAATCTGAGCGCCGATGGCTGCACCAATAGAGATGGAGAGTGCTGGCAGCCAGACGATATGGTCCAGCATAAAATGCGAGATGACGCCGAAGGCCGATGAACACGCCAGTACAAAATGGGAGGTCGCTGTAGCGACATGGACCGGGAAGCCAAGCAGATAGATCATGAGCGGGACATGTACGATGCCACCGCCAATGCCGAATATGCTCGATAAAAAGCCGACAATGAAACTCGAGCCGATACCAATCCACTGATTATAGTGGAAATCTGCTGGCAGGTCCATCAGGTCAGTTGGCGGTTTATGTGTCGAGTTCCAGTACATGATACAGGCCATCATAAGCAGGAACAGGCCAAAATACAGGTCGAGCATCGGCCCACTGAACGCGTCCACGATATAGGAGCCGAAAAAGGCGCCCGGCAGGGTCGCCAGCGCAAATGGAACAGCGGCCTGAAAATAAACGCGCCGCTGCCGGATATAGGCCAGTGTGCCTGAAAGGGCATTGGCGAATACAACGACCAGCGAGGTCCCTGTGATCTGGGCTGCTGAATGAAAATAAGGCCAGATGCCGCCATCAGAGAGACACAGAATGAAAATCGGCACGCAGATGAGCCCGCCACCGATACCGACCAGCGTACCGAAGATGCCGACGCCAAGTCCGAGCAGCAGGAATAAGATGAATTCCATAAAAGATCCTTTCAAGAGCAGAAATAATTGATTAACTGATAATACTCGGGGCTATTCCATGAAGCTTTCCCGATACTTGATGATGGCGGGAAAGACCGTCTGGCTCGGCGCAGCCTGAGGCCCGTTATCGAGTATTTTTGTGAGCGCGTCGACGGCTGCCGGGCAGAGGATGTCGAGGCGGTTATCGATGCTGGTCAGCGCCGGCGTGGCACATTCGGCCAGCATCGAATTGTTACAACCGATGACCGGGATACTGATTCCCGCAGCCGACAGTGCCTTCTGTGCCCCAATCGCAATAATGTCTTCCGAGCCAATGATGGCCGAAAATGACAGCTGCTGCTGAATCAGGTGGCTGACCATCTGCTGGGCCGAGCAAAGATCCTTGCTTACCTGAAAGACAAGCTTGTCCTGACGAGTAAGACCAGCAGCATTCAATCCCTCCCGATACCCGCGGAGCTTCTGTTGGCCGCTGTAGTTGAGATTGTCGTAGAGATACAGGATATCCTGACAGCCCCGCGCCGCCAGGCTGCAAACTGCCAGCTCGATGCCGCTGGCCTCGTCGCAGAGGATGCTGTAAACATTTGGCAGCTCGAGCAGGCTGTTGATGGCGATGACCGGAACCTCGCGCGCGGCCTCGGCTACATGGTTATTGTCGCCGTCCTCACGAAAGGGGGAACCAATGAGAATAATGGCATCAACATGCTTTTTCAGCAGGAACTGAATATATTTTTTCTTCTCATTGAGGTCATTGCCGGTGCAGACCAGCATCATATCAAGTCCACGCTGCTTGAGCTCGTGCTCAACGAGGGCTACGGCCTTGGCATAGAAGGCATCTGATACGTCTGTGCAGAGCAGCCCGATCATCTTCATCGAGTCCAGACCGAGACCTCGGGCAAACGGGTTGGGTGAGTAGTTTTGCTGCTGGATAACGGCCAGAACCTTCTGCCGGGTCTTATCACTGACTTTATCGCTGTTATTGAGTACCCGGGATACGGTGGCGATGGAAACGCCACAGGCCTTGGCAATATCATAAATGGTCATACTTGCGCCCCTTGTCGCTGTAAAACACGTTTTTCGTACATATATTGTAATGCAGATTGTAAAATAAATGCAATAGCTTACATGAAATATTCCCAATTTTAGGCAGACTACTCGGGAACTTTGAAAGATAATTATGAATAGTCATTGACAATGAAAGAAAGAAGACTTATACTTATTGTAAGAGCTTACAGTAAATGTAACGACATTATGAAAGTGATTAAGGGGGGGATAATGATGAAAGCGTTTATGGACGAAGATTTCCTGCTGCAGACGGAAACTGCGAAGAGACTTTACCATGAGCATGCGGCAAAGATGCCGGTTATCGATTACCACTGCCACATCAGTCCACGTGATATTGCTGAGGACCGCTGCTTCCACAATATCGTGGACGTCTGGCTGGGGATGGATCATTATAAATGGCGTTTGATCCGAACCAATGGTGTCGAGGAGAGATACATCACCGGTGACAAAACGACAGCGCGGGAGAAATTTCAAAAATTTGCCGAAGCCCTGCCACGGGCCGTAGGGAACCCTTTATATCATTGGACGCACCTTGAACTCAGGCGCTACTTCGGCTGTAATAAGGCGCTGAACGCTGGTACTGCTGAGGAGATCTGGAACCTCTGCAACGAGAAACTGCAGCAGCCTGGCATGAGCGTTCAGGGACTCATCCAGCAGTCCAATGTTAAAGTCATCTGCACGACGGATGATCCGGCTGACGACCTCCGCTGGCACAAGAAAATCAAAGAAGACGGCAAGTGTTTTGCCAAGGTTCTGCCAGCCATGCGCCCGGATAAGGCTATGCGTATTGAGGAGCTGGACTGGGACAACTATATGAAGTATGAGTTGGGCACGGCGGCTGGGATTGAGATCAGTACGATGCAGGATATCCGTGATGCGCTGACGCAGCGTATCGAGTTCTTTGCTTCAATGGGCTGCAGGGCGTCTGACCATGCTCTCGAATATGTATTCTATAATCCGGCCGAGGAATACCAGCTCGATGATATCGTTGGCAAGGTCATCAATGGCAAAGGCAAACCGTCTAAAGATGAGATCGAGAAATACAAGACCGCACTGCTGCTGTTCCTGGGCAAGGAATACGCCCGCCGCGGCTGGGCTATGCAGATCCATTACTCAGCACTGCGCGATAATAACTCGGTCATGTTCGACCGTCTTGGGCCCGATACCGGTTTTGACTGCATTGCAACCTATAACTGCGGCGAAGGACTTGTGAACCTGCTCGATGCCCTCAATAAAGACGGACATCTGCCCAAACTTGTCATCTATTCGCTGAATCCGGCGGATAATGCCATGATTGGCACGGTTCTTGGGTCCTTCCAGGGACCGGAAATACCGGGGAAAATCCAGCAGGGCGCAGCCTGGTGGTTCAACGACACGAAGCTCGGTATAGAGTCTCAGCTTGCCAATGTCGGCAATCTGTCTGTACTCGGTAATGCGCTGGGAATGCTGACCGATTCGCGGTCGTTTCTATCCTATACACGCCATGAGTATTACCGCCGTATTCTTTGTAACTTCATCGGCAATCTGGTTGAGAATGGCGAGTATCCGGCCGATATGGACTTCCTGGGACAGCTCGTCGAGGACATCAGCTACAACAATGCCAATCGTTATTTCGGGTTTTAATCGATACATATAATAGGCCAGCCCTCCCAGTTACGGGAGGGCTGGCCTATTATATGTAAAACGGTTTCGTCAACCAGTTCTTAAACGTAATACAGCCATAGAAAAGGAGCGTTATTCCATGAAAAAGGTCAATGAACTGAAAAAAAGGGTATCCCGTCCAATCAAAGTCATGCAGATTGGCGAGGGTAATTTTCTGCGGGCATTTGTCGACTACGGTATTGATGTTGCCAATGAGGAGCTTGGGGTTAACAGCAATGTTGCCGTCATTGTGCCGATTTCCGGCAAGCCGGCCCGCTTTGCCAATCAGGACAACATCTATACGGTCTGCCTGCGCGGACAGAAAGACGGCAAGCCCTTCAAGGAAGACCGTATCGTGACCTGTGTGGAAAAAGTGCTTGGTGCATATGAGGACTACGAGGAGTTTATGGCATTAGCCAGACTGGATACGCTTGAGTTTGTTGTGTCCAACACGACCGAGGCTGGTATTGTTTATGAGGCTGGCGACAAACTTGGCGATTGCCCGCCGAATACCTATCCGGCCAAGCTTACTAAATTTCTTTATGAGCGCTATAACTACTTCGATGGTGCTGCGGACAAGGCACTCACGATGCTGCCGGTCGAGCTTATCGATCATAACGGTGAAAACCTCAAGAAATGCGTCATGCAGTATGTTGATCTCTGGAAACTCGAGGATGGCTTCCGTAATTGGCTGGATAAGGACTGCATTTTTGCCAGTACGCTCGTTGACCGGATTGTCACCGGCTATCCGCGGGCCGAGGCTGCGAAGATGTGCGAGGAGCTCGGCTATGATGACGAGCTCCTCGACCAGGCCGAGCCGTTCGGCCTGTGGGTCATCGGTGATGCGCGCGTAGCGGATAAGTTCCATGTCTCGACCGATAAATGGCATGTTGAGTTTACAGATAAGATAGAAATTTTCAAAGAGCGCAAGGTCCGTATCCTCAACGGCGCCCATACCTCGATGGTGCTGGGGGCCTATCTGGCAGGGTTTGACTATGTCGGACAATGCATGGCTGACCCAGCCGTCCGGGCCCAGCTTGATCAGAGCGTCTATGGTGAGATTGTGCCGACG
>JAGPMW010000045.1 GCA_018052705.1 Selenomonas sp. | reverse complement strand
GTTAGAAACCGAAGTTTCTATTAAACATCTGGCTTAATCATGTTGCATGATTAATTCTACATTGTTTAGTTTTCAGAGAACAATTCCGCTTCTTCCGAAGCACCGCTCTGTTCAAGCGACTCATTTAGTATATCGTGTCGAGCTTATTCTGTCAAGAAGTTTTTAATTTTTCTTTTAAGTGAATTCGGAAGCATTTTGTTTCAACCGCTTACCATTCAAGGCTCGTGAGCTGAACCAGATGACCGCCGCTCTCAACGACTTGTATTATGATACAGTGTTTTGTTTTTCTTGTCAACACTTTTTTAAAAAAATACAGCCAATCTTTCAGATCAGCTGTATGCTCACGAATGAGCCGGCAACATAATAATGTTCACCGGCAAATTTGATGCCCCTGGCGGTGAATACTCGAAATACGTTTGTTTATCGCTCGGATAAGATCCCAAATCGGTTAGTTCCGTGTGTGGCGTCAGCCGCCATGTGCCAGCTAGTCTGGCGCGCTCTACACTATCCGACTCCGGCGGGGTTGCATCTCCAAAGTACGGCCGTCCCAGCGGAGTTGGCAGCATGCTGGGGCTGCTCTGCCCATAACGGACCTGCATTGCGCCAGCATACACCCCTCCCAGCGGACTCAGATAATACTGGGTTTGTGCTTTGCCAGTCACTGGCAGCTCAATCTTATACACGATGCCATAGTTTCCTACGTTTATTACTTTACTGCCGTCAGTGGCGTCGATGCCTTCCCGATACTTATCCTGCAGATTATCTGCCAAAGGGAAGTATACACCACCGTCTTCATCCGGATTGTACACTTTAGGCGAAGTCAGAATACGGTTCATTCCCTTGAACGTTCCACGAAGTTTCATGTCATCCTTTGGCAATACTGGCAGCTGCTCTGCCGCAGTCACGGGATCACCATAGGCAGATAACATAAGAACAGAGACCTGCACAGGATGGTCTGTTGTAAAATCATAGGCACCATACACCAGCTGCCCAGGCTGCAGGATAATCTCATTCATCTGTTCCTGCAGCAAACGTGCCCTCCCGGCTGGCAGATTAATTACCTGGTCCAAAGCCTTGCCCCAATAGTCCATCTGCCCCTGTTTGCCTACAGCCAGATAATCCTCGCTCGGTGCACCACTGCCGCCACGAGTAACACGTACCTGATTCGGCCCCGGATATTTGTTTTCCAGCACCACTGCCACCTTCTTCGGTTCATCTGTATTATTCAGGTGGTAGTACAACACGCGAGCATCACCAGTTACCGTATCACGATACAGGATTCCTTCTGTCGTAACATACTCCGGACTATCGGAGAACAATAACGTCCCCCCCTCATCCTTATACTCAACCGGCCATTGATGCAGGACATTTGATGGCCGTGCTGGACCGCTGAGAGGTTTCTCGTCAGATTGGCTCAGAATTGCACGGATACGCTCGCTGAACGTCCGCGTTGTTGCCCCTGTGCGTCCTGCCTGCATAGAACTGGTGTTAACAACAGTTGTTCCAGCCTGGGTTGATGCATGCCGTGATGCCTCCGCAGCCGGCATAGGATAACTGCAAAACGAAGCGAACGCCGCTCCGAGTAAAATGGTACGCTTTAAATACATGTTTCCGCTTGTCACTCCTAAATCAATGTTGATGAATACCCAGCTTGGTCATAATCCTCGCTTTCAACAGACGAACCTTGAACTCCGTCAGGCCTAACCGAGGATGAGGTATATTGATGCGCTGCAGCAAATATGGATTCGTCCCCAACGTATTAAGTCCATCATCACCAGTTACTGCAGTCAGATAGTCATTGCGTTCCAACATACCGGGCATATCCGCCGAAAATGCACCATTTGGGTAAGAAAAGCTGAATACAGTATGAATGCCGTTCCATTCAAGCAGCAGTTTCGATAATTTCATCTCTTCTTCCTGCTTAACCGGGTCCAGCATGGTCAGTGGCTGATGATTAGCAGTATGGCTGCCGATCTCGATCCCGCGTTGCTGCATATCCCGCAACTGATTCCATGACAGATAGCCCTGACGGCCTATATTGTTCGTCACCATATAAACGGTCGCTTTCAGGCCATACTCTTCCAGTATTGGCAGCAGGACCGTATAGTTATTCTCATAACCATCGTCAAACGTCAGTATAATCGGATTCGCTGGCAATTCTATTTTCCCTTTACGAGCCTTGGCATAATCCATCATGGATATGGTTGTATATCCTTCTTTCCGAAGATACTCCATCTGCTCCCGAAAGTCAGACGGGGGAACATTATATAATTCTTCATCAGGCGAGGCTGTTTCCGTTATCATATGGTATTCCAGCACAGGAATACCTACCGGCAACGGCACCAGTGTCAGCCAGCCTATAAAAATCAGCAGCAGTATGGCTGCTGCCAATACCAGTTGTTTTATTCTACGCAACAATAAATCCTTCTTCCATACTATTCTGCCAGATGCGCAATCTGCGCCAATTCATGCAGCTTCCTCATGCGATGATTCATCCCAGACTTGCTTACACTGGAAAGCTCTGCCAATTCCGCCAGACTCGCATCCGGATTTTGCAAACGCGCCTGTGCAGCTGCCCGGATTTTTTTTGGCAAACGGTCCAAACCTCCCGTGGCCTGTAATTGGCGAATGTCAGCCAATTGTCGTCCTGCCGCATCTACTGTTTTCTGCAGATTCGCCGTTTCACAATTGACCAGACGATTCACCTGTTCGCGGACCTCTTTAACATTACGAGCTACTTCAAATTCTTCCACAGCCTTGTCCGCCTGTATCATCGCAAGGAAATCCACTACTGCATCGCCTTCCTTGAGATAGACAATGTAATCATCCTTCCGATCCGTAAAGCCAACAGGAAACTCCATTCGCTTCATCAATGTATACAGGAGATTGCCCAACCCATAGCTGCCAGTAGCCAGTTCCAAATGATAGCTGGCCTCAGGGCGGTTTACACTGCCACCACCCTGAAATGCACCACGCAAATAGGCCACCCGGCAGCAGTTCTTGCGCAGGATTCCCGCATCATCATCCATATTCAGGCTATCCTCGTGCAAGAATCCCAGCCGTTCTAACAGGCCAGCCACAGGAGCCGCTGGCACCACTTTAACCGTATAATTATTATTCTTATTGAGCTGTCGGGAACGCCGGACTGTAATCTCTGTGTGAATGTCTCCGCCTTCACTTTTCAACAGCAAAAGGGTCTTACGGGCAACTGCGGCATTCTTCGTGGTAAAATTGAGTCCAAACGTATGACGCAGCCCAAAAATAATAGTCGCCCCCATGCGCAGCAGTGCCGCCAGTTCCGCTGTACGACAACAGGTATCCTGGTAGCGCAATCGTGCCAGCTCATTCTTAACCTCAGTCGCAAAAGACGGCATGATTCCTCCTATTTCATTTGATGATCCTTCATATCGTATGGTCCCAGCGCACTTGGTTGGAGATGATAAACCATCTTCATAACACTACGGCTTAGTTTATCGGGATCATGCCGGATCACGTCAGTTTCATTAATGATATCAGCTTTGACAAAACCAACGCCCAGCGCATTAATCGCCGCTTCATCCACTTCGACCGGATAAGCACCCTGCTCAGCATAAAACGCCTGCATATCAGCTGAGATTGGCGTCGAGTTCACCAGCATATAGTCGATGACCCCCTTACCGCCATGATCGATGATTGCCTTGGCGTGCATTGATGCGGTATAACCATCGGTCTCCCCCGGCTGGCTCATTACATTGCAGATGTATATCTTAACCGCACGGCTTTTACGCAGGGCTTCAGCCACACCATCGACCAACAAATTAGGCATGATGCTGGTATAGAGACTTCCCGGTCCAAGAATAATCGCATCGGCCGAGGTCAGCGCCTCAAGTGCCGACTTCACCGGCCGGACATGCTCTGGAAAAAGCCGTACCCGATGAATCCGCTTATGCACCTCAGGGATATGCGACTCACCTTCGACTACAGTCCCATCCTCCATGATTGCATCGAGTCGTACATGATCTTTCGATGCAGGCAGAACCTGTCCTTTAACCGCGAGAACTTTAGACGATTCCTTCAACGCCTGCTCCACATCGCCGGTGACTTCATTCATTGCCGCGATAAACAGATTGCCGAAACTATGGCCGGCGAGCTCAGATTCACCCCGAAAACGGTATTGGAACAATTTTTCCATCAAAGGCTCCGTATCAGCTAATGCGACCAGACAGTTCCGTAGATCCCCCGGTGGGATTATTCCCAATTCTTCTCGCAGCCGTCCAGACGAACCGCCATCATCAGCCACCGTCACGACCGCTGTCACATTACTAGTCGCTGACTTGATGCCACGGAGCAGAACCGACAGGCCATGTCCGCCGCCTACGACCGCAACAGTAGGACCTTTACCCAGTTTACGTTTCTCATAGATGATATCCACCAGTCGCTCCGAACTATCCGGCAGCAGTACCATGATGACCGACCGGATAACAAACCTTGTCGCGATCAGCATCAACGCCGCTCCGACCAGGACCACCGCAATGCCAATCAATGTCGAAAACGTATAGTTATAGCTTCCCCGCCAAAGGTAGACAGCCCGGAATATTGCTTCTTCGATATAGTCCAGATATTTATAGTTGAAGACCAACGCCAGCCCCAGGCTGACCAGCATGACACCAGCTGAAAACAGCAGGAGCCATCGCTTGAACTTCATGCCCGGGTATAGCCATTTCAATAGATGCATATTCCTTAACACTCCTCACGCCTGTGTTCTCGGACATCATTCTTCATAAGATCGCGATGTTCCAGCTTCACCGGATAACCTTTTGCACTGAGCCGGTCATAGATATGCTTGGCAATAAATACGCTGCGGTGCATGCCGCCCGTACAGCCAACGGCAATAACGAACTGGCTCTTTCCTTCTTTGATGTACTGCGGTACAAGGAAATCAACCATCGCATCAAGATGGCTGATGAATTCCTGAGTCACTGACCACTTGGCGATATACTCCGCGACCTCTGGCACTGCACCACTTTTATGACGCATCGCCTCAATATAGAACGGATTCGGCAAAAAGCGCACATCCAGCACCATATCGGCATCGAGCGGCATGCCAAATTTAAAGCCAAACGACACCACGTTGACATTCATCTGTTCCCCTTCGCTCGTACCGAAGATCCGATGAATCTTGTCGCGCAAATCAACCTTTCGCAGTTCAGAAGTATCGATGATATAGGTAGCCTTCACCCGAGCCGGTGCCAACCGCTCCCGCTCCTTAGAAATGCCATCGGAAATCCGCGATGACGGCGCCATCGGATGACGACGCCTGGTTTCTTTATAACGGCGGATAATTACTGGATCGGAAGCATCCATGAACAACATCTCATAGGGAACATCATCCTTATCCATATCATCCAATATATGGATGAATGTATCAAAGAACTCGCGGCTGCGTGTATCAACCACCAGCACTACCTTCCCGACATGGCCGCCGGCATGCTTGCACAACTCAACAAACTTTGGAATAAAGACCGGTGGCAGGTTATCTACCACAAAATACCCGAGGTCTTCCATATAACGGCAGGCCTGTGTTTTACCAGCACCAGACATCCCCGTCACGATAATCAGCCGGAACTTCTCATCCCTCGGCTGTTCTAATCCAACTTCCATTTCATTTTCCATTATCTTCACCTTCTATATCTGCCAGGATTTAGCTTCTTCATCCATTCTATTTTCTCACATCAGGCAAAAATTGCAAGAGGGCAGGGCCGGCGCCAGAGAATCTGCTTGAAAAAAGCCATCTAATATAAGATAATAATATTAGCAGTATAATATGAATGTTTCATGTCAGAAAGGACTTTTACATATGGCTAAACAAGTAATCCAGCACCAATGCAGCTTCTGCAAGCGTGTTATCAATGTACGTGACCAGTACGACCTGCCGATCTACGATCCAAATACCGGCTTTGCTATCTGCAAGAACTGCGTTCGGGAAGTCAATCACTTTCTTGATGAACACGAAGCCGCCAGCGTTCAGGAAGAAAAACACGAATTTGCCGAACAGCTTGATGATATCCTGGAAAAGAACAAGCCACATCTCATCAAGAACTACCTTGATGAATACATCATCAACCAGGACCGCGCCAAGAAGATTCTTTCTGTCGCCGTCTACAATCACTACAAGCGCATGAAATACGGCTATCAAACCGATGCTGAGACCGAGATTGAAAAATCCAATGTCATCATGCTCGGACCATCCGGCTGCGGCAAAACCGCACTGCTCTCGCACCTCGCCAAACTGCTGGACATCCCGTTCGCTGTTACCGATGCCTCCAGCCTCACGGAAGCCGGCTTCGTAGGCGCCGACGTAGAGGTCGCCGTCCGCAACCTCTACTATGCCGCTGACAAAGATGTCGAAAAAGCTGAGCACGGCATCATCTATCTTGATGAATTCGACAAGATTGCCCGCAAATCCGGTGCCAACAACTCGATTACGGCCGACCCGGGCCATGAAGGTGTCCAGCAGGCACTGCTCAAGATGCTCGAAGGCAGCGTTGTCGAATTCACTGCCCGCGGCCAGCGCAAACATCCGGAGGCACCAACAATCAAAGTCGATACAAGAAACATTCTCTTCATCGTCGGCGGAGCCTTCGTCGGCATCGAAGACGTCATTGGCAAGCGGCTGTCCAAGGCTTCATCCATCGGCTTTGGTGCTGCCGTGCAGGGTGCCGATGAAAAACCAAAATTCGATGAACTCATCCACAAAGTCCGGCCAGAAGACCTCATGCAGTACGGTATTATTCCCGAGATCATCGGCCGCCTTCCCGTCATCTGTACGCTCGAGACTCTCGACGAAGACGCGCTGCTGCGTATCCTGACTGAGCCGAAAAATGCGCCGGTCAAGCAGTACGAGGAACTGCTGTCCATGGACAACGTCACACTGGAATTTGAGGACGATGCCCTGCGCGCTGTAGCCAAGAAAGCCATCGAGCGCAAAACTGGTGCCCGCTCACTCAAAGGCATCATTGAGGATGTCATGCTCGATGTCATGTTCGACATCCCGAAATCTGACGAGCCACGTAAAGTAATCATCACGAAAGAATGCATTACTGACAATGCCACGCCGGAAATCGTCCCCCGCAAAGCCTGATTAACTAGCAAAACCGCGAGTCCATCGTAACGGACCCGCGGTTTTTTTAGTTGATCAGCCGATATTCATCGGTACAATATGTTCCGCCTTCATGAATGCCGACAGTTTCTGTACCCCTGCCATGACTTCCTGGTAGTTTTCCGGTGTCAGGGACTGCGGCCCATCGGAGAGAGCCTTCGCCGGATTCGGATGAACCTCAATCATCAGTCCATCTGCACCAGCTGCTATAGCTGCAAAAGCCATTGGCTTTACCATGCGCCATTTGCCCGTGCCATGGCTTGGATCAACAATGATGGGCAGATGCGACAGGTGCTTCACAGCAGCTACTGCGCTGAGATCCAACGTATTACGGGTATAGGTCTCATAGGTTCGAATCCCACGTTCACAAAGTACCACATTGGGATTGCCTTCGTTCATGATATACTCAGCCGCATTGAGCCACTCATCAATAGTAGCAGCCAGCCCACGCTTAAGGAGAACCGGCTTGCCGCACTTTCCGACTTTCTTCAGCAAACCAAAGTTCTGCATGTTACGGGCACCGACCTGCAGCATATCTGCATATTTAGCAACGCCCTCGACGGCCTCAACTGTCGTAACCTCGGTCACAACTCTCAGTCCCGTACGCTCACGAGCCTCTGCCAGATATTTAAGCCCATCATCCTCAAGCCCCTGGAACGAGTATGGTGAGGTACGCGGCTTATAGGCACCGCCGCGCAGGAACTGTGCCCCAGCAGCCTTGACGATGTCTGCTGCCTCGAAAAGCTGCTCCTTGGACTCGACTGCACAGGGTCCGGCCATGACTACTGGCGTACCGTCACCGATCTTAACCCCAGCCACGTCTATAACACTGGACTGCGGATGGAACTCACGGCTGGCGAGCTTATAGCTCTTGGAAATTGCCACACTGGTCTCTACGCCCGGCATCGCATCAATTGGCACCGTTGCGAGCCGTGCCTTATCGCCGATAACACCAACAATTTTCTGCTGGGTACCCTCCATTACCTTTGCCTCCAGCCCAGCATCATTGATTGCCTGGATAACCCCTTTAATCTGTTCTGCCGTTGCGTCTGCATTCATGATAATTACCATAATTGTACCTCTTTCCTATTTCTATTAATAACGTGGCTCAACCGTCAGCACCGGAAATGCCCCTAATTCTTTCAGCCAGATACTCTTCTTCGCCACCGACCGGATTGCTTCCTGCTGCAGCTGCGCATCCGGCAGACATTCCAGATCGAAAAAGAAAATATAAGCTCCCAGCTTGGTTCGGGCGGGGCGCGACTCAATACGGGTCATGTTGATGCCCCGCTCCGCAAACTCGCGAATCACGGCATAGAGCGCTCCCGCCCGCTGCCCATCAATCTGACAGATCACCAGCGTCTTATCCTGCGGCAGTACCTGAGGACCAGAGCCCCGGCGTCGCACCAGGAAAAAACGCGTGCAGTTGGCCATATTGTCCTGAATCTCGGTCGCTACTGCTGTCAACCCGGTAAGCTGACCAGCCCGACTGGTACAGATAGCCGCCCACCCCGACGACCCCGGCTCTGCCGCCACCAGTTCAGCCGCCCGAGCTGTACTGGATACCTTGATGATCTCTGCTTCTGGATAATGCTTCTGCAGATAGCTGCGGCACTGCGATATTGGCTGTGGATGCGAGTAAATCCGGCGAATCTCCTGCGGCTGGCATCGGGCCATCAGCTGATTATGCACCGGCCAGATCAGCTCCAGCTCGACCTCCAGCTGATCGCTGTGTGCCAGCGTATTCAGCGTAATATTGATGGCTCCCTCCAACGAATTTTCCACTGGCACCAGTGCCGTATCCACATCTCCATCTTCTACCGATTGAAGGCACTCGAAGATATCCGCATACATCCGTAATCGGCAGGCCTCCGGCAGCCGCTCATTGAGATAAATCGCTGCGGCCTCGCTATGCGTTCCCCTTGGCCCCAGCACCCCCATCGTACGCTGCATATGCCCTCCCCTTTCTACTATAAAAGCCCCGTCCTTGAAAGGACGAGGCTCTGCTCGCGGTACCACCTTGCTGCCCCCTTGACAGAGGCACTCACTCGCCTGTCCAGCAACAGGCTCCCCCTTATAACGGCGAAGGTTCCGGCACCACCTACATAAAAATCTCAGTGGGCGACTCCCAGGGGAACTTCATCAGTTACGGTTTCACCGGCTCTCAGCATCCCGGCTCTCTGCAGAAACCATCCTACCTGACTACTTTTCCTGTTCATCATCTTTGTGATCTGAAATTGATACTATCATAACACTCAATCAGCAATCACGCAAGCACTATTTTGATAAAGTTACATTTTATGTCTCCCATAAAGAAACATTGTTATACTAAAAAATTCACAAGTTCTGTTTCAGTTTCAGAAGATCCGGGCACAAATCACCAATCGAATTCGTCAAGTCGTCCTGCGGCAGGAGAATATCCAATACCGGCTTCATCGTCGCCCTGAACTTCACATCATCCTGCATTAACGTCAGGATCGCACTCGTATTGATAGCATCCGCCAGCGCCGTATGTTGAGTTCCCTCGAACTTATGATCCATAGCTCCAAGCGCATGCTTCAGTGCCAAATTATTGTGCAACCCAAGCCGGTCATCAAATTCCTGCTGCAGATCTACCCAGCGCTCATCCAGCCAGGTCATATCGAACTCCGGCAGTTTGTATCGGCATTCCTTTTTGAGCTGTTTGATATCCGACATACTCCACGAGTAAATCTTCGTCTCGGTTGTACCGACCCAGTCTACGAAATTTTGAAAACACGTGCCATAATGCTCCTTGCCAGCAACCATGGCCTGTGTAATTCCGGTCAGCTTCGTGATATGTTTCTTGATCGGACCATACTCCGGCTCGACATAACACTGGAACTCTGCCTCCTGCCGAAAATTCTCATCCAGACGCACCGCTCCGAACTCGATAACCTCTTCATTCATCTTCCGCCGAACCTCTCGGAAGTCCCGATCTACCGGATTCATCTCCAAATCGATAACCACATATTTCATCATTATTCCCTGCGCTTTCTTTCTATTTCTCTATCTCTATTCTACAGAATCCCCCCATTTTCTTCAACTGGATTCTGTGCTATCATGATATTATTCATTAGTAACCAGAAAGGATTTTTATGAAAAATTATCAACTATATCTTTTCGACTTCGACTATACCCTCGTAAACTCCGAAAGCGCAATCCTAAAATGTTTCCATATTACCCTTGAAAAAACCGGCTATCCCGACTGCTGCGACAGCGATATCTGCCAGACGATCGGACTGCCCATGATCGATGCCGTCAAACGTATCATCAATAGCGACAATCTACAGGCAGCAGCCGACTTCGTGAATGCCTACAAAAAAGAAGCCGACTGTTACATGACGGCCGGCACCTACTTTTTCCCCCATACCGTCGAAACATTGACCGCCCTGCGCCAACAAGGTGCCCGTATCGGCATCATCTCCAGCAAGACCAGACATCGTATCCAGGAAAAATTTGATATTGATCAGGTCCCCCACCTTATCGACCACATCATCGGGAGTGACGACGTCGCTATCCACAAGCCGGACCCTGAAGGCATCAAAAAAGCCCTTGCGTGGTTTGATGTCGCTCCGGAAGATGTACTCTATACCGGTGACAGCTATGTCGATGCTGAAGCAGCTCAAAATGCAGGGGTCAGCTTCGCCGGTGTTGCAACCGGCACCACTCCGGCAGAGACACTTGCCCGCTACCCGCATGTATGCATTATGCAGGACCTCCGCGAGCTGCTTGCTAAATAAATCAATAAAAGCAAAAAGGAACCTTCTCAATAGAAGATTCCTTTTTTGTGTTACATCAACATGCTCGTAGCCGCGCCACGACTATGGTCGTTGAGCGAACTAAGCATATTCTGACTCATGTTCTGCATACCAGCCTTGATAGCAAATAGTGCCGCCTGCTCCTGCGTATTGGAACTGGCCAGCTTTACCGACTCCGCCGCAATATCCGTATCGCCCTGCGTAGACGCTGTACTATAGAGAGCCGTCTCCTGTGTCGTATAATTTGACGACTGATAACTCAGCCCCTCTTGGGCCGCGCCAATGCTCGTCGCCTGATCAAGCGCCGACCCCAGTGCCGTGTCAACCTTTGCCAGTGCCGAACTCAGCGAGCTGGAATCTGTCAGATTGATGGTGCTCTTGCCCTCACTGTCCGTCAGGCCCAGCCCCTGGGAAGTCATGTTGCCAAGACTCACTGTACTATAGCCATCCACACCAGCAACCGTCAGCGACTGGCTGCCATCCAGCAGCTGTTTTCCATTATAGGTAACCGATGCATTGTCATTCACTGCCGCTATCGTCTGATCGACTGACTTCTGCAGTGCCGACAGGTCTGTTGTCCCATTCGTGCCATTCGATGCATTGAGCAGCGTCGAGCGCAGCGATGACAACGAGCTCACCGTCTCATTTACCGCACCAGCTGCCGTTGAAAGCATCGAATTCGATGTCTGAGTATTGCTGTTCGACTGCGAAACTGCACCAATGTTGGAGTAAGTCCGTTGCAGTATCGCATAGTCCGAAGGACCATAAGATGCGTCAGGATATTTTGATCCAGTAGTAATCTTCTGGATGCTGCTAGACTGTGCCGCACGAATCTTGTCCAATGTATTCAACGAACTGCCCAGACCGCTCATGATACTCGTACTCATAAAAACACCTTCTTTCTCTTTCAAATCCCTAAAAACCTTACAATATTACAAATATACAACTCTTCACCTTCATTATAACCAAAAAAAAGCTCCCATACAAGAAATTTTCATCCTCATCTCAAATTTTCAGCTCCGCCTTCGAATATCCCCTGCCTATCCCTTGCATTTTTTTTTAAATGATGATAAAATAATTAAGTCAGTGATACGCGGGCATAGTTCATCGGTAGAATGCCAGCTTCCCAAGCTAGAGAGGTGGGTTCGATTCCCATTGCCCGCTCCATACGAAATTCAAGGAGATGCGATTGCATCTCTTTTTTTGTTATGCAAGGTTCGAACTCATGCATTAACTTTTACCACAAAAATAAGTCCGTCAACTCTTTCGAGTCAACGGACTATCTTGTCGCTAGGTACCTGTTATTTCATAATCTATTCAGGAGGAATAATTGATTATTATTAGAGCTTAAACTTTTGGACTTCTTTTTGCAGGTCGGCCGCCATCTGAGCAAGATGCTCGCTGGCGGAAGCAATCTCTTCGACGGAAGCCGATTGTTCTTCGGTCGCAGCTGAAATTGTCTGCGTCTGTTCAGACGTCTTGTGGCTTTCCTGTTCAATACCCTTTACGGCTGTTACAACATGCGTAGTTCCCTTGGTAACTTCCGTGATTGATGCCGTGATGGCATCAATCTGCTTATTCATGTCACCAACCATGCCAAGGATGTTGTTAAAGCTGTTGCCAGCATCATCGACAGCCTGTACGCCACTGACAATCTCCTTTTGATTAGCGTCCATGAATACGACCGCTTCCCGGGTACTGCTCTGAACTTCACCAATCAGCGAAGTGATCTGTTCAGCGGCCGTTTCGGACTGCTCGGCCAGTTTGCGGACCTCTTCAGCTACAACCGCAAAGCCGCGGCCTGCCTCACCAGCGCGGGCAGCCTCGATAGCGGCATTAAGGGCCAGCAGATTTGTCTGGCTGGCAATACCGGAAATGGTCTCCACGATCTGGCCAATCTGCTTCGATTTATCCTCGAGTTTGCTGATTACGGTCGAGGTCGCATTCGTTTTCTCTTCAATGGTCTTCATCTCGGTCACAGCGCGCTTGATAATGCCCTCGCCGTCAGTAGCCGTTTGCATCGTATGGTTTGCAGAGCTTGCAACCTGCTGAGATTTTTGGGAAACCTGATCAATGGAAGAAGAAATCTTTTTCACAATCTGCCCAGCCTGATCGGTGGCCTTCATCTGGTTTTCGGCTCCCTGCGC
This sequence comes from Selenomonas sp., assembly GCA_018052705.1. Classification (GTDB taxonomy): domain Bacteria; phylum Bacillota; class Negativicutes; order Selenomonadales; family Selenomonadaceae; genus Selenomonas_A. The sequence continues at coordinate 645 of JAGPMW010000045.1, read as the reverse complement.
TACTTCAGTTACCGATCCGGCAACCTGGTTGGCAGCCTGCGCCGACTGCTCGGAACTGGCCGTAAGTTCTTCCGAAGAAGCAGCCATATGCTCAGAGGTTTCCATGAGATTTTTAAGCAGGGCTTTGACATTGTTTTTCATTTTTTCTACAGCTCGGGAAACAGCGCCAAATTCACTGCGATCTTCAAGGCTGCTCCTGGCTATTTCCCGTGAGAAGTCGCCTTCTGTCAAAATCTCGAGATATTTTACAACTGACCAAGAAAAAATAAGGCGGTCAAAGAACGACTCTTCTTTGACCGCCTTATTCTTTCTTTTCTAATACTCTACACTTCAGATTTACCGTCCGTTAATTCCTTATGGTCAGTTGTAAAATGAACTTGAACAAATAAACAAAATAAAATCCATAATGATGAACCTTGTGTTAGAATGTAATCGCTAAAACAACAATCTACAAAGGAGCAATCATTATGAATCAACTCCATTCTAACACAGACGACACTTCTCGTAAACGGGGCGCGCTATAATGGTCCCATGAATTCAGACCAGCTCTGAAATTTTTAAGCGTGCATGATATAGTATAGGTAACAAAAAATGGAGGTTGCCATCATGCCAAGAAAAAAATACACTGCTGAATTTAAGACCAAG
>JAGPMW010000044.1 GCA_018052705.1 Selenomonas sp. | reverse complement strand
CAGCGTCCGCGCCGTATTTTAGGCTATCGTTCTCCAACAGAACTATTCGATACATTCCTCGATGGAGTCTATTCTATTGATAATATTTATTGATTATTTTTTGTTCAATTTCAACTTGCAATTTACCGATATTTTTCCACCGCTTCACCATATGGAAACAACATTCATTACCATGGATTGAAAGGGATATATTATGAAGAATAGTAAAAGCGTAGTCTTTCGCCGTCAACAGCAGCTGCTCGAACTCCTGCAGGAAGAAAAGCAGATTGACGTCGATACTGCAGCCGCCCGGCTCGATGTGTCGGCCACCACAATTCGCCGTGACCTCATGATGTTCGAAAAGCAGCACCTGATTCACCGCTTTCATGGCGGTGCCCAGCTCATCGCTGGTACGTTGAAGGAAGAAGATACCTCTACCACGGATTCCAAGGCCCATATTGACCGCGAGCAAAAAACCGCAATTGCCCGCTATGCCGCCAGCCTCATCGAAGACGGTGATACCATCTTCATGAACTCGAGCAGCACAACCCTGTTGCTGCTCGACTATCTGAAGGGAAAAAGTGTTATTGTCGTGACGAACAACAGCAACGCCATTGGCTATCCGCATGACCCGCTTGTTACGATCATCCTGACCGGCGGCGAGATCTATGAGCGGCGCAAATCCCTGGTCGGTGAATTTGCCCTGCAGACCCTGACAAAAATTAATGCGGACAAAGCATTCATTGGCGTCGGCGGCATCAGCGTCAATGGGGGCATCACCACCTCGGTTCTGCCCGAAACCGCCGTCAACGAGACCATGATGCGCCGCTCATCCGACCACTGCTATGTACTGGCCGCCCGCGATAAGATTGGCAAAGAACACAACTTCCTATCCGGCACGATTGACAAGGTCAATACCCTCATCACCTGCAGTGGTGCCGATGCCAATGAGATAAATAATCTCCGAGCCCATGGTGTAGAAATCGCAGAGGTTCCCGAAGATCCCAGTTGAATCCTCGGTCAAAATTAAGCGATTCCCTGAAGCTGATATTTCCCAATTGGCAAAACAGCCCGAACCGGCCCCTTTTTCATGTACTTATAATAAATGCTCCGGGGAGCTATGATGTGTGGTCATAGCTCCCCGGAGCATTTGAGTATTTGCTTATTCTTCCGCCAGCAAGGATTCTTCCGGCTCATCCGCAACTGGTTTCTTTTGCCCATTCCAGGCATACTTGATGGACAGGACGGTGATACCGGCCACAAACATGCAGGCGGCCATGATAAAATAGCCGAGATGGAAATCTCCAGTGGTCGTCTTGACCCAGCCCATCATATAGGGGCCAACCCAACCGCCCAGATTGCCACAGGAGTTAATCAGGGCCACCGATGCGGCAGCAGCTGGTCCCGTCAGAAAAGTCGTCGGAATGGTCCACCATACCCCCATCGCAGCATAGATGCCGATAGCCGAGAGGCAGACGAGAAACAACGCCGTAGACATGTCCGTGGCAAAGGGGCTGAGTCCCAGTCCAATGGCACCGATGAACAGGGCACCGGCTACATGCCAGACCTTGTCGCCGGTCCTGGTCGAGGTACGGCTGATGATAAGCTGAACCACGAGTGCGGCAATCATGGGAATGGCAATGGCGCCGCCGAGCAATTGTGTTGACCAGCCGGAGAGCCCTTTAAGAACCGTCGGCATCCAGAAGTTGAATCCCCAGAATCCTACAACCCACAGAAAATAGATAAAACAAAGCTTGAGTACCTTGCGATCTGAGAATGCCTGCAGAACCGTATAAGTTTTCTTTTTCTCCAGACGCGCCTTATCCGCCAGATATGATTGGGAGAGATATTCCTTTTCGGCCGCTGTCAGCCAGTGCGCCTGGTCCGGACGATCCTTGACCCCAAAGAAGAAGAATACAGCAAAGGCCAGTGCTGGAACAGCCTCAAGAATAAAAAGTTCCTGCCAGCCGTGCAGGCCAAAAAACGAGGTCTGCAGCAGGACGCCAGCCAGAGGTGCACCAATAATGGTCGAGAGCAGCAGCGACGTCAGCATCAACGATGTCGCCCGGGCCCTCTCATTCGGCGTAAACCAGCGCGGGTAGAGAACAGAGTAGATGACCGGATAAAGGCTCGCCTCTGATGCGCCGAGCAGAAACCGGTACAGATAAAACTCGAACTGTGAATTCATGAACGCCATGAGCACGCAAACGAGGCCCCATGTGAACATAATCCTGGCAATCCATTTTGTCGCCGAGAACTTTGCTGCGGCCAGCGCACCGGGAATTTCAAATAATAGATATCCCATGAAAAATATCCCTGCACCGGCACCGAAAATCTCCGGTGTAATCCAGTCCAGATCCTGCGTCATAGTCAGCGCCGCATAAGCTACATTAACCCGGTCAATGCAGGCAATAATCGAAACCAGAAATACCGGCAGGATGATGCGCATATCGCGTTTTCGTTTCAGACGATCAAAATCGATTTCCATAGTTGACTCCTCCTAAAATAAAATATTCCAGCGGTATCAGGAACATCAAAAAGCCGTCCCTCCTAAAAGAAGGGACGGCTCAAATACCGCGTTACCACCCAGATTTCGTGCTTAGGCACGACGCTCGCAACGTACTCTGGCAGGTCAGACACAACGTACCATCATACGCGTCTCCTGTAACGGGGAGCAGTCGTGGCCACCTACTGATTATTTCAGCGCCATGCCTCGGAGGGGATATTCACCCCCTGCCTGATCACCGGCTTGCACCATACCCGGCTCGCTATCCATCAAAACAGGGACCTACTGATTCTCGTCATCGGCTGTATTCCATATGAGGAACTTTGTTCCTTTTCATGTATTATATATTAGCGCTAAAGTGTAACGTTGTCAACATGTCATACGGTTTTATTTTAGAAATACCCTCAGACCTTGAATTTCCTGACCTGCGCCTGCAGTTCGCCAGCCATCTTCGCCAGACTGTTGGAGGCATTGGCAATCTCCTGCACCGAAGCCGTCTGCTCCTCAGTCGCAGCGGATACGGTCTCAGCATCCTCAGCAGCGCTGCGGCTGCTGCCTTCAATGGTCTGGATATGGCCGACAATCTCACGCCCGTTCTGAGCCATGCTGCTGATAGAGGACGATATGCCCTGAACCTGGGCCGAAACCTGTCCGACAATCTCGATGATGCGACGGAACGCCTCCCCCATCGAGATAATATTCTGGGTGCCAACACGGACTTTCTCACTGCCAGCCTGCATCCCAGAAACGGCATTCTCAGTATCTTTTCGTGTCTCCTGAATCAAGCCTGCGATCTCCTGCGCAGCCTCCTGCGACGACTCGGCCAGTTTCCTTACCTCGTCTGCCACGACCGCAAACCCCCGGCCATGCTCGCCGGCACGGGCAGCCTCGATTGCAGCATTCAGTGCCAGCAGATTGGTCTGCTCCGCGATACTTGAGATTGTATCGACAATCTGGCCAATCGCTGCCGAACGCTCGCCCAGGGCCGTGACAACCCGGGTCGATTCAAGAGTAGACTGCTCAATACTCTTGATCTGGCTGATGGCCTGCTCCAGTGTCTTGCCGCCATCGCGTTCAACATCAGCAGCTTCACGCCCCTGATCAGCAGCCTTCGTCGCCTGCCCGGCAATCTGCTGAACCTTGTCGTTGAGACCGCACAACACCTATTGAAATGAGAATGAGCAGCAGCACCGAGATACCCGCCATAATCTTCACAACATTATCCACTGGTGCGAACAGTTCATCCTGATACGCTACGGTCGCCATGCCCCAGCCTGTAGCCTTAATCGGGTTATAAAAAGCAATCATATCCTTGCCGGCTTTATTCGTGAATTTATAGACACCCGCCTCACCGGATAACATCTTCGCACCCAGTGCTTTAAGTCCGGCATCTTCATCATCCGATATCTTCGTCTTCATGATAGCCGACTCATCCGGATTGACGATATAGGTGCCATCCTTTGCGACCAGCAGGCTGTAGCCGTCAGCACCAAGCTTCAGGTTATCAACCATATCCGTGACCGCATCGACATAGATCGCTGCGAGAACCATACCGACATTCTGCCCACTGGCATCCTTGGCCAGCGCGATAGAGTTCACAATGATCTTGCCGGTGGCCTGCGAGACGACTGGCGATGACATGAAGGAGTCCCTGGCACCAGTCATCGTTTCCTTATACCAGGCTTTGTCCGCATTGTGCATCTCCTTGAAGCCCGTCTTCGTCTCACCATAAAGCGTACCAGATCCATCGAACGGCCCCCAGCTCACGCTGTCGTATATCCCCGGATAAGCTTTATTCATGAGGTTCAGGCGATATTTCTTGTTCTGGTTCATTGCCTCCGGTGCATTTTTTTAATTTTTGGCAGCTGGGATATTCGCCGCCGCCTGCGTCTCCAGCATTCGCGTATCAAGCCACGAAGATACGCCATTGGCAACTTCCTGGGCATTCTTCAGCGAGCTGGTAGTCAGCTGTTCCTCAAAGCTGCTGCCCACGTACTTGAAAATGACCCCCGCCATCAGCAACAGACCGACGACTACGATTGGCAAAACATACATGAGTATCTCAGCCTTGACGGTACGCGCCCGCCTTTTACTAACGATTTCTGTCATGAAAAAAACTCCCTCTGTCATACCGCACAAACATATCAGACAGTATAACTCATACTCCTGCATACCAAATATATTCGCAGCCCTCCATGCAAAACCCTGCAAAAAGAAAACGACGCCACAAATTTACTTTTATGGCGCCGTTTTCTTATAATGCTGCTTTGAGTTTTGAAATCGCCCCTGCCAGTCTCGAATATGACATGTGCCTAAGCCGTAATATAAGTCATATTTTTCATAATATTATTATATATTAATGTAAGCGCATACACAAGAGAAATTATAACGATACTGTGGAATTTATTATAGGAGAGAAATACTTTTGATGGTATAATGTTCCTTGACAGTGCATCTGACCGGCCTTTCATTGACAAAGTGTCAACACTGTGCTATTATGCAAAACATATAATAATACTATGAATAGGAGGAAACGTGCTTATGATCAAGCTTTCTCACATCGAGAAAACCTACGCCAGTCCAGCTGGTCCCGTCAAGGCACTCAAGGATATAGACCTTGAGATCGCGCGCGGTGAGATATATGGGATTATCGGACTCAGCGGCGCTGGCAAATCTACGCTGGTCCGCTGTATCAATATGCTTGAAAGACCGACTGGCGGCAGCGTTATCGTCAATGGCAAGGAGATGACCACGCTGAGCGACAGCGAACTCTGCGAGGCCCGCAAAGATATCGGCATGATATTCCAGCACTTCAATCTTTTATCCTCGGCAACCGTTTATGACAATATTGCCTTCCCGCTAAAACTGTCCGGCCTCCCAGCCGACAAGATCCGGGAGAAAGTCATGCCGTTGCTGAAACTCGTCGGTCTTGAAAGCAAGTCGCATCAGTATCCTTCGCAGCTGTCCGGCGGACAGAAGCAGCGCGTAGGCATCGCCCGGGCTCTCGCCAGTGAGCCAAAAGTTCTGCTCTGCGACGAAGCAACCAGTGCACTTGACCCTCAGACTACAAAGTCCATCCTCGAACTCATCAAGGACATCAATCGCAAACTGCAACTGACAGTGGTCGTCATCACGCACGAAATGCAGGTCATCAAAGATATATGCGATAAGGTGGCCGTCATCGACCAGGGCGTTATTGCTGAGCAGGGACCGGTGCTTGAGATTTTTACCGCCCCACAGCAGCCAATTACCAAAGAATTCATCAGTGTACTGCTATCCAACGATCTGCCAGCTGCCTTCCGTGGCGGGCAAATCTCTGCCGAGCCGATGCCTGGTGCCTATCTGCTATTGCGGCTGACCTTTATCGGGGAATCGGCCGACGATCCCGTCATCGCGGGTATGATCCGGCAATTCCCAGAAGTCGAGACCACGCTGCTCTTCGGCAATCTGGATCAGATCCGGTCTACCCCATTCGGACGCATGATTATCGGCATCACCGGCCCGCAGGACCGCGTAGATGCCGCACTGGCCTATCTGGCCGCCAAAGAACTCAAGGAGGAGGTGATTGGCTATGTCAAGCGACATGATTCCACTACTGACTAAAGCCCTGAGTGAAACCGTCTACATGGTCGCAGTTTCTATGGTCATCGCTTCCATAATCGGCGTACCACTCGGCGTGCTGCTGCATACGACCAGCAGGAACCAGATTCTGGAGTCACCAGTTTTGAACCGCGTCATCGGCGGCATCGTCAATGCAGTGCGCTCCATCCCGTTCATCATCCTGATGGTTGCGATTATTCCTCTGACGCGTCTGCTGGTTGGCAGTGCAATTGGTACAACCGCCGCGATGGTGCCACTGGTCATCGCCTCAATCCCGTTCATCGGGCGTCAGGTCGAGACGAGTCTGAAAGAAGTTCCTTACGGGCTCGTCGAAGCGGCACTCTCCATGGGCGCAACACCATTCCAGATCATATGGAAGGTTCTGCTGCCAGAGTCTATGGCCAGTATCACAGCCCAGTTAACCACTGTCATCATCAGCCTCGTAGGCGAATCGGCCATGGCTGGTGCAATTGGTGGCGGCGGGCTAGGCGATCTGGCTATCCGCTACGGCTATCAGCGCTTCCGCCCAGAGGTCATGATTGCCACCGTCATCGTCCTGATTATCCTGGTCCAGGCCGTTCAATTCATCGGCAACACCTTTGCCAAGCACTTGGATAAGAAATAATAACACCAATTAGATTAAGGAGGTCCTATTCATGAAGAAATTATTTGCACTTATCGCTACGCTCCTCGTAGCCAGCCTGGCACTTGCGGGGTGTGGTGGTACGGACACCGCAAGCTCTGGCGCCGCCCAAAAGAATACCTCAGGCATGAAAACGCTGAAAGTCGGGGCTACTGCCGTACCACATGCAGAAATCCTCGAAGTCGTCAAACCGCTGCTCGAAAAAGAGGGCATCAATCTGGAAATTGTCGAATTCAACGACTACGTTCAGCCGAATCTGGCCCTCAACGACAAAGAACTCGATGCTAATTTCTTCCAGCATGAGCCGTATCTCAAAAACTTCATGGAAGAGCATAAAGAAGTGAAACTCAAAAGCGCACTAGGCGTACACATCGAGCCAATGGGCGTCTACTCGAAAAAGGTTAAAGACCTCAAAGACCTCAAAGACGGTGCGGCGATTGCCATCCCGAATGACCCCACAAATGGCGGCCGCGCTCTTCTTCTGCTGCAGAAAGCAGGTCTGCTGAAACTCAAGGACGGCGTCAATGAAAAAGCTACCGTTCAGGATGTCACCGAAAATCCTCATAACTTCAAGTTCCAGGAAGTTGAGGCGGCTCAGGTTCCACGTACTCTCGATGATGTCGATGCTGCCGTCATCAATACAAACTATGCAATGCAGGTCAACCTTGTCCCGACCAAAGATGCGCTGATTATGGAGGATAATACATCCCCGTATGTCAATATCCTGGCCGTTCGTGACGGCGATGAGCAGCGCCCGGAAATCCAGGCTCTCGTCAAGGCCCTGCAGAGCAAGGAAGTCAAAGATTTCATCAACGAGAAATATAAAGGTGCCGTTGTTCCGGCATTCTGATTGTCACCATCGAACGAATCAGCATCTATCTGCTAGTTCATCCAGTATAAAGGACGGGCACCAGCTAAAACCAGCCGGTACCCGTTCTTTTTCTATATTCAATCGGTCTATCCGCGCTACCAGTCAACACGACCAGACAAACACAAACGGCGCACCAATCTGCTTTTATCGGACTTGTATAACCCCGGGCTCGATGATTTCCCACGCGCCTTCCCTGCATTGAAACTGGGCCGGAAGGCGAACCTGTAAGGTCCGATAGACTCCCTGCTCATAATTCGAGGCAAAGGTCTCCTTCATGCCGCTCTCCGTATGCAGCTTCTGATCATACGGCTGCAGTGGATTAGGAACAACAGCATAGATCCCGTTCTTGTCTGGCAACGGCCATGCCCAATACTGGCTGCCTGCCGCCTGTTCTACTGGTACAAACTTCAGCACGGTCTGCCCATTTTCCTGAGCTGCATGGTCTACGCAGATCAGCAACGACAACTTATAATTCCGGACAAAGAGCTCACAAGCCGTGTCTGCCTTTGGCACATTTATACTCATGGCCAGACTGTTGTAGTCAGCCAGAAAGGCCTGCCATATTGGGTCCTGACTGGTCAGAGCCATTGCTGGTGCTGGCGCCTGCCCCGACTGAAACTCAGCAGCAGACTGCTCCAAAGGCACCATTTTGCTGTTCAGATTTCGAAGATCACGCTTCACCTTTTTCAATTCATCTTCGATTGCCACAAACTGATCCAGTTGTTTCCGCTGGGCAATATTAATTGACCAGCTGTATGCAGCAGCAACCAGCGCTACTATACTGATAACGCCAGTCAAAATCAGCAGGAAATCTGCCACTAAAGGCGGAAATAATGCCATATGCATTGCGTCCTCTCTCTAAATTCTGTTTGCCTAAACCACGTATTTCCTTAATCCTGGGTATTGCCATTCAGTATATCGCACAGTTCCACCATATTCTTTATGCGCTGCGCCTCCGGTGCCGATAACTTTTGGCGGACCTTCTCCTTCTGAGCTGCCTCCTTATCTGCCTGCTCCTGCAGCTTTGCCCTGTTCGCTTCATCCTGTTTATCTTTCTCAGCCTGCACAACCGCCTTTGTTTGCATATAATGGATTGCTGCATAGTATCCAGCTACACTTGCTACCACAATAACCAGCACAGCCAATATGATGGCCTTTGCTTTTGCCATATTTAACACCCTTCCCATTCTCCCTAAACTCTCTTTCATTATTAAAATACGACAAAAAAAGAAGAACTCCTGCCCATAATAGAGACTGAGCAACCGCTGAAAACTACTTGTCCATAGAAAAAATCCCATAATCAGATAGGGATTCTGATTACGGGATTTTCAGGGGTGTAGAAAGGTTTTCTAGTAAAGAAAAGAATGGGAATTTTTTACTTAAGACTCGGCCAAAAATCCTTGTTGACCTCAATGAGGTCATCAAGAATCAATTTGGCTACGCGGGCACTCGGTACTGTCTTAGAGAGTGTAAGTGCCTGCCAGAGTTTTAAATACGAATGATTGATCCAGGCATCAACTGTAAGTTTCTCTACAGATACCTGCTGTTCCATCATGCCTTTCTGGAACTGAGGAATGTCGCCTACAACCAGCGGCTCCGGACCTTCGTTGCCGACAATACACGGGATCTCGACCATTGCCGTCGGATCGAAGTTCTTGATAGCTCCGTTGTTCTCTACGATCAACAGCATGCGAGCTTTCGTATTATAAGCGATTGCCGTTGCCAGATCGACGATATAGGACGCATGCGCATCAACTTCGATGGTGCTGTCCTTAGCTGTGCCAACTGCGCTGATGCGGCGGCATTCGTCAAAGACCGTCTTCTCGCGGCTCTCCATGACTTCGTTGGCCCGCGTGTGCTCCGGATTCGAATGTTTTACGACCTCATCCTGGCACAGATAATATTTAAGATAAGTATTCGGCAATGTATCCGGATCGATTGGCGCAAATTCCTTGGCCATCTCAAACGTTACGACCCAGCTCGGATCAACATGCTGCACACCAGCATCGCCCTTGATGTACTGCATATTATAACCATGCTTCCAGACATAATCGCGGATCTTCGGCATCAGGTCGTTACCGGCCTTGTCTTTAATACTCGTCCACCAACCGAAATGATTCAGGCCATAATATTTGAACTCCATGTCATGCAACGACTCTAAACCAGCGATCTGCGCCATCTTGCCCTCGATATCGATCGGCATATCGCAGATATTAAGGATCTTGGACGTCGGACAGATACGACGGGTTGCCTCAGCAACAATGGCCGCCGGATTCGAGTAGTTCAGCATCCAGGCATCCGGTGAATATTTCTCCATGAAGTGGACAATCTCAACGATGCCGCCGATGGAACGCATACCATAGGCAATACCGCCTGGGCCGCAGGTCTCCTGCCCCAGCACACCGTATCTAAGAGGAATTTTTTCATCCTTCTCGCGCATCGCATATTTACCAACGCGAATATGTGCCATGACAAAATCTACATCCGTAAATGCCGTTTCCGGATCAGTCGTAGCTACGAACTCAATCTGCGGTGCACGCTCCTTCATGACAATAGCCATCGCATCCGCCACGATCTTCTGACGATCCGGATCGTTATCATAGAATTTCAGTTTGCGGAGCGGGAACCGATCCTGATGTGCCAGCAGCATCATGACAATGCCCGGCGTAAAGGTGCTGCCACCGCCAGCGATCACAACGGAAAATTTCTTGTCCTGCATGTCTTTTACCTCCTGCATACTTATCCACGAACAAACCCTGCAAACACTCTGCAGGATTTGTCTTTTCAACAACTCCTGTTTACAATTCTCATGCTATCATGAACAAGGCTCAAGCTCAATAGATTCAAGGGATTCAGGCACATCACCCGTCATACGTTACAAAGTACATTTGACGGATTTCGGTACATTGAACACCCCAAAAGGCTGCCATTTTCAGGCAGCCTTTTGGGGTAGAATCAGTCATCATGTTCCATTTATTCTCTAGTCAGGCCTTCAGCAGCATCATTCCCTGGTTCACACCAAGATCCAGTGCGAGCTTGCCACCGCTGACAGTTGCCACTGCCCCACTGACCTGATCGGAAAAGACCGTACCATCAGCAAACTGGCCAGCATCCAGCACAACATGCTGTGCCGCGCCACGATTCAATGCCACCACGGCAGCCTGGCCGCTGCCGTCCACGGCTGTACGGGCAAAAGCATAGATATTGCCTTCTGCCTTCAGCGTATTCACATCGCCATGTGCGAATAATGCCTTATGCTTGTTACGGACATTGATAACCTTCCGATAATAGGCAATCAGATCCTTATCTTCATGCCCCCACGGATAAGTACGGCGGCAATCCGGATCGCTGCTGCCATACTGACCGGCTTCATCGCCATAATAGATGGTCGGCATACCCGGATAACCCATAAGGAAGGTCACGGCCAGTTTCATGCGTTCCTTGCCCAGTGTATAGTCAAAATCCTTACGGGTTGCCTGTGCTACGGTATCCTTGCCGCCACCGAACTTATAGATGCCGCGGACCGTGTCATGCGAGTCAACGATATTCATAAGATCATAAAGTGCCTCTTTAGGATAGTTCTGGCGCAATACCTTCAGCTCATCGTCAGCAGCTTTGGCATCGCCGCGTCCCAGGAACAGATCGCCCAAGGCAAAGGACAGCTTGTAGTTCATGACAGAATCGAATGCATCGCCCGTCAGGAACTGCGTACCATCCTGCCAGATCTCACCCAGGATCAGCGGTTCATCACCCTGTCTGGTCTTGAGCTGCTTGACTTCCTGACGCATATCAGCCCAGAATCCCGGTGGCACCTCTTTGGCTACATCCAGCCGCCAGCCAGACAGTCCATCGCGGAACCACTTCGTGATGACAGCATCTTTGTCATGAAGCAGATAGTTGCCAAGATCTGAACGCTTCGTACCAGCCTCGCTGCCCGGATAGTCAGCATCCCTGAACGGCACGAGGCTCGAATAGCCCTGCCAGTCATGATATATATACTTGGTTCCCATCTCATCGGATCCCTTCTGGTTCTTGATCTCAAACCAGTTTTCCCAATGATACGGGCTGAACACCTGTCCCTCGGCCTCAAGCTGCTTCTTCGCCTCAGCCTTGGCCGCATCTTCCTTCATATGCTTCGTATTCATGAGATCATAGATCCGGGACCAATACTCATAGGCACCAACGGTCTTATATTTGCCATAACGGTCGAAATAGATGGAATCATCGCCAATGTGGTTGAATACACCGTCCATGATCAGACGCATCCCTCGTTTATGCATTTCGGTGATCAGCAGGTCGAAGTCTTTCATCGTTCCCAGGAACGGGTCAAGCGAACCATAGTCTACCGAATCATAACGATGATTCGAAGCGGCATTCATGATTGGATTCACATAGATAGCGGTAATACCGAGCTGCTGCAGATAGTCCAGTTTTTTCGTAATGCCAGCCAGATCGCCACCGAAGAAATCATTGCATTCCCATTTATCCCCATCAGCAGCTGGTGTCTTGCTGAAATTAGCCGGCAAATCATTCCAGGCACGATGCTGCACGGGCTGATGTCCACGCGCCTCCGTGCGAGCATTGTCGTTGCTCTTGTCGCCATTGAAGAACCGATCCGGGAAAATCTGATAAACAACGGCTTCCTTAGCCCAGTCCGGCGTATGATAGTCCGCACGGTATACCGTAAGCTGGAAAAACTTCGCGCCGCGCAGCGTCACCGCTCCCGTATGCCCCGGTTTCGCATCATCTCCATATTCTTTCACACCATTGAGCAGGAACTTATACCCATAGATCCCATTCGTATCCGGCTTGATTGTCGTACTCCAGATATCCAGCCCATCTTTCGTACGTTCCAGCGTCATCGGATAACTCTGGCTGGTACCGGCCTCATAGCTTGGATTATACTCATCCCCGCCATTCGCTGTAATCTTCGCCTTACAAAGCACCAGCTGTGCCTGCCGAACATCACCATGCTGTGCCTGCAAGGCCAGCCGTACCGGTGTACCAGTCTTGACCGCCTCGAACGGACTACGGAATGCCGTGTCCCAGGTATCATGCAGCAGCTTGTCCTCATGGATACTGCCATCATCGGCCACCAGCTTCTTTGTTGCCGAGTCATAGTAGAACGTCGCATCACCATCCCGAGCAATCGTCACCTCTGCGCTAACAGCAGATTGTCCCTTCTGGACCACGTCAAGCTTATAGGTACCTGCCTTTACCGCCAATGTTGTCTGATAAAAATGATCCATCAGCATATCCTGCATGACATGGTCACCCTTGCCCCCAGCCAGATCACCGCCAAGAACCGGCAGTTCATCCTCCTTCAGCAGCTTATAGTTCGTGCTGTCCTTGATCTTATGCGTCTTATCGTTGTAATAGAACGTGACCTTTGCCGCTTTAGGCAGAGTCATCTGGACATTTGCACCATCAGAATTGCCGTTCAGCCCATAGTTCTCAGCCCAGCTGCCATTGACGGAAATCTTGTAGTAATAGGTTCCCGCCGGCAGATCTGCCGTATACGTATAAAAATCATGGCCAGCATCCTTCATCTGCGTTTTCGTATCACTCGGATCCCAGTCCTTGGCCGCACCGGCCTTCGTCTGGACCGTCCCCGTCACGACGAAGGTACGCTGAGACAAACGCTTCTGGTTATCCGCCTGCGCTGAGGCAGCGGTGGCTGCCTCAGCCTGTGAAATAAATACCGGCAGCTGTGGCAGTACAACCGTAAAAGGGGCAGTCAACAGACCCACAGAAAGCGCCGTACCGATAGTACGCGATAATACTTGTCTGCGATTCATTCAAAATTCCTCCTCAATCTTGAAAAAAGGGAGGCCCGAAGGCATCCCTTTCTCTTACCTGCTTATACCAGATCCATCAAATCAGAAATGGAAGTCCATCTGCGTACGGAACAATTTTCTCGTATATGGAGCCTGGATCGACATATCCTGCTTTGCATTCTCATAAAGCGTTTCCCACTCGACATTCTTCCAAGGAACATACTTCACGCCAAAGATCCAGCCCTTACTATCTTTCTGTAGTGAGCCCCATTCATCATCGCCGCCAATCTGTCCATTAGCACCGTAATTGATATAGCGTGTATACAGACCGAATGAACCTGGACTGTTGAGATCCGTTCCCTTATAGTTCAGACGAACCGCCTTGCTGGTGTTGTTGCCATCATGATTCGTACGTACATAATCGCCGATCAGGCGCAAGTTCTTCGCAATATTCGTTCCAGCACTCAGCACATAGCCGTTGCTGCCGATCCACGTTTTCTCTTTGCTAAGTTTCGCATAGGCAACATTGATATCGAAATTGTGTCCCACCGGGCCAAACATGGCTGCACCATAAATAGAGTAGTCTGCGCCATCCCAGCTTGGTGCCATATAGAATCCACTGGCCTGCAATCCATTCTTGTTGATTGGATAACCGGCTTGTATACCATCGGTCTCTCCGCCCTGCAGGATATTCTGATTGCCCAGTCCGCGCCAGGTGCGGCCAATGCTGACCCAGCCCCCCTTGCCGAAAGTTCCGTCGACCCAAATACGCTGGATCGTACCAGTATCAGAGTCATCCAAGCCTTTATGACTGAGATGAGTTGGTGGGGTGGTAGTTGGTGGGATGGTACTGCTTGCATAATGACGATTCGTCTCGCTCTGGAAGCGTGCCGTCCAATGGTCAGATACCTTGAAATCGGCCAACAGATTCATATAGAAACGACTGCGATCTTTTTCGTTCGGTCAGTTGTAAAATGAAATTGAACAGTTAATCAAAAATAAAAATCCATAGTGACTCTCCATGTTAAAATGGTTTTGAGACAAATCATCAACAAAGGAGTAATCACTATGGATCAAGCCCATTTT
>JAGPMW010000043.1 GCA_018052705.1 Selenomonas sp. | reverse complement strand
GGCCATGGTTGCTTTTTCGCATCGGCGTACCACGCCGGAGTTCGTAAAAGACAGTCGTATGAGCACAGCCAACTTCAGCAGCGATACTACGAAGAGAAAAACCTTTCTGATAAAGCGCCTGAATCATTCCACGTTCTTCCAATGAAAGGTGTCTGCCAGATTTACGTACATCCTCGATTGTGTTAAAATGGGCTTGATCCATAGTGATTGCTCCTTTGTTGATGATTTGTCGTAAAACCATTTTAACACGGAGAGTCACTATGGATTTTTATTTTTGATTAACTGTTCAATTTCATTTTACAACTGACCATTGCAATTTACGAAAGAAAAATAATTGTATAAGATTAAGAAAGCGCTGGCTCCTGTCATAGACAGAAGTCAGCGCTTTCTGGCACAAAAAAAGCTCGGCAAGATGGCCAAGCTTTATCTTTCATATATGGTGGAGACGAAGGGGATTGAACCCTCGACCCCCAGATTGCGAACCTGGTGCTCTCCCAGCTGAGCTACGTCCCCATATAATTGTCCGTGTGAACAAGATATATTATAGTCCTTTTTTGAATCTTTATCAAGGGGGAATTTACTTATGAAGAGACAAGGAAAATAATATAATACAAATTCAATGCTTAAGAAAATTATTGCAGGAAAAAAGGCCCTGTTTGGCGAAAAGTGAGGAAAAGAAGGTTTGGATAACAGGAGATAATAACCTCTGTTTATTGAAAAATATTCTTGCGTTATAGCGGTAGTGATATTAGTGAAATTTATTATAAATACTTGTCATAATAGATATAGCATTTTGTATTTTTTCAGCGTATAATTAAACTATTCGTAGTAGATGTTCATCCGGATGCTGGAAACGAGCCGTCGACATGAAGGAATGAAAAATCTATCAGAATATCCGCGAGGATAACATGAGGAGGTAAAAAAGTGGACAAACGGGAGAGTATGTGGGATTTATATCTCAAGAAAGGCATGAGCCGCCGCACGTTCGTCAAGAGTTGTGTAGCCCTGACGTCGCTCATGGGACTC
Organism: Selenomonas sp.; assembly: GCA_018052705.1. GTDB lineage: Bacteria > Bacillota > Negativicutes > Selenomonadales > Selenomonadaceae > Selenomonas_A. Next base: position 13,467 of record JAGPMW010000043.1, on the reverse strand, counting down.
AGTTCGGACAAGGTGTCCAAGGTAGTGGAAGCTGCCGAGAAGAAAGCCCTGCCGGTTGTAATCTGGATACATGGTCATGAGTGCACTGGTTGTGATGAGTCGTTTATACGTTCTGGCGCACCGCTGGCATCGGATCTGGTACTCAGCCAGATTGCGCTCGAGTATGACCATCTACTCAGTGCAGCGTCGGGAGAGCCTTTCGAAGCGCATCTCCATGAAACGATTGAGAAGTATAAGGGGCAGTATATCCTCTGCGTCGAGGGAGCTGTGGCTACGAAAGACAACGGTGTATACTGCATGTCAGGCGGTCATACATTCACGAGCACGTTGCAGCATGCTGCTCGGAATGCTGCAGCTGTCATTGCGTACGGCAGCTGTGCTGTGTCTGGTGGGATTCAGGCAGCGAATCCGAATCCGACCGGATCATCGGGGATTTCACAGTTTGCTGGCAAGACGCCGGTTGTCAATGTACCAGGCTGTCCGCCAATTCCAGAAGTCATGACGGGGGTCGTCATGCATGTTGCGCTGTTTGGTAGGATTCCACCGCTTGATGGTGAGGGCCGCCCAAAACAGTTCTATGGCAACCGTATTCATGACACCTGCTATCGCCGCCCGTTCTTCGACGCAGGTATGTTTGCGGAGAACTACGATGATGCCGGATCCAAAGCAGGCTGGTGTCTTTATAAGATGGGCTGCCGTGGGCCAGAGACATATAATTCCTGTGGTAATATGCGCTGGTTCCAGGGCATGAGCTACCCAATCCAGTCTGGTGCTCCCTGTATTGGCTGCTCCAATGCGCATTTCTGGGATGATGGTGCGATGAGCCAGCGTCTGCCGAAGTTCGGGCCGCCAATCGGCGATGTAGATAAGATTGGTGTCGGCGTGGCAGCAGTGTGTGCAGCCGGTGCGGTCGCACATGATGCTGCCAGCGTAATCCAGAAGAAGAAACGTATCGCTGATGAGGCAAAGAAGAAACGTATTGCTGACGAAAAAAGAAGAACGAGGGAGCAGGTGAGTAAATGAAACATGTAGTAGTAGATCCGATAACCCGTATCGAAGGTCATCTTCGCGTCGAAGTTCAGGTTGATGAGGCTTCGGGCAAAGTTACTGATGCGCTGGCATCGGGGACGGCCTGGCGTGGTCTTGAACTGGTCATGAAAGACCGTGACCCGCGTGATGCCTGGGCGTATATTCAGCGTATCTGCGGTGTCTGCACGACGGCCCATGCTTTAGGGTCAGTCCGTGCGGTTGAAGATGCTCTTGGCATCAAAATCCCGAAGAATGCCAATTATGTTCGTAATATCATGGCAGCAACGCTGACCGTTCAGGACCATCTCGTCCATTTCTATCATCTGCACGCTCTGGACTGGGTCAGCCCCGTTGAAGCACTGGCTGCAGATCCAATCGCTACAGCCAATCTGCAGAACACGGTACTTAACACCTATAAGCTGCCGTTCCGTGCTCCGGGTGCATCAGTGACGGAAGCCTATGAACATGATTTTCCAGCTGCTACGCCGCAGTATTTCAATGAAATCAAGGAAAAGGTCAAGGCAATCGTTGAAAGCGGTCAGCTGGGCATTTTCTCGGCTAACTGGTGGGATCATCCGGATTACAAGCTGCTGCCGCCAGAGGTACATCTCATGGCTGTGGCTCATTATTTGGAGATGCTTGATAAACAGCGTGAGCTGGTTACGCCGCATGTTATTTTTGGCGGCAAGAACCCGCATCCACACTATGTTGTCGGGGGCATGCCGTGTGCAATCTCGCTAGAAGACGGCAATGCACCGGTCAATACGGCGCGTCTGAGCATCGTTGACCGCGCCATCAACATGGGCCGGTCACTGGCAAACAACTACTACCTGCCGGATCTCCTGGCTATCGGTACAGCTTACGTTAAAGCTGGCCGTGTAGACGGCGGCGGCATGGCCAAGGAGCGTGTTCTGGCTTATGGTGCTTATCCGATCGAGCCCGTATCCGGAACGTCGAATGGCGACTTCTTTAAGAATCTGTTGATCCGCTGCAACGGCGTGGTCGAGGATTTCGGCAAAGGTGTTGCCAATGCCCGCTTCTCGGAGATTTCGGCTGAGGATGTCACGACCGAAGCTATTACTGAGGGTGTCGAGCATTCCTGGTATGAGTATCCGACGGGCAGGTCTGACCTGCATCCATGGGAAGGTGTCACGAAGCCAAAATATACGGCTCCGAAAGAGGGCACAGAGACGGAATGGAAGGCCCTTGACGAGCAGGGCAAGTACTCCTGGCTCAAGACGCCGAAATGGCAGGGCAAGCTCTGTGAGGTTGGTCCGTTGGCCCGTTATATTATCATCTACACGAAGTCCAAAAAGGGGCTGCTTGGCGATCCGTCCTGGGCTGAGAAGATGATGCTCGATCAGATCGAGGCCGTATCGAAGGTCCTGGGTCTGGCTCCTGAGGTCTGGCTTCCGACTATGGTTGGCCGTACGGCTGCCCGTGGACTTGACTGTCAGCTCAATGCTGAGATCAACAAGTTCTTCTTTGATAAACTCATCGCCAACATCAAGTCTGGCGATACGAAGATGTCCAATATGGAGAAATGGGATCCGGAAACCTGGCCGAAAGAGGCTAAAGGTGTCGGCCTGTGCGAGGCACCGCGTGGTGGTCTGTCACACTATATCACGATCAAGAATGGTAAGACGGATAACTACCAGTGCGTTGTACCGACGACATGGAATGCCTGCCCGCGTGATGACATGGCCGGCAATGGTGCCTATGAAATGGCAATGAAGGACACGGCGGTCAAGATTGCGGACAAACCGCTCGAAATCGTCAAGGTTATCCGTTCCTTTGATCCATGTATGGCCTGCTCTACGCATATGTTCAATGCCAAGGGCGAGAAAATCAGCGTAATTACGACTGATCCATACTCTGGTACCCATGTAGAAAAATAATGGACTCAGTTCCGATCTATCGGGCTTGAGAGAAAGGAATAGTAGGTAGAATGAAAGAAGAAACGCGTAAAGTCTACTATCTGTTTAGTCCGTTCCTGCGGATTTTCCATTGGATCATGGTGCTGTCAATCGTCACTTTGTTTGTTACGGGGCTGTTTGTTGCAAAGCCGCTTATCGTAATGGGGATTGAACCGACGTATACTGCCATGTCTATGGACTGGATCAGAAATATCCATTTCCTGGCAGCATTCCTCTTCTGTTCAGCGTTTATCCTGCGCATCTATGGTTTCATTGTCAACAAGGGTGACCGCCTGTTCCCACGTGTTTGGGAGGGGCATTTCTACAGTGAGACTATCGATGTCGCTTTGCATTATATGCTGCTGAAACCAACTCATGCATCGTATTTGCGGAATCCACTGGCCCGTGTATCCTATGTCGGGCTCTACGGTATGGTATTGGTGGAGATCCTGACCGGTTTTGCTATGTACTACATGACAGAACCTTCTAGTATCGGTGGGATGATGTTTGGCTGGGTTAATGTCCTTCTGGGAGGCGAAATGACGACGCACTGGGTGCACCACATTGTCGCCTGGCTCATTATTGATTTTGCCATCGGTCATGTCTACATGATCCTGCGCGCAGATCTCATGGAAGCTGAAGGTGAGGCTTCATCAATGTTCTCTGGTGTGAAGTTCCTGGCACATTTCCCAGAGGATGCCGACGAAGTAGACCCGGTAGAAGATGCCAAATAATCGTAAAACAACGGAATTCAGTGATAAGGGAGAATCAGACTATGTGTAAAGAATGCGGCTGCGGCGAGACGAATGGCAACACGCGTCTTCAGTTTACAGTTACTGGCTATACAGAGGAAAATGCAAAGGAAGTAGAGAAAGCTCTGCTGGGATTGCCTGGCGTACTTTTCGTTCACATCCATGCCCATGATGGCGAGACGACCGTGGACTACAGCCCGGCCAAGACGAAGCTTATGGATATCCTGAGCATCTTCAATGCACGCGGCCTGGAAGCTGCTTTATAATCAGCCGTTCATACGAAACCAAGGACGCCTTCCCTGCTGTCTTGTGATGGCGGGAAAGGCGTCCCTTTATTATGTGCTGGCTGGCGGACAAGACCAGACGGCGCAGGAGGAATGACTATATGCATGAAATGGCGTTAGCTGAGGGCATACTGGATATTGCCCTGGATTATGCAAAGCAGAATGAAGCAAAGGCAATCCGGGAAGTCGGCCTGCTGATTGGTGAGATGTCGGGGGTGGAGGTTGAGTCATTGACCTTTTCCTTTGATATGCTGGTGAAGGGAACGATCGCCGAGGGCGCTGAGCTAAAGATAAAACATGTACCGCTCATGGGAAAATGCTCCAAGTGCGGCCGGGAATTTCATGTCGAGCACTATGATTTCTGGTGCCCGGAATGTAAGGATGGTGTCTTGAAGACGATATCAGGGCGCGAGATGAAGGTAGAATATCTGGAGGTGGACTGAATGGCAGAGATTCAGGTAATGAAGAATATCTTAGGGGAGAATGATCGTATTGCCGCTGAAAACCAGGCGATGTTCAGGGAGAAGGGGGTCTACGTCATTAACCTCATGGGCTCACCAGGAGCAGGCAAGACCTCGGTGCTCGAAAAGACAATGGAAAAGCTCAAAGGGGAACTGCGCATGGCTGTTATAGAGGGTGATCTCTTTACCAGCAAGGATGCGGATCGCATTGAGAAGCATGGCGTGCCAGTGATTCAGATCAATACGGCTGGCGGCTGTCATCTGGATGCACCGATGGTGCAGAAGGTTGCACAGCAGATGAACCTCGATGAACTCGACCTCCTGATTGTCGAGAACGTCGGCAATCTGGTCTGCCCGGCTGAATTTGCCGTCGGTGAGGATGATAAGGGCGTGGTGCTCTCCATCACCGAGGGGGATGACAAGCCAATGAAATATCCGCTCATCTTCAAGGAATCAGCGATTGCATTGCTCAATAAGGTAGACATTCTGCCCTACTGCAATTTCGATATGGCAGCAGCCCGCGAAGATATTACGACGCTGCATCCGGGAATGCCAATCATCGAGGTTTCCTGTACGAAGGATCAGGGGATCGATACATGGTGCCAGTGGCTCAAGGATCGCGTCACAGCAAAGAAAGCAGAGAAATGAGGAATTGTTATGACAGATGTATTTGGTAATGGCAGTGATAAGGTGTCAGGGCTCGACAATGTCCTGCACCCAGCTGATGTGACCATCCTTGGGGTCGGCAATGTCATCCTGACGGATGAAGGCTTTGGTGTCCGTGCAGCGGAATATCTGGATCATCACTACACGTTCCCTGACAATGTCCAGATCGTTGATGGGGGGACTCTTGGCATCGAGTTGACCCAGTATGTAACGGGGACGAATAAACTGCTCGTTATCGATTCCATCAATGGTGGTGCGGAGCCGGGCACGGTTTTCCGGTTTCACAACGATGCAATCATGGAACATTTCCAGGACAAGTTGTCCGCGCATGAGGTCGGGATACAGGATGTCCTGGCGCTGCTGACCGTTACGGGGCATAAGATTCCAGAGGTCATCGTCATTGGGGCGCAGCCGTTTGATCTTGAGGCCGGTGTAGGACTGTCTGATGGCATGCAGGCGCTGCTGCCGCAGATCGTGGAGCAGATACTGAAGGATCTGCGCGGCTGGGGCATTGAGGCACAGCGGAAAGAGATCGCTGGTGATTTTGATTACAGTGTCGTGGCCGAAGAAGCAGTAAAATAGATAAGAGCGGCTCCGGCAAACAGGGAGCCGCAGGATTGAGGAGGAACGGTCATGTGTTTAGCAGTACCAGCCAAAGTCATAGAAATAAAAGATGCGATGGGCACAGTCGATATTTCAGGCGTGACGCGTGATGTCAGCCTGATGCTGCTGCCGGAAACGCAGGTGGGCGATTATGTGCTTGTCCATGCGGGCTTTGCCATGCAGAAAGTAGACGAGAAGGATGCCGAGGAAACTTACGCCTTGATTGCCGAGATGAACGGCGCCCCAAGGACGGTGGGCGAGCTTTGACCAGACAGGAAGAACGCGAGCTCGCCAGGCGGCTGGTCTCAGAAATCGAACAGCTCGCTGACCAGACGGGGCGGAAACTCCGTTTTATGGAAGTCTGTGGTACGCATACGGTGGCGATATTCCGTGCAGGGATTCGCCAGCTGCTCCCCGAGAATGTCGAGCTGGTATCGGGACCGGGCTGTCCGGTCTGTGTGACGCCGGATGATTATATGGACAAGGCAATTGCCTATGCCCAGCAGCCGGACATTATCATTACGACATTTGGCGATATGCTCAAGGTTCCCGGCAGTAAGTCGAGTCTTAGTGAAGCAAAGACGAATGGTGCGGATATCCGTATCGTTTATTCACCCATGGACAGCCTCCAGGTGGCTAAGGAAAATCCGGACAAGAAGATCGTATTCCTGGCGGTCGGTTTCGAGACTACGGCACCAACCGCTGCGGCTACGGTGTTGGCCGCTGAGCAGCAGGGTATTACGAACCTCTATATGCTGTCGGCGCAGAAACTGGTGCCGCCGGTTATGGAGGCGCTGCTCAACGATGAAGAGGTTCATGTGGACGGCTTCATCCTGCCGGGACATGTCTCGGTCATCACGGGAACGAGTGTCTATGAGCCAATTGTGACGAAATATCATGTACCAGGGGTGGTGACCGGTTTTGAACCGGTGCAAATCCTGCGCGGGCTTTATCGGCTGGTGAAACAGGTCGCTGGTCATGAGGCAAAAGTAGAGAATGAGTACGAGGACGTTGTGCGCCCCGATGGCAATCCAGTATCCCGCCAGATTACGGATAGGGTTTATGAGCCGGCTGATACAAACTGGCGCGGCATGGGCTGCGTTCCGCTTTCCGGATTGCGCATGAAAGACACTTATGCGCGGTTCGATATTGAGCGAGTCATGCCGCTCGTGGTCGATACGGTTGCGAAGAACACTGCCTGCCGCTGTGGCGAGGTGCTGCGTGGTATCGTGACCCCGCACGAGTGTCCGCTTTTTGGCAAGGCCTGCATCCCGACCCATGCGGTAGGGCCATGTATGGTATCGGTTGAAGGTGTCTGTGCGGCCTGGTTCAAGTATGGTCAGGGGAGGTTCATTTATGGTAAGTGATAAGATTACGCTGGCGCATGGCGCTGGTGGGAAGATGAGTCAGGAGCTCATGGAGCAAGTGATACTGCCGGCCTATGGCAACCCCCTGCTCAATGAGATGCATGATGGCGCAGCCGTAAACATGAGCGGTCACGTGGCCTTTACGACGGATTCCTATGTCGTGCAGCCGTTGTTCTTTGCTGGCGGCAATATCGGTAAGCTGGCTGTCTGTGGGACGGTCAATGATCTGGCAATGACCGGAGCTATTCCACGCTACATCTCAGCTGGACTGATTCTGGAAGAAGGCTTTCCTATCGCCGATCTGAAACGGATTCTGGCGACAATGCGGCAGATGGCTGATGAAGCCGGAATCTATATTGTCACTGGCGATACGAAGGTTGTGGACAAAGGAAAAGCCGACGGGATATTCATCAATACAGCCGGAATTGGCGATATTATTCCCGGGACCCGGATTTCGCCGAAACATGTCAAGCCGGGCATGAAAGTGATTTTGTCTGGTTATATCGGTGATCATGCGGCAGCAATCATGGCCGGCCGTCATGATCTCGCTTTGCCGGAGTCTGTCCGGACTGATTGCGCACCGCTTAATCATATGACGCAGGCTATGCTGGCGGCAGCACCGGATATTGCGGTTCTGCGCGATCCAACCCGTGGCGGTGTCGCTGCCGTGCTCAACGAGATTGCGGAAGCTTCAAATTGCGGAATCCTCATCGATGAGGAACAGATCCCCATTCATCCAGAGGTACAGGGAGTATGTGATATCCTGGGATTTGATCCCCTGTATCTGGCTAATGAGGGCAAGTGCGTAGCTTTCGTACCGGCGGATAAAACGGATGCAGTGCTGACTGTCATGCAGGCTGATAAATATGGCAAAGATGCCCGTATTATCGGTGAAGTTACAGCTGAGGCCGCTGGCCAGGTCGGTATGCGGACGGCTATCGGCGGCATCCGTGTCGTGGACATGCCGCTCGGCAATATCGTGCCACGAATCTGCTGATCGGGCTGTTATCAGGAAAACTTAATGAGGCAGATTCTTGACGCTGAGGTGTTCTGTTCGCTATAATGAGTAACGAATGAGCGATTACAGAACGCCTTTGGGCGTGTAGGATAAGGGAAGCAAAAGATTGATGAAGTTCAAACGGATACTGCCGCTGCTGCTGATGATGCTCTGCCTGCTGAGTTCGTTCTGTTTTGCGGCAGAAGATATGCAGTTTGTCGATGCTGATGGGGCTACAGGTTACTACGTAGATGTTAACTCGATTGCCTATGGTACGGTCTGCGAAGGGGAGAATGAATCGGCGGTTTCGTATGAGGTCGTGACGGCGCGGATAGCCGTAATCAAGGCCAATATGAATCGTCGGTTTATCTACCTGATGCAGTTTAATAAAGCCAAATCAACGTATCAGATTCTGACGTCGAAAGTGCAGAAATACGATACAAAGGAAATTATGGAGACGCGGGATCTTCCCAACCCCGCATTGCCGTATACGGTGAGCTCGCCTATGCATACGATCGTAGAGTTCATCTATGCGCAGCCACGAAAAAATTAATTCAAGAGAGCTTTTTCCATCCGGGAAAGGCTCTCTTTGCATAAGCAGATGAGGGAAATCTGCCATTTGTTTCTTAGGAGGGACAGAACATGACGGAACATGCAGCGCTTAAACGCCGGACAGCCTGGCTGTCGATTTTTTCCAATACAACATTAGTGATCCTGAAGCTCATTGTCGGTATTTATGTCGGCGCCGTGAGCCTGGTATCGGAGGCGCTGCACTCCGGCGTAGACCTTATAGCAGCGCTGATTGCCTTCTGGGCGGTCCAGAAATCCATTACCCCGCCAGATCTGGAGCATGATTACGGGCATGGAAAGTTTGAAAACCTGTCGGCAGCGATTGAGGCCTTGCTGATTGTTGGGGCAGCAGTTGGTATCCTGTATGAATCCATCCAGAAATTCCAGGAAGCCCGGGTACCGGAATTCCTGGAATATGGCATTGTCATTATGCTGATATCCATCATTATTAATATCGTCGTGTCACGGCGTCTGTTGGCCGTTGCCCATAAGACAGGCTCGCAGGCGCTGGCGGCCGATGGACTGCATCTGCAGTCTGATGTCTGGACTTCGGTTGGTGTCATGGTCGGACTTGTGCTCATGGAGCTGACGGGGTGGGCCTGGCTGGATTCGGTGATTGCTGTGCTGGTCGCCCTGATTATCTTCAAGGCTGGCTGGGGCATGGTTATCGAGTCGGCACGTGAGCTCACCGATACGAGCCTGCCAGAAGAGCAGGAAAACCGTATTATGGAGATTATTGACAGTGTACCAGAGGTTGAGAGCTGCCACTGCCTGCGCACCCGCAAGTCTGGGTCCTACAAGTTGCTTGATGTGCATGTTCTGTTCAATGGCAACATGCATCTTTCGCGTGTTCATGCTGTCTGCGATGAATTGGAAGAGAAGATCCGGGCGGAACTGGGGACGTTCGATATCCTTATTCACCCGGAACCGGTCGGTGATCATCAGCCGGAAAGCAAAGAAAGGCAATACGCGGAATCCCAGAGCAGGACGGAACCGGAAGAAGATCACAATTTCCGTAAGAATTAAGACTTATTTCAGGTGAATCTCAGACAGAAATAATACAAGTATGGTACAATAGGACTTAAAGTGCTTATTGAAACGGAGGAGATAATAATGAAATTCCGCAAACTTTTCAGCGCAATGCTGAGTGCAGTTTTCCTGATATCATCCATGGGCATGGCGGCAGCGGCAACGCCGGAGACGGTACAGGACAAATTGGCTGCAATTGAGAAAGATACCTATGGCGTCGAACAGACAGGTGCGCTGGTCGAACGCATCAATAAACTTGAAAAGAATTATGATGGGACGCATCGCACTGGCAGCATGATGGCCCGCGTCAATGCGGTCTATGATGAAGTCTATACGAACAGCACTCAGCCCTCGATTCTGACCGATCTGAATGCGATTGAGTGGAATATCAATCATCAGGTCAGTATGAGTTCGGTGGAGAAACGAATTGCCGATATGGAGATGTCCATCAATGGCAAAACGGAGGAAGGAACTTATAAGCAGCGCATCAAGACCTTGTCAAAATCATCTTTTGGCAGTGCAACGCTGCCGCTGGCACAAACTGTTGTGCCGGCTAACACGCTGATCAAGGTGGCGCTGGTTGATCCGGTGAATACAAAGAATACCAAGAAGGGGGATACGGTCCGCTTCAAGGTGGCCACTGATGTCATTGTGGGCGGCAAGCTGGTATTTGCCAAGGGTGAGCCGGGTGAAGGTACCGTGACGAAAGTTCAGCAGGCGCGGAACTTCGGGCGCAATGCCAAGCTGGAAATCGACTTCAATAAGACGAAGTCAATCGATGGTACGGATGTGGATACTTTCATGGGTGAAGAAGCCAAGCAGGAGATGAAGAATCTGGCGATGGCTGCTGGTGCCAGTCTGGCGGGGATGGTAATTCTTGGACCGATTGGCATCATTGGTGGTGCTTTCGTCAATGGCAAGAATATCGATCTGCCGGAAGGGACCGAGTTCTTTATTCAGACCAAAGCGGATGCAACGCTTTATGGTGTAGCAACGACATTAGCCCAATGATTATGAAAGCTCTTCCTGACATGGCGGGGAGAGCTTTTATATTGCGCTTAGCTGGCAGATGTTATAAAATGAAAACAATCATGTCTATGTGAGGAAACCTTATTATAGAAGGAGACCATTTTTGATGAATAAAAATAGGAAGATACTGTCTGGCCTGCTGGCAGCTGCTGCAGTGCTGCCGGTGATGGCAGCTCCGGCGCAGGCAGAGTATCACGCAGATTCGGATACTGGCGTGGGAGCGCTGGACTACATAGAGGATCAGCACCGGGCGGAACGGGAAAACCGGCTTACTGATGAGCAGCAACAATTGCTCAAGGATGCTGCGGCGATGCAGCATCATCTGCGGCAGCCACTCGATCCTGCCAAGTCTGCACCAATGGCTTTTGAAGGCGACGACCTGACCTATGACGAACGTGATGGCAGCTTTATTGCCAAAGGAAAAGTCAACATCCTTCAGCTTGATGCCCATCGGTTTCAGGGAGAGCTGGTCACGGGTAATGTCAAGAAACAGGATGTCCAGATTCCGGATAAGGCACATATCCTGCAGATGACTGCTGGTCAGCCGCGGATTATATTGGATGGTTATAAGACGAATTACAACTATGGCAAAAAGACTGGCAGCATGGAAAATGCCAAAGGAAAAGTTGATGCCCAGTATATCACGGCCAAGCGGTTTGAATTCTATCCGGACCATATCGTAGCGTACAATGGAACGCAGACAAAATGCGGTGCGATAAAACCGGACTATCATCTAAGTGCAGAGAAGATAACGATATATCCGAATCAGAAGACCGTCCTCGAACATATGAAGTTCTGGATTAAAGGCAAGGTTTTGTTTACGCGGGATCGTTATGAAGTAGATACCCGGCCGGGCGTCGATCATTCCACGAACTATCCTCGTATTGGCTACACGAATTCGGACAAAATGTATATGAGCTGGCATCTCAAATCTCCAGTGAGGAAGAACGTAGAGGTGCATGAGAATTTACTGGTCACCGGGGCCGAAGGCTGGCGCAGTAATTATGATGTGACCTGGAATAATGCCCATATGCAGACAAAGGTTACCTATGGACACTTTGAGGACGGCGATGACAAATGGATCAAGAAAGAGCCCTCGCTGATCTGGAATTATGGTGATCATATCGGCAGGTCGCATGTGACCTACAGTCTAAACAGCGAGTACGGGCGCTGGTATAACGACGGCATCCACAGCAATCATGGCTATTATGGCTTCGGTATTGGCTATGATCCGATCAAGTTCCATCGTTATACACTCTATCTGGGGACAGGGTATGGTATCACACGTGAGTCATACAATGATTCCCGCGTTGCCGGTATGACACTGGATATGGTCCTGGTCAAGGACATCAATGAGCGTTGGGCGGCCTATACAGGCTATCATTACAGTAAGAAGAATACGGAGAACTCCCTGTTCGATTATGGTACGGATGATTACTCCAAGAAATTGGAGGGTGGCTTCAGCTATCGCGTAGATGACCGCAATCGTCTGGTTTTGGGGACAAGGTATGATCTGGATAATAACAGATGGAGAAATATTGATTATTACTGGTATCATGACATGCATTGCGCCCAGCTGGTCCTGCGTTATAAATCGCGGCAGAATACCTGGGGAATCCGCTGGCAGTTTACACCATGGTGATTGATCCTGGCGGAGTATTGACGGAAGAAGGAACATGTAATGAAAAAAGAGCTGGCTCCCATTATTGAGGAAATACAGGGACGGAATATTCTGGTTATCGGCGATATGGTAGCAGATATCTATCTGGATGGCCGCATTTCGCGTATTTCCCGTGAAGCACCGGTGCTGGTGCTCGAACAGGCGGGCGAAAAAGTCGTCGCTGGTGGGGCGGCCAACGTCGTCAATAACGTGGCAACGTTAGGCGGCAATGTCTTTGCTGTCGGACTGCTGGGGCTCGATAATGCAGCGAAAGGGCTTAAAGCAGCATTGGAAGCGAATGGTGCCAATACGACGGGGCTGTTCTGCGATGAAAAACGACCGACAATTTCCAAGACGCGCGTCATTGCGGGCGGACGGGCTACGGTAAGCCAGCAGATCGTGCGTATTGACAAGGAAAGCAAAGCGCCGATGCCGCCAGCTTTCGAGGCCGAGCTCATGCAGTATCTTAAACAACTGCTGCCGAATGTTCAGGGGGTAGTCATCAGCGACTACGGTTCGGGGACCGTCACCCCGAAAATACAGCAGCAGCTCATCCAATGGTGCCGGCATCATGAGATACCGAGCATTGTGGATTCCCGCTATGATATTCATCAGTTCAGAAACATTGGCTATGTCAAGCAGAACGATGCCGAGTTGGCTGCAGCCGTGGGGCGTGAACTGTCGACCGAGGAAGATATCTTCGAGGCTGGTCAGCAGCTCCTGCAGGAGTTGTCAGCCGATGGTATCCTCGTAACCCGAGGCGAAGATGGCATGGTGCTGCTCGAGAGGGATGGTGCCATTCATAATATCCCGGTATCGGACAAGAGTGAAGTATTTGATGTGTCTGGAGCCGGCGATACCTGTGTAGCCACGGTCATTCTGGCACTGGCTGCCGGTGTGGAGCCATCCACGGCGGCGGAACTAAGCAATTTTGCCAGCGGTATTGCTGTACGCAAGCTGGGAACAGCGACGGTCAGTGCCGCGGAACTGAGACGGGCGGTGAAAAAATAAGATGCAGATCGATACGAAAGACATTGGAACGTTCTGTGAGGTCCTGCGCAAGGGCGGTCAGAAAGTCGTTTTCACGAATGGCTGCTTTGATAT
>JAGPMW010000058.1 GCA_018052705.1 Selenomonas sp. | reverse complement strand
TCCGTTTTTGCTGTGATTTGTTTGACGACTTTATTATACAAAACGGAAATGGCTTATGCTATTTTATTTTTGGAAAGCTGATTTAAGAATTAATTGGCAGTTTCACAACTGCGAAGTTTGAGTTAAGACCCATTAAGGTTTGGAGGAAATCAATATGTTTAAAGTTTTAGGTGTAGATCATATCGGAATTGCAGTTTCAGATCTCAAAGAGGTTGGTTCGTTCTGGGGCGACATTCTCGGTCTGCCGGCAAACGGTGAAGAGACTGTTGCAGAGCAGAAAGTAACGACCGGCTTTTTCCCGACGCCGAATGGCAGTGAGATTGAGCTGCTGGCAGCAACGGATGAGACGTCCCCAATTGCCAAATTCATCGAGAAGAACGGCGGCCGTGAGGGCATTCAGCATGTTGCACTGCGCGTTGATAATCTTGAGGCTGCTCTGGCTGACCTCAAGGCAAAAGGTGCTCGTCTGATTGATGAGAAACCGCGTATCGGTGCTGGCGGCGCTAAGATTGCATTCGTTCATCCGAAGGCTTCGCATGGCGTTCTCCTCGAACTCTGCCAGCGTGACTGATTGTCAGTAACGTATAATTTTATTACCTGGTAATAATTTTTATCTTGCAATTTTCATACAAATGGTGCAAAATAGATGTTGCAGGATATGAGAGTCCTGTCACAGGCAGGGTTCTCCAAAGCTAATTATAGGAGGTATATAATGGCTACTGTTCAAGAGAAAATTGAGTTAATGAATGCAAAAAAAGAGCATATCATTCAGGGTGGCGGTCAGGCCCGCATCGACAAGCAGCATGCGAAAGGCAAGATGACAGCCCGTGAGCGCATCAACAAGCTGTTCGATGAAGGAACGTTCGTTGAGCTCGATATGTTCATGAAACATCGCTGCACGAACTTCGGCCAGGAGAAGAAAGAGCTCCCAGGCGAAGGCGTTGTAACGGGATACGGCACGGTTGATGGCCGTCTGGTTTATGCGTATGCACAGGATTTCACCGTTGAAGGTGGTTCCCTGGGTGAAAAGCATGCACATAAGATCTGGAAGGTCATGGATCTGGCTATGAAGATGGGCGCACCGTGCATCGGCATCAATGATTCCGGCGGAGCTCGTATTCAGGAAGCCGTTGATGCACTGTCCGGTTATGGTGGAATCTTCTACCGCAACACGGCAGCATCCGGTGTCATTCCGCAGATCTCAGTTATCATGGGACCATGCGCTGGCGGTGCTGTTTACAGCCCGGCAATCACTGACTTTATCTATATGGTCAAGAATACCAGCCAGATGTTCATCACTGGCCCGGCAGTTATCAAATCGGTAACGGCTGAGGAAGTAACGGCTGAAGCACTTGGCGGCGCAATGACGCACAACACCCGCAGCGGTGTGGCGCATTTCGCAGCCGAGGATGAGGATGACTGCATCAAGCAGATCCGCTACCTGCTGTCCTTCCTGCCAAGCAACAACATGGATGATGCACCGATCGTTGATACTGGTGATGATCCGGACCGTCAGGATGAGAGTCTGAATACGGTTATTCCGGATAATCCGAATGCACCGTACGACATGAAGAACGTAATCCGCTCGCTCGTCGATAACGGTGAATTCTACGAAGTCCATGAGCACTTTGCTACGAATATCATCTGCTGCTTTGCCCGTTTCGATGGCCGCAGCGTTGGTATCATCGCAAACCAGCCAAGCGTTATGGCTGGCTGCCTGGATGTTGATGCGTCGGATAAATCCGCCCGCTTCATCCGTTTCTGCGATGCGTTCAATATCCCGCTCGTCAACCTCGTCGATGTACCGGGCTTCCTGCCAGGTGTCGATCAGGAGCACAACGGCATCATCCGTCATGGTGCGAAGATGCTGTATGCTTACAGTGAGGCTACGGTTCCTAAGGTTACGGTTATCACTCGTAAGGCATATGGCGGTTCCTATATCGCAATGTGCTGCCGTGAGCTCGGCGCTGATCAGGTTATGGCATGGCCGACCTCTGAGATCGCTGTTATGGGACCGGCTGGTGCAGCCAATATCATTTTCCGCAAGGATCCGGACAAAGATGCCAAGACGGCTGAGTATGTCGAGAACTTTGCTACGCCGTATGTCGCTGCTGAGCGCGGCTATGTAGACATGGTCATTGAGCCGAAAGAGACGCGTCCACGCATCATCACGGCCCTCAATGCACTGTCCAGCAAGCGCGAAGTTGGCCCGGCTAAAAAGCATGGCAATATTCCGCTTTAATCGGAGGCTTTACAATGAAAACAGAAGCAAAAGGTGTATCGCCTGAGGTTGTAGCTGCTATTTCAGCTGCAGTTCAGATGATGACGTCCAATCAGGTTATTGCTGTCCGCATCAAGCGCAGTGATATCTGGGCAATGTCCGCTCGTGGCGGCCTTGCCAAACCATTTTGATTGATTCCGAAGTAAATTGATATTTGGAGGAATTTCTAATGAAAAAGTTTAACATCACCGTTAATGGCGCGGCTTATGAAGTAGAAGTAGAAGAAGTCAAAGCTGCTGTCGCAGCTGCACCGAAAGCAGCTCCGAAGGCTGCTCCGGCACCGAAAGCTCCGGCTGCACCAGCAGCTCCGGCTAAGGCTGCTGTTGCTGCAGGCGCTGGCGAGCATTCCATTGATGCTCCGATGCCGGGCAAGATCGTCAAGCTCGTTGCTGAAGAAGGCCAGGCTGTCAAGGCTGGCGACACGCTGCTCATCCTCGAGGCTATGAAGATGCAGAACGAGATCGCTGCTGACACGGCTGGCGTAGTCAAGAGCTTCAACGTTTCTGCTGGCCAGAGCGTAAAGGCTCGTGAGTCCCTCGTAATCATCGGCTGATTCACAATCGCAATATCAAAGAGCGTTTCCTTCGGGAAGCGCTCTTTTTGCTGTTCCGAGGATATACAAGGCTTGACAGTTCTGCTAGAATATAGAATAGAAAGTTTTGGAACAAGAGGAGAATTGCATTGAAAAATTTAACGATACTATTACTGGTCGCGCTGAGCCTGCTGACCATGGCTGGCTGTGGCCTGCAGGGGCAGTCTGCAAAGAAAGATTTCACCATCGTGACTTCGTTTTATCCGATGTATGTCGATGTCATCAACATCACGAAGGGCGTTGACGGAGTCAAGGTCGTCAATATGACAAAACCGCAGACCGGCTGCCTGCATGACTATCAGCTGACAACGGAAGACATGAAGACACTGGAAAAGGCGGATCTGTTCGTAGCCAATGGCGCCGGCATGGAAAATTTCCTGGACAAGGCCGTGAAACAGAACAAGAAACTTAAGGTCGTCGAGGCTGCAAACTACAAGGATATTGATCTACTGAAGGATGGAGACGAGGAGAACCCTCATGTCTGGCTGTCTGTTACCTATGCAATCGGGCAGGTCAAGGCGATAACTGCGGCGCTTTGCGAGGCGGACCCGTCTCACGCCGACGCTTACCGTAAGAATGCGTTGGACTACTGCATGAAGCTCGAAGCACTCAAGAAGGAAATGCACGAACAGCTTGACGGTCTGCCGCATAAGGATATTGTGACCTTCCATGAAGCCTTCCCCTATCTGGCCAAGGAATTCAAGCTGAATGTCATCAGTGTTATCGAGCGTGAGCCCGGGACGGAACCGACTCCGCAGGAGCTGGAAGCAACGATCGCCAAGGTCAACAGCCTGCCGGTCAAGGTACTCTTTACGGAACCGCAGTATTCACCAGCTGCCGCTGAGACCATCGCCCGTGAAACCGGAGCGAAGATCTATACCCTTGACCCGGTCGTCACCGGTGAAGCCAATGATCAGGCCATGGATGCCTACATCATTGCGATGAAAAAGAATATGGAAGTGCTGAAAGAAGCACTGCAATAAAGGAAAGAAGGGAGTGTGACAAAATGCGAAAGCATTTTGTCACACTCCCTTTATATTTGCTTGGATTTTAAACGGATTAAAGGTATTGCTTGCAAACAGTTTATATATTGGCAGTCAGCGGATTAGTTTGAATTAGGTGCGTGAGACCTTTTTTATCTTCGTAAAACATTTCAGCAGCGCCTTCATGGAAATATATCTTTTCACTCGAAATGAACTGTCCATATTCATCTCGTCGAACCTTTTTTATGACAATATTCATAAACCGGTCACCAGCACGGATACTATCAGTATTCACCTAGTAAGTCTGGTCCATCTTGTTTGTGTAGGCATAGACGAGAGTGTAATCCATTCTGTGTAAACTCCATGGATTAATGCTGGAAATTCAAAAATCACGAAAAATATATGCCAACATAATGGCACTTGTTGCCTCGGTTGTCAATCAGCAACCGGACTGTTTTTT
>JAGPMW010000020.1 GCA_018052705.1 Selenomonas sp. | reverse complement strand
AAAAATATGGGTGAAAAACAGGCAATAAAACCAAAAAATCTGAAGTAATGAATGGCAGTTCTGAAAATTTTTATTTTGGTAAAATTTGCCGGAAAACGTTTTACTTATAGGGGTAAAACGTGTAGAATAGAGACTGTCAGGGGATATGAAGCCCCTATAAAACAGGCCGTAGACAGGGTGCCACAGCGACACCGGGAGACCGGGGTGCCCGTCTAATAGATAATATGTAGTAAAAAGAATAGGTGGGGATTTACAACATGTTAAAGAAGACGAAAATCATCTGCACGCAGGGACCATCCACAGAGAAACCGGGCGTTGTTGACGCACTGATCGAGAATGGCATGAATCTGGCTCGTTTCAATTTCTCTCATGGTGATCATGAAGAGCACCTTGGCCGTATCAATATGGTACGTGAAGCAGCTAAAAAGGCTGGCAAGGTTGTTTCGCTGGTTCTGGACACGAAAGGTCCAGAAATGCGTCTGGGGGATTTCAAAGATGGAAAAGTCATGCTTGAGAAGGGTAACAAGTTCACGTTGACCTTCAGCGATGAGCCGGGCGATGAGACGCATGTATCCATCAACCACAAAAATCTCTATACAGAAGTAAAGCCGGGCGATACGCTGCTGCTGTCCGATGGCCTTGTAGCACTGACCGTTGACGAGATCAAAGGTAAAGATATCGTTACGACGATTCAGAATAGCGGCAAGATGAGCACGCGCAAACGTGTAGCTGCTCCGGGCGTATCTCTGGGTCTGCCCCCCATTTCTGAGCAGGATGCCAAGGATATCATCTTCGGCTGCAAGCAGGATATGGATTTCGTAGCGGCTTCCTTCATCCAGCGTCCGGAAGACGTACTGGCTATCCGTAAACTCATCGAGGACAACGGCGGCCGTATGGAGATCATTCCGAAGATCGAGAATCTTGAGGGTGTCAAGAATTTCGATGCAATTCTGGCTGTATCGGATGGCATCATGGTTGCTCGCGGCGATCTTGGTGTTGAGGTTCCGGCTGAGGATGTACCACTGATTCAGAAGGATATTATTCGCAAGTGCAACAAGGCTGGTAAGCCGGTTATCGTTGCTACGCAGATGCTCGAGTCCATGACGAATAATCCGCGTCCGACCCGTGCTGAGGTTTCCGATGTCGGAAATGCTATCCTCGATGGCACGGACGCCATCATGCTGTCCGGCGAGACGGCCAATGGTGACTACCCGGTTGAGGCAGTATCGACGATGAACTGCATTGCACAGCGCATCGAGTCCGCGCTGGAGTACAAAGACCTCTTTGTAGAGCGTGGTTTTGAGCATCTTGAGTCCCGTACGCGTGCTGTCGCTCATGCTACGGTCCAGATGGCTTATGAGCTTGATGCAGGGACGATCATTACGCCGACTGAAAGCGGTTATACGACGAAAGTTGTTTCCAAATATCGTCCGAAGGCAGCAATCATTGCTTATACGTCGAGCGAGAAAGTTGTCCGCCAGCTGAACCTGCGCTGGGGTGTATACCCGGTTCTGGGCGAGCAGTGGAACGATGTTGACGAGATGACGAGCAATGCTACGGCTGCAACGGTCAAAGAAGGCTATGCAAAGCGTGGCGACCTCACGATCATCACGTCTGGTATCAAGACTGGTACAGGTACGCGTAACACGAACTCCATCCGTGTCTACACGATCTGATTGAACTGAATACATAAAAATAGCAGCTGCACGGAATCGTGCAGCTGCTATTTTTATGTAGAAACTTTTCAATTCTTTCATAAATTGTTGCAGCAGAGAGTCTTGAATTGTGCTCTATAAGTTTTCCACAAGTTTTCTTGCAGTTTTGCCGGGTTGTATGGTAGAATAAGGAGGAAACTGTAATTAAGGGGAGGCTTACAATAAATGTTGCTTACCGTTTTGATGATATTGGATGCATTGGTAGCAATTGTCCTTATCGCATCGGTCCTGGGGCAGGAAGCAAAATCTGATGGCATGGGTGGCCTTGGTGGCGGTGCTGATACTGTATTCTCGAGCAAGGCTCGTGGTATGGATGCGTTGCTGGCACGTGTGACGGTAGTTTTTGCAATCTTGTTCGCGGTTATCACGATCGTGATTGCCCGGATGACCAATTAATACCGGAATAAGACGTTCCTGTTCTGCAGCATCAGAGCAGGGACGTTTTTCTTTAAGGGGGTGAGCGGATGATCTTGCCTGGGGCAGAAACGTTTTTTATGCCAGGTGGCAAGCGTGGGGTTCTGCTGGTTCATGGGTTTACCGGTCTGCCGGCAGAATTGCTGCTGATGGGACATTACCTGCATGAACGGGGATTTACGGTGTTGGGAGTCCGGCTGGCGGGACATGGTACGACGGTTGAAGATATGAGCCGTATGAGCTCCGAGGATTGGATGGACTCGGTTCGGGATGGTTATGCGGTGTTGGCCGGCTCCTGCGATGAGATTTCAGTAGTTGGCCATTCGATGGGCGGTCTGTTTGCCTTGTTATTGTCGACCGAGTGCGCAGTTGCGGGGGTTGTGACTCTGGCGGCACCTGTATTCGTGGCTGAGGAGCGGGGATTGCGATTTCTGCCGCCGAGAGAGGTCTGTGCAGACCAGTTTGTCCCGAAAGCACGGCGCCGGTTGGTGGGGGTGCCTCCTGCTGCGAACAAGACCTATCGGAAGATGCCGCTGCTGGGAATACATGAACTGGTGGATGTTATCGAGGCAACAAAAGGATGCATTTCGCAGGTGACCGCACCGCTGCTGGTGATGCACAGCCGGGACGACCATACGGCTGATCCGAAGAGTGCGGACTATATTTACCGCCATGTCAGCAGCCGGGTACGATCGATTTTCTGGCTGGAACATTCGGGACATCTGCTGCCGCTGGCAGCGGATCGGGAAAAGGTATTTGAGCAGGCAGCGGTCTTTCTGTTAAGTCCTGCCGGATTGGATGCGCAGGGGAATTAAAATGCGATCTGGTCCAGAGGCGGGAATGGGCTGGTCTGGAGAGGAAAGAAATATGACAGAAGATCGTAGTGTGGCAGAGCAGGAAGATTACTGCTTTGCCTGCGGTGAAGCAAACCCAATCGGACTTCATTTGGAGTTCTGCGAGCGGGATGGATGCTTCACGACGACGAAGGTAGTTCCACGGGAATACCAGAGCTATACTGGTGTGGTACATGGCGGCATTATTACGACGATGCTGGATGAGGCCATGGGGGGCTATCTCTATAAGAACGGAGAGCATGCTGTGACGGCGCGGCTCAATGTACGCTATCGTCAGCCGACCCCGGTGGGGGAGCAGCTGACCATCACGGGCTGGATCGAATCCCGTCGGCGGAACATCGTAGATATGAAGGCGACCATTGCCCTGGCAGATGGTACGATAACGGCAGAAGGAACGGCCCGCATGGCCGTAGTGGAGTAAAGAAAGATATGGATTTGAAAGAACGAATTATTGCGTATATGCGCACGGAAGCCTATAAACCGCTGCTGGCAGAAGATCTGGCTGAAGAAATGGGATTAACTGAGGAAGAACTGATTGAGTTCAATACGGCAATCGAGGAACTGGAGCAGGAAGGCGCCATCATCAAGAACCGCAGTGATCTCTATGGTGTACCGAGCCGGATGCATCTGGTGGTTGGCCGCATTTCAATGACGGCGAAGGGATTTGGCTTTATCATCCCGGATATCCGGGATACTGAAGATGAGACCGATGTATTCGTACCGGGACCGGGCATTGGTTCGGCGATGCATGGTGACCGGGTTGTGGCCCGTGTGACACCGTCGGAGGAGCCGGGACGTTCGCGTGAAGGGGAAATCCTGCGTATTCTGGAGCATGCCAATGAACAGATTGTTGGTACGTTCGAGAGCAGTAAGACTTTTGGCTTTGTGACGCCGGATAATACGAAGCTGACGCAGGACGTATTTGTACCTAAGAAATTCTTCCATGGGGCGAAGACTGGCAGCAAGGTCGTTGTGAAGATCACGAAATGGCCGGAGCGCCGCCGCAATGCGGAAGGCGATGTCATCGAGGTTCTGGGCAAGGTGGGCGATCCTGGTGTTGATGTACTGTCGGTCATGCGCCAGTATGAGCTGGAAGAATCATTCCCAGAAGATGTTCAGGCTGAGGCTGATGCAACCGAGAGGGAACCGTCGCCAGAGGAATATCGCGGCCGTGCTGATCGCCGCAATCTGCCTATCGTTACGGTTGATGGTGAGGACTCCAAGGATCTCGACGATGGTGTTTATGCGCGCAAGAATGAGGACGGATCGTATTTCCTTGGCGTTTATATCGCCGATGTCAGCTGGTATGTCCGTGAGAATCAGCCGCTGGACCGCGAGGCCTATGAGCGCGGTACCAGTGTCTATCTGGTGGACCGTGTCATTCCGATGCTGCCAAAAGAGCTGTCCAATGGGATCTGCAGCCTGAATGCTGGTGTTGACCGCTTGTCGATGGCCTGCGAGATGCAGATTTCATCGTCTGGGGAGATCACGAGCTATGAGATCCTGCCGACGGTTATACATGTCTACCGTCGCTTGACGTATAATATCGTCAATAAGGTCCTGGTCGGCAAGGAGGAGCCATTCCTGTCGGACAACCATGATATCCACCATATGCTGACGACGCTTTCCGAGCTGCGCAGCCTGCTCAAGGCTAAACGCCATGAGCGCGGATCAATTGATTTTGATCTGCCGGAGGTCAAGGTGAAACTGGATGAGAAGGGGCACCCGGTCGCACTCATCAAGCGTGAAGGATCACTGGCGGAGTCTATCATCGAGGAATGTATGCTGGCGGCGAATGAGACCGTGGCCCGTCATATGGATACGAAACATTTGCCCTTTATGTACCGTGTACATGAGCAGCCGACGACGGAGAAAATCGAGCGTCTGAATAATCTGCTGGGGGCGTTTGGTCTCTTTGTACGTCAGGATGAAGCGGGGCAGATCCAGCCGATGGATGTGCAGAAGGTGCTCGAGAAGGTAGAGGACCGGCCTGAGGAGCGTATTATCAGTACAGTAGCTCTGCGCTCGATGCAGCAGGCGCGATACTCAGACCTGAGCCTGGGACATTTCGGACTGGCGGCGCGTTACTACACGCACTTCACATCGCCAATCCGCCGCTATCCGGATCTTATTGTGCATCGCCTACTGCGGGAAACATTTGCGACCGGCTCGATTCCTGCGGAGCGTCAGGCGAAGCTGCATTTGATCCTGCCGGAAATTGCAGATCATGCATCCCAGCGTGAGCGTGTGGCAGTTGAGGCTGAGCGTGAGACGACCGACATGAAGAAGATCGAGTACATGGCACAGTTTGTCGGTGAAGAGTTCGACGGTGTTATCAGCGGCGTGACTGCATTTGGTCTCTTTATCGAGCTGGATAATGGTGTTGAAGGCCTGGTCCATGTGTCGACGATGGTCAATGATTATTATTCGTATGTAGAAGAGCAGTATGCGATGGTTGGCGAGCGCACGCAGGCGAAATACCGCCTCGGCGACACGGTGACGATCCTGCTGGTTCGTGCTAATGTTGAGGAACGTAATTTGGATTTCGTATTGAAAGATAATGGTGCTTATGACCCGACGGCGATGAAGAATGCTGTTCGTGGCGGCCGGAGTGCGAATAAGTCCGGGAAAAAGGACAATAACCGGGATAAGAAGGATGTCGGAAACCGTGGTGGACGCCGCGGGGATGCGCAGAAGAAGCAGCCGACAGAGTCGGAACTGATTGCCGAGCCGATGACTACGGAACAGGCAGCCGCACAACCGGCCAGAAAGCGGCATCGTGGTGGCCGCAAGCATCGCGGTGCTTCGGGTGAGAAACTGCCAGCAGCACCGGTTATGCCAGCTTCAGCTGCTGTGACTGGCGGCGAGCCGTGCAAGGCCGAGGGCAGCCAGGCCAATCAGGCAGTCGGTACATCAGGGTGCAGTGAGCGTATAGAACGCGGAGAGCGTGGCGGCCGTAATGAGCGCAATGATCGCAGCCGCCGTGAAGGCGGACGGCCGGCTGGCCGTGATGGCCGGCCACAGGGGAGCCGTGGCGGTGATCGCGGACGCAACCGTGAGGAACGCCGCAATAGTAAGGACGCAGACTATCATCGCGTCTATGTAACGGGCCTTAACAGCGCTGTATGGCCGGATCCGCCGGGCTATCATGAGCGCAAGGAACATGATGAGGTGGCCCGGCCGGAGAAAAACAAGCCGGTGCCATCCCGTCGTCCGCGACCGCACCGGAAGACTGAAGGCGGCACAGCCAACAGCAAGTAAGTGCGTTATGACTCACAGATTCCTTCTGAAAGGAAAAGGTGATGGTATTTGGGAAAGAAAAATGTTGGCATGAAGATTGCCTGCGAGAACCGCAAGGCAAGGCATGACTTTTTCATCCACGAAACTTATGAGACCGGACTGGCACTGCAAGGCACTGAGGTGAAATCTCTGCGGGCCGGCCGGGCTAATCTCAAGGACAGTTACGCCGTCATTAAGGACGGTGAGATCTTTGTGGAGAATATGCATATCAGTCCCTATGAGCAGGGCAATATCTTTAATCACGATCCTTTGCGTCCTCGTAAGCTGCTGATGCATAAGGCTGAGATTGTGAAGCTGTTCAGCAAGACCCGGGAAAAGGGTTTTACGCTGGTACCGCTGAAGATCTATTTTAAGCATGGCAAGGCCAAACTTGAATTGGCGCTGGCTTCAGGCAAGCATAACTATGACAAGCGTCAGGACTTGCAGGATAAGGCTGCGAAGCGTGAAGTTGAGCGTGCACTCAAAGATAGACAGCATTATTGAGAGAAAAGAGATTCCGATACACAGGAATCTCTTTTTTAAAATATGTACTGTAATATTGTAAAGTATTGGCCTGGGATGGTATAATGGGAAGGTATTTATGGAATTGGAGATGAATGTATGAATGAAGCAACAAAGCTGAAGCGCGGGCTTAAAAACCGTCATCTGCAGATGATCGCGCTCGGCGGCGCAATCGGTACCGGACTGTTCTATGGTTCAGCCTCAACAATTGCGCTGGCGGGACCGTCCGTCATGCTGGCATATCTGATCGGTGGTATCGTGATTTTCTTTATTATGCGCATGCTGGGGGAGATGGCTGTCGATGAGCCGGTGTCCGGCTCGTTCAGTTATTATGCCACCAAGTATTGGGGGCGGTTCCCAGGGTTCCTCTCGGGCTGGAATTACTGGTTTAATTATGTTCTGGTATCCATGGCCGAGCTGACAGCTGTTGGCATCTATATGCAGTTCTGGTATCCGGATCTGCCCCAGTGGATTGCGGCGCTCGTGTGTCTCGTCGTTATTACGGCAGTGAATCTTATCAATGTCAGCATCTATGGCGAATTTGAGTTCTGGATGGCGCTGATCAAGATATCTGCCATTGTGCTGATGATCGTACTCGGTTTGTACCTGATTTTTTCGAGTCCGCAGAGCTTCCCTGACAACTTCAGCAATATATGGAGCAATGGTGGTTTTCTGCCGAATGGCTGGTGGGGGCTGGCGCTTTCGATTACGGTGGTTATGTTCTCCTTCGGCGGTATTGAGCTGATTGGTATCACGGCCGGTGAGGCAGAAAATCCGGAGCAGACGATTCCGCAGGCCATTAATCAGGTCATCTGGCGTATCCTGCTCTTTTATGTCGGTACGATGGCAGTACTGATGGCGCTTTGGCCATGGAATAAGGTCGGGATGGATGCCAGCCCCTTTGTGCAGATTTTCTCGTATGTAGGGGTGCCGGCGGCGGCCCATATTCTGAACTTCGTTGTACTGACGGCGGCCGTGTCGGTCTACAACTCGGCTATCTATAGCAACAGTCGGATGCTATATGGCCTGGCCTCGAAGGATGAGGCCCCAGAATTCATGGGGCGTCTCTCCGGGCGTGGCGTTCCGGTTAATGGGATCTTTGTTTCCTCGGGCATCACGCTGATTTGCGTAGCATTGAATTATTTTTTCCCGGGCAAGGTTTTCATGATTCTGATGTCGGTTGCTACGATTGCGGCGACAATCAGCTGGATGACCATTGCCATCACACATCTGAAATTCCGTCAGCATTGTATGGCAACCGGCAAGACGATAAAGTTCCGTTCGCCGCTCTATCCGCTGACAAATTATCTATGTATCGCATTTCTGGTTGGGGTCTGGGTATTTATGACGCAGATTCCCGATATGCAGCTGGCTGTCTGGCTGCTGCCGGTCTGGCTGTTGATTTTGTGGCTGGGCTACTGCTATCAGGAAAAAAGGAACCGGGCATGAAAAAGCCGTGAACTCAATGGGTTCACGGCTTTTTTCTGGCAATATTTGTGATAGCGGCGGGGATAGCGCCAAGCGGCAGCTGGGTTTCGACGGCACCCTGCTCGAATGCTGCCTTGGGCATGCCGTAGACTGTGGAAGTAGCTTCATCCTGACCGATGGTATGCGCACCTTGCTGGCGCATGTGGAGCAGTCCCTCTGCGCCATCTTTTCCCATGCCGGTCAGCAGAACTCCACAGGCATTTCTGCCGACTTCGTGTGCCACAGAGTCGAATAGGACATCGACTGAAGGGCATACGCTGTGGACCGGTGGGCCGGGATTACAGTGCAGGATCAGCTGGCTGCCATAGCGCTTGAGTGTCATATGTTTGCTGCCGGGGGCGATGTAGACATGATCCGGCTGGACGATGTCGCCGGTGGCGGCCTCTTTGACGGTCAGAGCACACTCGTTATTAAGGCGCTCTGAGAGCAGGCGGGAGAACATCGGCGGGATATGCTGGACGATAACGATTCCCGGCAGTGGCGGCCGTAGTCTGGTAAGGATCGTTGACAAGGCTTCAGTTCCCCCTGTTGATGATCCTATCGCGATGAGCTCGATGGAGGCATCAGATGCCAGTATGTCATCCGGTTGATATGTTTCTTTGTCTGAGCTGTGTTGTATCGATGGCTGAGTTTCATTTTTTTCTGTCTCTGCCTGATAAATTAGCCGGCCTGCTGGTGAGAGAGGCTGAGGAAACTTATCTTTGGGCAGGGTAGCGGTCCATATCTCTTTAGTGACCATGGCGCCGGGCCCAACATCTGCGCTGTCGGCGCTCCGCGCTGCAACAATCTGCTGGATGCGCTCGACAAGCTGGTCATAGAACAGCGGAGACGACGCGTCTGTTCCAGGCTTTTTTAGATAGGCAGCAGCACCACGCAATAAGGCCAGCTTACGATTGGCGCTCATCAGGCCGTAGACAATAACCGGAATACCCGGACGCCCCTGATGTCCCATGGTCAGGCGGGTAAGAAATTTGGACCCGTCAACGGTAATGCTGCCCATTGCAAAATTCATGACTATAATGGCAGGATGGAATGGTATCATTTTTTCCTGCGCATCAATTGGGTCGCTGGCCCGCTCGACCAGACTGCCAGCGGGCAGTCGATGGAGCAGCTCTTTGGCGAGTACTTCCTGAAAGGATATGGAATTGTCAATAACCAATACACGAAGTCCGCGCATAAAGAACCTCCTGAAACAGTTCTGTCCATTTTAAAATCTTTTTTCATTGTAACACAATTTCCTTGCTGCTGGAAAGAAGGAAAAAGCAGACGGATGTGGAATAACTTTAAAAGTGGATGTATTATCATGAAGGGAAGTCGAATCATATGAATCGTATCAGTAGAATCTTGGCAGCTGCCGGCATTGCCACAGCGATGGCCTTTTCACAAGGACAGGCAGATGCAATGACTGTCACCGGGATCAGTCAGGGGATGACAATTGCAGACAAGACCGTTACCGCGACGGACCAGGATGGTCAGAAGGTCAAATTCATTTCAAACGGCCGGGTGATGCGCCTCATGAGTGCCGATGGGACGAAGGATTTTCTTTCGTTCAATAGTTTTGATGGCCGCTATGATGGCGTAGATTTCAATGTCCGCGCTATTGAGACGACTGATCCGGGCATGCGCCTGTTTGAGATTACGGCAACGCGTGGGGCTGGTGCCAAAAGTTGTGGTTACTGGCTGGTTGGCAAGCATGATGGCCTTTGGACGACCTATGTCTCATGGAATAGTCTGGCTAACATTGGTTTCCGTGTCGATCGCTGGCATAATTTGTCCTCCAGCATTGTTGATCAGCAGCTGATTGTTACCAGCCATGACGCTTACGGCAATACGGATTTCCAGACGCAGGTATTTTGGGACAGCACCTGTCAGTGGTTTGGCTTAAGACGTCTTTGATCGGGCAGAAAAAAAGTATAAAAAATTTATAAATAGTGTTGACAGGTACGAAAACATCGCTTATAATATATCTTGTCAGTCGCGAGAACGACAGACAAGATTGCTGATTTAGCTCAGTTGGTAGAGCAGCTCATTCGTAATGAGCAGGTCGTAGGTTCAAATCCTATAATCAGCTCCATTGAATATTTGAGGCCTTCGGGAAACCGGGGGCCTTTTTGGTATAGACTGGCTCAGTGTTTGATAAAATTCTAATCAAAAAATAAAGAGGAATTCAGCAGTGGTTCAACGAATTTTCTAAAATAGAAGAAAGTTGGGAATGGGAATTCTTTGAAAGCAAATCATAATAGGACTAGTCAGGTATTTGGTAAATTAAGAGTGGGATGAGGAAGAAATCAAACGTATGCAAATCTATCAGATGCAACAGGCCTCGGTATTGGTTGTGGATGACGATCAGCCGGATCAGATAAAATTAAGGCAGGTATTGGCAACGCGGGTTGACTATCATGAGGCATCGGCTGGTACAGCTGCCTTAGTTCGTTTACGGCAGAAGCGTGCGGATTTGGTACTGCTGTCTGCACATTTGCCGGATATGGATGGTTTTGAGCTGCTTAGGCGTATTCGCGAAGATGAACGCACCAGGGCTATCCCTGTCATCATGATGACCAGTGATCAGAGTCAGAAGGTAGAAGCGGCTATTACGATGGCGGGCGCATTCGATATCGTGCGCAAACCCTTTGTGCCAATTATTGTGGTGAAGAAGGTCGAGCAGGTGCTGGAACTACAGTATCTGCATCGCCATTTACAACAGGAAGTCAGAAGACAGACCAAACTGGCTGAGGAGCGACTGGCTTCCAGCCAGCGATTGTTTGAGGAAACGGTCATGGCGCTGGCCAAGACAATCGATGCCAAGGACACCTACACGCGTGGTCATTCGCAACGAGTTGGCAGATATGCGCGTCATATTGTCTACAAGCTGAACTGGTCGGAGGAGGAACAGCGCAAGATATATTTCATGGGCTTGCTTCATGATATTGGTAAGATCGGGGTTCCGGAAGCAATCATCAACAAGCCGGACAGGCTGACCGATGAAGAGTATGACAAGATCAAGCAGCATACTGTTATTGGATCAGATATTTTGTCACTGGTAGCAGAGTTTCCAGAACTGACCGTGGGTGCCAGAGCCCATCATGAGCGGTTTGATGGGCGTGGTTATCCGGATGGATTGGCAGGAGAAGCGATTCCAGTCTATGCACGCATTATTGCTGTGGCGGATTCGTATGATGCTATGACGTCCAAGCGCAGTTATCGTGATGTACTGCCGCAGAATGTTGTACGGGCAGAGATTGCCAAAGGACGTGGCAGCCAGTTCGATCCGCAATTTGCTGATGTGATGATCCAGATTATTGATGAAGACCAGGAATATATGCTTCATGAGCACTAAGTGCTGATTGTGAGCACGACAGGAAACAACCCTGTCGTGCTCATTTTTTTTCTTGACTGATACCCATATAGGGTATATTATACCGGTATAGGGTATATGGGGAAAGACAGGAGGAATAATTAAAAGGATGGCAGAAACAGAGAAACATGCCTGTTGCGGTATGAAGCATAAATTCCGTGACAAGGAGGGTGAGGAGTACAAAAGCCTGGTTCGTCGATTGAACCGGATTGAAGGGCAGATTCGCGGCATCCATAAAATGGTAGATGAGGATCGTTACTGTGTGGATATCCTGACGCAGGTCAGTGCGGTACAGTCGGCGCTGAATGCCTTTACGAAGGAATTGCTGAACCAGCATGTGCACAGTTGTGTGGTCGACGATATCCGGGCTGGGAATGATGAAGTAGTTGATGAGTTGTGTGGTCTGCTGCAAAAAGTTATGAAATGACTGGGCAGCAGCACTTGGAAGGAGGCAAAACGTTGCGCAAAGAACGATTCGATATTATGGGGATGACCTGTTCGGCTTGTTCGTCGCGGGTGCAAAAGGCTGTCGAAAAAATTAGTGGTACGCAGGCAGTTGCGGTCAATCTGCTAACCAACAGTCTGCAGCTGGAGTATGATGAACAGCAGACGAGTGCAGCTGCGATTATTGCTGCCGTAGAAAAAGCCGGCTATGGTGCGGCGCTCCGAGGGGGTGCGGCCTCCAGTTCTGATAGAGCTGATGGTGGGCCTGATACTGCGGGGGCGGGATCTGAGTCTGTTGCGGCAAAGCAGGCAAGGGCTATCCGGCAGCGACTGATATGGTCCGTGATATTCCTGCTGCCGGTCATGTATGTGTCCATGCACGGTATGCTGATGGACTGGTTTGGCCTGCCGGTACCTGATCTGATCCGGTTGTTTATTGACGGACCGGCCAATGCAGTTACATTCGCCTTCGTTCAGTTCCTGCTTGTGCTGCCGGTCATGTATCTGAACCGGCAGTTCTATCTGATTGGTTTTCGCACTCTCCGGCAGGGGGCGCCGAATATGGACACGCTGGTTGGGATGGGATCTTTGGCGGCGGCGTTGTTCGGTGTATTCGCAATCCTGCGCATGAGCTGGGGGCTGGGGCATGGTGACCTGGAGCTGGTTATCATGTACAGCCAGAATCTGTATTTTGAGTCAGCTGGAATGATTGTTACGCTGATTACCGTTGGCAAATATCTAGAGGCGCAGGCCAAAGGGCGGACCAGCAAGGCGCTGGAACAGCTGATGGATCTTGCACCTAAACAGGCCACGGTTATTCGTGACGGAGTGGAACGGACAATCGCTGCCAGCCAGCTGCGAGTCGGCGATACTGTTGTGGTACGTCCGGGCGAGAGTATCCCGGCTGATGGCGTCGTGACGCAGGGGATGACCAGCGTGGATGAGTCTGCAATATCCGGCGAGAGTATCCCTGTTGCCAAACAGCCCGGTGATTCCGTTATTGCTGCGACTATCAATCAACAGGGGATGATACGGTTCACGGCACAGCGGGTTGGTGCTGAGACAACGATTAGTCAGATTATCCGTCTGGTTGATGAGGCTGGTGCATCAAAAGCACCAATTGCACGGCTGGCAGATAAGGTTTCGGGTGTATTCGTACCGGTGGTGATCGGCATTGCACTGGTCACCGCAATCGTATGGCTGGTGCAGGGCGCCAGTGCAGAATTTGCATTTTCGATGGCCATCTCGGTATTGGTCATCTCCTGTCCCTGTGCACTCGGCCTGGCGACACCGGTCGCAATTATGGTCGGAACGGGTAAAGGGGCCGAGCATGGCATCCTGGTTAAGTCGGGTGAGGCACTGGAGATGGCTCATACGATTGATACAGTAGTAATGGATAAGACCGGAACAATCACAGCGGGGCATCCAGTGGTCACTGGAATTACGGCAATCGGACGGACGGAATCCGAACTGCTGGCAGCAGCTGCCGGGCTGGAACAGGGAAGTGAACATCCACTGGCGGAGGCGGTATTGACCTACGCGATGGAAAGAGGCGTTGAACCAGCTCACATGGAAGCCTTTCAGGCACATTTTGGCCGGGGTGTTCAGGCTATGATCGGAGATCAGCAATGGTATGCTGGCAGTCAGCGATTCATAGCGGAAATCGGCGTTGATGCCGGACCGCTGCAAGTCGTTCTCGATGAACTGACTGATGAGGGACGGACGCCCATGCTCTTTGCTTGTGAGGGGGAACTGGCCGGTGTTATTGCGGTAGCAGATGTTGAGAAAGCATCTAGTGCCGAGGCCATCCGCCAGTTCCGTCAGCTTGGGCTGATGGCGGTTATGCTTACTGGAGATAATCGGCGCACTGCCGAGGCTGTTCGCCGCCGGCTTGATATTGGCCAGGTCATTGCCGAGGTACTGCCACAGGATAAGGCCAGCCATATCGCAGCATTACAGGCACAGGGGCATCGGGTGGCAATGATTGGTGACGGCATCAATGATGCTCCCGCACTGGCACAGGCAGATCTTGGTATTGCCATCGGGGCAGGTACGGATGTGGCAATCGAGAGCGCAGATGCCGTACTGCTCAGGAGTGATCTGCTCGATGCGGTCCGCATGATCCGGCTGTCAAGGGCGGTGATCCGGAATATAAAAGAGAATTTGTTTTGGGCATTTTTCTATAATGCCATAGGTATTCCGCTGGCAGCTGGTGTACTGTATACTGCACTGGGGCTGCGGTTGTCGCCGGTCATGGGGGCCGCAGCGATGAGTCTGTCGAGTGTCTGTGTCTGTCTCAATGCCTTGAGGCTGCGGCGTTTTAATATGCAGCTTCAAGGTCAGACAGATCCGGTAGTCTTGGCACAGAATACGGCAGTGATAGCTGCAACAGCGGCACATGAAGAGAATAAAGAGGAGGAACTTATGATGGAGAAGACTTTGAAAATTGAAGGTATGATGTGTGAACATTGTCAGAATCATGTTACTGAGGCCTTGTCGAAGATGGAAGGGGTGCAGTCGGTGACTGTTGATCTTGCTGGTGGCACTGCTCTAGTCCGGACTGATCGGGAGATTCCGCAGTCAGCCTTTGCCGAGGTCGTTACAGCGGCAGGCTATGAGCTTATCGGATAATCGTTTATCGGGCTGCCGGTCCCTTAAAAATCGGCAGGTTTTGCAAATGGTGCTTGACAGCGGCGCAGCTATTGTGCACAATGTTAGTGAGAGTAAATATTATGACAATTTGTTGACAGGTGGTGGAAGGCGGCGAACGTATGGTAAAAGAAAGACGCTACAGGGACATGATTATTATTGGCGGAGGTCTGGCTGGACTGACCGCAGCACTCTATGGCGGGCGCATGAATCTGAGCGTACTGGTCCTCGAGTCCGGACTGGTGGGCGGACAGATTGTGAATGCCGTTGCTATCGAGAACTATCCGGGGTTTGCATCAATTAAAGGCAGCGAGCTGGTGGCGAGTGTCCAGCAGCAGGCGGAAACTTTTGGTGCTGTTGTAGATGAATTCGATGCAATCGAGCGGGTAGATCTGAAGGTACAGCCAAAGATCATCGAGACTGAGAGCTGTATCTACGAAGCCGGCGTGGTCATCCTTGCTTCGGGGATGACGCGCCGTAAGCTTCCTTTGCCGGAAGAAGTGAAATATGCCGGTAAAGGCGTGCATTATTGTGAGCTCTGTGATGGTCACATGTATCAGGGGAAGACAATTGCGGTCATGGGGGGAGGCAATGCTGCTGTTGATGCGGCAAATTTCCTGACAAAGTATGCGGCAAAGCTATATCTAATCCAGCGGACGGCGAATCTGCGGGCCGATGAAATCTCTCAGCGGAAACTCAGGTCGCATGCACAGGTTGAGATCCTGCTTGATACGGAGATCAAGGCCCTCTATGGGGAGAAGCATCTGCAGGAATTGGATATTCTGGATAAAGTATCTGGTGAGAGGAAGCGTTTGCCGGTCGATGGGCTGTTTGTCAATATCGGTGTAGTACCGAATACAAAGCTTTTCGAGGGCGTTGTTAATCTTGAGCCGGATGGGCGTATTGTCGCTGGTGAGGACTGCAAAACCAATCTGCCGGGAGTCTATGCTGCCGGTGATGTTCGTGTCAAGCCCATACGTCAGCTCACGACAGCCGCTGCTGATGGCACGGTTGCGGCGTTGTTGGCGGAGAAATATCTGGAATCCCTGAAGGAAAATAATAAATAGAATGGAGGTGGGTATTATGGTAAAAGTTTATTCAATTACAAGCTGCCCCTGGTGTGATAAGGTCAAGAAATATCTTAAGTCGCGCAATGTAGAATTTGAGGAGCATAATATTGAGCTCGATGATGCGGCCCGCGATGAATGTTATAAAATATCAGGAGATCTGGTCGTGCCAATCACGACTGTCGATGGCAAGGATTACGTACTGAGCTTTGATAAGGCCAAACTGGATGCCCTGCTGGGGCTTTAAGGAGTGAAAATGATGAACGTATACGATTTTAAGGCAAAAACAATTCGTGGCGAGGAGATTTCGCTGGCTGATTATGCTGGCAAGGTATTGCTGATCGTGAATACGGCCAGTAAATGTGGATTTACGCCGCAGTATAAGGATTTGCAGGAACTGCATATGAAATATAAGGATCAGGGACTCGTGATTCTTGGCTTCCCCAGCAATCAGTTTGCTGAGCAGGAACCGGGAACGAATGATGAAGTGCAGGAGTTCTGCCGACTAAATTATGGCGTTACGTTCCAGCTCTTTGAGAAAGGTGATGTGCGTGGGGAAAATGCCCAGCCGCTCTTTGTCTATCTCACGGAGCAGCAGGGGTTCAAGGGCTTTGATGAATCTCATCCGGTAGCAAAGCCGCTGCAGGAAGCACTGGCAAAGAATTTCCCGGAATATCTGCCGGGGGATTCCATTAAATGGAACTTCACAAAATTCCTCATCGACCGCAGTGGCAAGGTGGTGGCACGTTTTGAGCCGACGACACTGCCGTCGGCTATGGCCGCGGATATTGAGAAACTGCTTTGAGTCAGGGACTGCTCTTGGGACATCGGTTTGCCTCAAGGGCAGTCTTTTTTATCAGGCGTTTTTGATTGCTTTTTTATATTTGTATGATAAAATGAAAAAGAATATGGGAAGGGTGGGGATTATTATATGAAAAAATATGTAGTATTGTTTTGTCTGGTGGCTATGCTGGCTTTGTCTGGCAGTGCACTGGCGGCGGGACCAGATGTGAAGGATTTTTCAACGGAGCAGGACATGGCGGCCCGATGGATGGATACAATGCTCGTGAAGAACAAGCCTGTGGAAGCAAGAGCGATGATGGGGGCTATTGCGCAGAAAGCCGTCAATCAGGATCAGATGAACAAGCTTGGTGCAGATATTGCAAAAAATCTTGGGGCTTGCAAGGCAGGACGCTTTGTAAGCTGGACCCGTTTTGATCAGGCTGATCAGATGGTTTACCTGATGGGGTTTGAAAAAGAGCCGGCTATCTATTGCGTAATGATATTCAGCAAGCAGGGGGAACTGGAGAATTTCTTCCTAAAGCCGATTCCCAAGGAAACTACGAAAAGTCCAAACGACAAGAAATGATGACTGCGAAGCTGGCTCTGGTAACAGGGCCGGCTTTTCTATTTTCTGATACACTGTTATAATGGTAGGCAAGAGTATCGGAATGGAGTGATACAGATGAAACGCAGTGAAAGAATCTATAACTATATTAAAGAAAAGTCGGCTGAGTATAAGAAAGCAAAACTTAAGGGCGCGGTGGGACTGGATGCGCAGGAAATTGCCGGAGCGCTCGATATCCTGCGTAATAACGTATCCAAGGAACTTAATGAACTGCATCGTCAGGGACGGATCGTGAAATTTATGGGCCGTCCGGTCCGCTATTTTGATAAGGAATCGCTGGAAGCCGCGTTGGAACTGGAACTCGCAGCTGGTCCCTGCCAGTTCAGGGATATTGACGAGTGTCGCAAACTTTGCGGAGGCGAGGAAGAAGCCAATCCATTTGGGCGGCTGATTGGGGCGGATAAGAGTCTGAAACGTCAGGTAGAGCAGGCTAAGGCGGCCATTCTTTATCCGCCTGATGGACTGCATACATTGATTGTCGGCCAGACTGGTGTCGGCAAGACATTATTTGCACATATGATGTTCTCGTATGGCAAATCCATGCATCGCTTTGGCGATGAAGCGCCATTTGTAACATTCAACTGTGCGGATTACTATAATAATCCGCAACTGTTGATTTCACATATCTTTGGTCATATCAAGGGAGCTTTTACCGGGGCGGATACAGCAAAATCAGGGCTGGTCGAAGAGGCAGACGGCGGGGTATTGTTTCTTGATGAGATTCATCGGCTGCCACCGGAAGGGCAGGAGATGATTTTTTATTTCATGGATACGGGCACATTCAACCGGCTGGGTGAGACAACCCGCAGCCGGACGGCCAAGGTACTGATCATTGGTGCGACGACCGAAGATCCAAACTCGGCTTTGACTAAAACTTTTGTGCGCCGGATTCCGAACATCATTACAATTAAGCCGCTGGCTGAACGTACCCTGGAGGAAAAACTGGATATCCTCAAACTGCTGTTTATGGATGAAGTCCAGCGGGTTAAAAAACCGGTACGCATCGGCGTCGAGTCCGTCAAGGCCCTGATTGGCAGCATTGGCGGCGGCAACGTCGGGCAGCTCAAGTCGAATATCAAACTGCTTTGTGCACAGGCCTTTCTTAATGGTATTGATAATCCAAATTATATTGAGGTTGATTTCAAGATGCTGCCGCCCAATGTGCGCGATGGACTGCTGACGCTGTCGGCAAACCGGCAGGCGCTGACCGAGCTGACGAAATATGTCAATGAGCCACTGGTAGTGAGCCCGTCGGGGAACCAAATTCAACTGGCAGGTGATGACCAGGGCACAGAAGGGTTCAATCTGTATCAGGTGGTTGAAGACAAGGTGGCATTACTGAAGACTGAGGGCATCAGTGATGAGCTGATTAAACAGATTGTTGCTACAGATGTCAATGTCTACGTTAAAGATCTGTATAACAAAAAAAATTCAGTCAATATGACCACGCGGGAGCGCCTGTTGAAAATTGTGGATAAGGCATTGGTCGATTTTTCAGAGCAGATCTCGCTTTATGTGCAGAAAAGAATGAATCGCAGTTACCGCGATCGTTTCCTTTATGCGTTCAGCCTGCATCTGTCGGCATTTCTGAAACGCGTCAAGTCAAATGAGACGATCCCGTACACCGAAATTGAAGGGGCGATTCCGCAGGATAAGGAATGCCTGACCGTGGCGGAAGATATTGGTCATATGATTGAGACACATTACCATTTGCAGGTGCCGCGAGCTGAAATCGAGTATATCGCACTTTTGCTGGAGTCTTCGGACGATGATGAGCTGGAGGAAAAAGTAACAATTCTCGTGGCCACACATGGCAAGAGTACCGCGACATCTATGGTTGATGTTGCTCAGCGCTTGTTCAGTTCAACGGATACGAATATCGTAGCTGTCGATATGCCGCTGGAGGTACGGCCGCAGGAGATCCTTGATAAGACTACAGCGATGCTTCAGGCAATGAGCTGCAAGAAGGGGGTCCTGATACTCGCGGATATGGGTTCTCTCTGCAATATTGGGACAATGCTCTCTGAACGGTTGAGGATTCCTGTACGTACCCTGGATATGGTTTCGACGCCACTGATTCTTGAAGCTATGCGTAAAGTGGACATTGCGGGGATGGACCTCGATAGTATCTATGAGTCGCTGGTTAACTTCAAAGGGTATGAGACGATGGACTTTACTGACAATAAATCTGTGGCAGCTGGTCAGGAACCGGAGGCTATCGTCACAATTTGTTCATCGGGGAAGGGGGCGGCGCTTAAACTCAAATCGCTGGTTGAAGATGTCCTGCATCACGCCGGCCGGTCGGTGGAGGTTATTCCGGTCGGCCTGGTCCATCTGGATGACCGGCTGGAGGAGATTAATCAGGAATATCGTATTGTGGCGGCTGTTGGCATGAAGAAGCCGCGAATGAATGTGCCGTTCATTCCCTTAGAACAGCTGATTGACGGTGAAGGGGAGCGGCTTCTGACGGAGCTGGTATTCGATCAGGAAATAACGGTGATGCCCAAGCAGAAGCGCAACATGGTGGTTCAAAATCTTTGCGAGGAGTCACTGCAGAAGTTCCTTACTTATCTGAACCCGGCAAAAGTTATGAGCGTTTTGCTGGAATTTGACCGGATACTGGAGAAAGAACTGAATCTCAAATTATCCAATCCATTGAGGATTCGGCTGATTGTCCATTGTGGTTGTGCATTGGAGCGTATCGTTACCCGCAGCCCGTTAGCCTACAATGAAGATAAGAGTAAAGTTGATACACAAAAAATAGAGGCGATAAAAAAGGCGGCCAGAGTATTCGATGATACGCTGAAACTGCGCTTCGAAGAGGATGAATATTACTTTATGGCCAACATGATTTAAAAAATAATGATACACTGTGCGGATATGATTCTGCACAGTGTATTTTAATTGGCAAGATTTTATTTTCTGACAGTATCAGAGCGTATCAAAAAGTATATGTAAGTGTATCAAAATAATATTCATAGTATCAGAGTAAGAAAAAGTATATGAAAAAAAGCTGAAAAAGCCAATGAAACCAAGCGAAAGAGGAAGATTTCGTTTTAATACACAAAGTTGGCACGGAAATTGCATTATTAAAAGGCATAAGGCAGAATCAGCCCGTAACATTCAGATTCAAGTATATTGATTTCAGGGGAATGATTTTTTTTAAGGAGGTAATGTGAATGTTTGGTATTATCGTTGGTACACATGGACGTTTCGCAGAAGAACTGGTAAAGTCCTGCGAGATGATCTGCGGCGAGCAGAGCAACGTCCGTGCGGTTACGCTGGTTCCAGGTGAGGGGCCGGATGATGTGGTTGCCAAGTATGAGACGGCAATCCGGGAATTGAAGTGCGAGGATGGCGTGCTGTTCCTGAATGACCTGTTTGGCGGCAGTCCATATAATGCAGCTTGCCGGCTGGTTATCAGCAATGAAGCATATGGCATCGTAACGGGGGTCAATCTGCCGATGCTTATTGAGATGTGCAGCGCGCAGATGGCAGATGACGGTTCGGATGTCAAGGCATTGATGGAGCGAGCGGTTGAGGCCGGCAGGAATGGAACGCAAACGTTCCATGCAAGTCAGATTTCAGATGACGAGGAGGACGATTTATAATGAATATCGTATTAGCAAGAATTGATGACCGTCTGATCCATGGGCAGGTAGCCACGGTATGGTCGAAGGTAACAAACTGTCAGCGCATTATCGTTTGCGATGATGATGTAGCAAACGATACGATCCGTGCTACGCTGCTCAAGCAGGTTGCACCGGCCGGAATCAAATCACATGTTGTTGATCTGGAAAAAGCGGTTCGTGTCTACAACAATCCGAAATATGAGAATGAGCGCTGCCTGCTGCTGTTTACGAATCCGACGAGTGTGTTGTACATGGTCGAGCATGGCGTGGACATCAAGAGCATCAATATTGGCGGCATGAGCTTCCATGAAGGCAAGCATCAGATCACAGGCGCCGTTTCGGTTGACGATCAGGATATCGAGTCGTTCAAGAAGTTGAATGAAAAGGGAATCGAGCTGGAAATCCGCAAGGTTGATACAGATAAGAAAGTTATGTTGATGGATGTCCTGAAATAAGGCACCATTTCATAAAGGAAGGTTCGTATGGGGTGGATCTTCCTGAGAGTTAAAGGTCTTATTACATAATGGAGGGAAAACATAATGGAACTTAGTAGTTTGCAAATCATCGCTATCTTCATCATATCGGCAGTTGCTGGTATGGGGTCGGTGCTGGATGAATTCCAGATGCACCGTCCACTCATTGCTTGTACGCTCACTGGTCTTATCTTGGGCGATATGACTACTGGTATCATCATCGGTGGTACGTTGGAAATGATTGCTCTTGGCTGGATGAACATTGGTGCCGCTATGGCTCCAGATGCTGCACTTGCTTCGGTTATTTCTACAATCCTTGTTATTGCTGGACATCAGAGCGTCGGTGCTGGTATTGCAATTGCAATGCCGCTGGCAGCTGCTGGTCAGGTTCTAACGATTATCTGTCGTACGATTACGGTTGTATTTCAGCACAAGGCGGACAGTTATGCTGAGGAAGGCAATCTCCGCGGTATTGATATCTGTCATCTGGGTGCACTGGGCATTCAGGCTTTGCGTGTAGCCATTCCGTCGACATTGGTTGCTATGTATATCGGTACTGGCGCTGTACAATCTATGCTTGATGCAATTCCGCCGGTTATCACTGGTGGTTTGCAGGTTGCTGGTGGATTTATCGTAGTTGTAGGTTATGCAATGGTCATCAATATGATGGGCGCCAAATACCTCATGCCTTTCTTTTTCCTCGGTTTTGTTGTAGCTGCATTTACGACATTTAACCTCGTGGCTCTCGGCGTCATCGGTCTTGTGTGCGCAATCGTATACATTCAGCTGAACCCGAAATATCAGGCTGTTGTTGCAACTGCGGCAACGGGCGGTTCCAAAGACGATCTTGATGACGATCTTGACTAATTGAGGAAAAAGGAGGAAAACATGATGGAAAAGAAACTTACTTCGAGTGATTTTTTCTGGGCATTTGTCCGTTCGAATTTCTTACAGGGTTCATGGAACATGGAACGTATGCAGGCTCTGGGCTATTGCTTCGGCATGGTCCCTATCCTCAAACGTCTCTATGAAGGCGAAGAGCTTAAGCAGGCGATGAAACGTCACCTTGAGTTCTACAACACGCAGCCGTTCGTCACTGCTCCGATCATCGGCATCACGGCCGCTATGGAGGAGAAACGTGCTAATGGTGCAGATATCCCTGATGGTGTTATCAACGGTATCAAAGTAGGTATGATGGGACCGCTGGCTGGTGTCGGTGACCCAATCTTCTGGGGCACGCTTCGTCCAATCACGGCTGCTCTTGGCGCTTCCTTTGCAATCAGCGGCAGCATTGCCGGTCCGTTGATCTTCTTCGTACTGTTCAATGTGATCCGTCTGGCTATCCGCTGGTATGGTATCAAATACGGCTATACGAAGGGTACTGACGTAGTACAGGATGTAGCTGGCAACAAGCTGCAGAAACTGACAGAAGGTGCTTCTATCCTTGGTCTGTTCGTCATGGGTGCTCTGGTCAACAAATGGACATCGGTCAATATTCCAGTTGTTGTATCCCAGATTACCAATGCCAAAGGTGAAGTCGTTACGACGACGGTTCAGGGGATTCTCGATCAGCTGATGCCAGGTCTGGTTCCGCTGCTTATGACTTTTGCCTGCATGGCCTTGATGAAACGGAAAGTTAATGCGATTGTTATCATCTTCGGTCTGTTTGCGATTGGTATCATCTGTTATGCGCTTGGTATCATGAGCGTAAAATAAATATATCACAGGATATTCTGGAGAGAGGGGCTGATTTTCAGTCCCTTTTTCTTGTTTGATACTTTACATTTGTGAATGAGTTTCGTAAAATAAGAAACAGAGACTTATTGGAATAGATAACGACTATCTATACATTTATAGGAGAGATGTTTTCATGATTAAAAAAGCAATTGCTGTAATGACTTCCGGCGGCGACAGCCCGGGAATGAATGCGGCGGCGCGTGCAGTGGTCCGTACTGCTCTTTACGAAGGTGTGGAGGTATATGGAATCAATAACGGCTATGCCGGTATGATTGATGACGATATCGTTCAGCTTACGAGCCGCAGTGTCAGCGATTTGATCCAGCGCGGTGGTACGTTCCTCGGAACGGCGCGCAGCATGGAGTTCAAGACGCCGGAAGGGCGGAAGAAAGGCTTTGATAATCTGGTGAAACGTGGCATTGAGGGACTGGTCATCATCGGTGGTGACGGATCACTCACGGGCGGTTCGCTGCTGTCCAAGGAGACTGGACTGCCGATTGTCGGTCTGCCGGGTACGATTGATAATGATGTTTGGGGCATGGATTACACGATTGGCTGTGATACGGCCGCCAATACGATTGTAGATGCAATCAATAAGCTGCGTGATACGGCATCAGCACACCGCCGCATTATGCTGGTCGAGGTTATGGGACGTAACTCGGGCTGGCTGGCAATGATGACTGGTATTGCCGGTGGCGCAGAGTATGTGCTGGTACCAGAGGTCAAGTATGATCTGGATGATATGTGCCATGAGCTAAAGGCTATGTATGATGCAGGCAAACGTTACAGTATCATCGTTGTAGCCGAGGGTGCTGGCTCAGCCATCGGTCTTGGGAAAATTGTTGAAGAGAAAACGGGTATCGATACTCGTGTATCGGTACTTGGACATATCCAGCGTGGGGGGTCGCCATCGGTTGAAGACCGTATGAAAGCTTCGATGCTGGGCGAGAAAGCTGCACTCGCGATTATCTCCGGGGCTACAAATATTGTCTTTGGTTTCAATGAAGGCAAGGTAGTCGGTGTTAACTTGTTTGATGCCGTCAATAACAAAAAGACGCTCGATCCGGAGCTGGTAAGACTGGCCCGAGTCTTGGCCTGATCTAAATATAAAGAAAGCCTCATCATATGTCGATGAGGCTTAGAGTTGTCGGGGCTGCACAGGAGCGAACTCAGTGTAGGAACGGCTTTGCAGGAGACTGTTCAGGCAGAGGCAGTCAGAAAATTGAACA
This sequence comes from Selenomonas sp., assembly GCA_018052705.1. Classification (GTDB taxonomy): domain Bacteria; phylum Bacillota; class Negativicutes; order Selenomonadales; family Selenomonadaceae; genus Selenomonas_A. The sequence continues at coordinate 16,971 of JAGPMW010000020.1, read as the reverse complement.
GCTTGACAAAACGTTTGGGATTCGGTAAGGTATTAGGATATTATTATTGTATCGACAATAGACGGAAGCAGGAATGGAAGGCGGGAGCTGACATGCAGCGTAAGATCATAGCGGCTCGGTTTTTTCTGTTGCTGCTTTTTTTTATGGAACTATGTATGCTGTCCTCTGCAAAGGCGGCTGTGATCAATGCGACGACATGGCAGTATCGTGAAGGCGGGAGTGCTGCTGATGATGAGGGGATTGCGGCGCAGGCAGGAAATTCGTCCGCTGGTTGGAAGTCGTTTGATTTCCCAAGTAAACCAGTGGCACCAGATGCCAGGATTATCTGGCTGACTAGCCGCATCAGCGGCGATGATCCGACGCATAATATGCTTTTTTTTTACGACTACGGGACAGGCGGTACGAGTCTGGCTGGGGTCTCAGCTGATTTATGGCGATGGTGTATTTGAACCGCAGCTTCCGCTGGGACATGGCAGCAAATGGCATATGGTTTTGTTGCCAGCATTTACCGGTGACAGTCAGCTGACCTTTGAGTTTTATGCGGATTATCCGTATCAGGCCGGGCAATTTGACGATTTTACGATCGGTTCTGCCCGGGAACAGATGCAGCGGCTGTTTTCCTATGATATTCCTTATGTGATCACCCTGCCGGCTGCCATACTGATTATATTGATGCTGTTTATGTATGCGTTCAATCAGGCGGCCTGGAAAAAGCTGAACGTCAATGTGATTATCATGCTGGTTACAATGTCACTGTGGGTCATCAGCGTTTCGCATGTGAAGCAGCTGTTTCTCGATTGGCCGGTCTTTTGGGAAAATTTATCCCGGGTGTTGCTGTATCTGCTGCCTGTAACGGCAAATATGATCATCTATGAGGTCGTGGAGGCGGATTTGAAGCCGAAAGTCCGCAAGGTTGTTGCTGCGTATGGTTTGCTGGCTGTCTTCGCGATGCTGGCTAATGGGCTGGGCCTGAATAATCTTAATCAGGGGCTGTGGATCTATTATCTGATCATCCCGGTGGTGCAGCTGGTGATTTTTTATTGTATGATTGTTTCGGTTCGCCGTAAGAATATCTATACCCGGTTTGCCCTGATTCCGATGATTGGCATGACTATTTTGGGGGGCGCGGATGGAGTGTCTTTTTATTATCAGGCGTTTTCGTGGCATAGCTATTTATTGCCCCTGAGTATTTATACCGATATTGCATTTGTCATCTGCATGATGCGGGAACAGCTGATTCGTGAGCGTCAGCTGCGTGAGCATGAGATCGGGCTGGAGTATGAGATTGCACTGGCGATTGAGCGATCGGAGATCGATCTGCTGACGAACTGCCGGAATCGTGGCGCATTCGAAGATTTTATGCACAGACAGCTGGTGGATGCCGCAGCTGTACGATTTTCACTGATTATGATGGATATTGACTGCTTCAAGGCCATTAATGATACACTGGGGCATGATGCGGGAGATACCGTACTGAAAAGTTTTGCAGCTCTGATCCGTAGACAGCTGGATAAAAGACACCCCTTCTTTCGTTGGGGTGGGGAAGAATTTGTCCTGTACTGTCCCGATATGAGCCGAACTGAAACCGTTGCGTTGGCTGAGTCGTTACGGCAGCTGGTTGAGCAGGCGGATATCCTGCCGGGCTATCCGGTAACGATCAGCCTGGGCGTAGCGTTCTGGCATGGAGCGGACGATAGCAGTGTAGATATCTTCAAGCGGATGGATGAAGCGTTGTACCGGGCCAAGCGCGGTGGGCGGAATAACGTGGTAACGGAGCTTTGAACCATGAGGATGGACTGAAGTTGAGGCGAATAGACGTGAGGATAGCGGATATTATGGCATCGTGGTCGTGGAAGCACATTGGGCTTTTTCTGCTGTTGGTTGGGGGGCTGCTTGTCTGCAGCCTGCAGGCAGAGGCTGCAAAAATGGAGGGAAACTGGTGGTACGAGGTGGAACCGGGTCAATGGGAGCCCTTTTCGTTTCCCAATCGTCCGCCCCTTGATGCTGGTCAGCGTCTGGTCCGTTTGCGTACGGTATTGGAACCTGGATCGCCGGAACATAATATGCTGTTGTTTGAAACTACTAACCAGGCAGTAAGGGTCTGGCTTGGTGATGAGCTGCTGTATCAACGGGGCATCTTTGCCGGCAGGCGTTTTGACGAGGGCCGGCAGTTCAACCTGGTTCCGGTTCCGGATCTGCCAGCGGCGGAATTTCTTACCTTTGAGCTGTATTCGAACGCAGATAGTTATCTGGGACGGTTCGATACACTGATTCTGAATACCGAGACGGCACAGATCCAGCGGCTGTTTTTCTACGATATCCCGGTCGTATTGGCATTGCCAGTGGCGATGCTGATGGTGTTGATCATGCTGATTTATTACCATTACAGTCCAAAGAATTGGAAATGGCTGTATATCGATATCATTGCTTTTTTGCTGATATTTGGCGGCTGGCTGATCAGTGCATCAACGGTAAAGGACCTCTTTATCGATAAGCCAGTCTTCTGGTGGTATGCGCTGAACATGTTTGATTATGTGCTGCCAATTACAGCCAATCTGATTCTTTATGAGCTGCTGCGGGACAAGGCTTATGCGCGGATGGAGCCGATAGTGGGGGCGAATGTACTGCTGTTCTTTTTGGCAATGAGTGGTGAGGCTCTTGGTGTCCATACAATGGATTTGTTCAGGATAGTATACTATCCATTGCTGGCCGTGGGTGATGGGCTGGCTTTTTATTGGTGTATCCGGGCTGCGCGCGAAGGTGCTGTGCTCTGCCGGGCAGTATTGGCACCAACGGCAGCCTTTATGTTTTTTGGCATATTGGACGGGATGGACGGACATTTTTATCTGCTGCCCTGGCGCGTGTTTACGACACCACTCGCGATCTATGCCTTTATGTATTTTGTTATCGCCATCCTGCGGCAGCAGCTGCGGGGGGGCGATGAGCTGGCACTGCGGACGGCAGGGCTCGAACGCGAGGCGGTCAGGGCAGTGCAGCGCTCTTCGCTCGATGCACTTACAGGGTGTTGGAATCGCAGCAAACTGAACGAGCTGCTGACCGGGGCTATTTCGCGATTCCGCGAAACGGGGCAGTCCTTCGCGGTTCTGCTGCTGGATCTCGATCATTTCAAGAATGTCAACGATTGTTATGGGCATGATGCTGGCGATGCGGTACTGAAAGATTTTGCCGCTCTGATTCGCCAACAAATGGGAGAAGACAGCAATTGCGTGCGCTGGGGCGGAGAAGAGTTCCTGATTCTGGTGGATTCGGGTCAGGCGCTGATGGTGGCCGGTCTGGCTGAGCGGCTGCGGTGGCAGACTGCACATACGCCATTGTTCGGCTATACGGTTACCTGCAGTATTGGCGCAGCTTTTTGGCAAGGCAAAAAGGACACGCCCGGCGCGCTGTTCAAGCGTGTCGATCGTGCCCTTTATATGGCCAAGGAAGCTGGCCGCAACCAGGTCCGGTTTGCTGATCCGGATTGGTAATATAGTTTGACAGAAATACCCGGTGCTTACTTTATGAGTGAGCCTGGGTATTTTAATGTGGCGAAATAATCGTCGAGAGTCTGAGCTCGGCGGATGAGTTCCACTGTGTGGCCTTCTTTGAGCAGCAGCTCAGCGCACCAGAGCTTGCCATTGTAGTTGAATCCCATTGCACTGCCGTGTGCACCGGTATCGTGAATGATCACGAGGTCGCCAATGTCAATTTTCGGCAGTTTGCGATCGATGGCAAACTTGTCATTGTTTTCGCAGAGCGATCCGGTAATATCATAGACATGGTCGCAGGGCGCAGTTTCCTTGCCAGCAATCGTGATGTGATGATAGGAGCCGTACATTGCAGGACGCATGAGGTTGGCCATGCAGGAGTCAAGACCGATATAGTCCTTGTAGGTTTTTTTCTCATGCAGCACAGTCGATACGAGCCAGCCGGCCGGTCCGGTCATGGCCCGGCCGCTCTCGGTCATGATTGCGGTATTTCCGAGTCCGCTTGGGATCATCATCTCGTCATAGAGCTGGTGTATGCCTTCACCAATCTCCATGAGATTCAACGGTTCTTCCTCTGGCAGGTAGGGGATGCCGAAACCGCCACCGAGGTTGACGAATTCGACCTCGATATCCAGCTGGTCGTGGAGCTCATTTGCCAGACTGAACATGAGCTTGGCAGTGAACAGGAAGGCCTCAGTACGGCGTTCGTTGGAGGCAACCATCGTGTGAAGTCCAAACCGCTTGATTCCTTTTTCTTTTGCGCGGCGATAGGCCTCGATGAGCTGATCATGGGTCAGGCCGTATTTGGCTTCGGTCGGCTTGCCGATGATATCATTACCTTCGATGAGGTTGCCCGGGTTGTAGCGGAAGCAGATGACCTGAGGCAGGCCGGCATGCTCTTCGAGATAGTCGAGATGGGAGATGTCGTCGAGGTTGATGATGGCACCAAGGCGAATGGCCTCCTGAAATTCATCGGCCGGGGTATCGTTGGAAGTCAGCAGGATTTCTTCGCCTTTGACGCCAGCAATTTCAGACAGCAGGAGCTCGGCCTTGCTGCTGCAGTCCGTGCCAGCGCCTTCCTCATGTAAAATCTGGATGATGCGCGGGTTGGGCAGCGCCTTGACCGCAAACTGCTCGCGGAAGCGCGGTGCCCAGGCAAAGGCCTGCTGGAGTGCGCGGATATTCTGGCGGATGGCCTGTTCGTCGTAGATATGGAAAGGAGTAGGATAATCTTTGATGATTTCCTGAAGCTGTGCTTTTGTAATTGGGAAATTTTTTTCGGACATATCGACATTCCTCCTAATATGTAGAGTGGAATTCATCACTGTAAATTTGTAAATAAATTATAACAAAACGGCATATTGATGTCAATTAATATAATGATAAAGTATACAGACAGTTTCCCTATGAATATGATAGAATGATTACTATATAGTTACAAGTAAAATTTTGGGTGATTTCGAAGAGGACAGGAGGGAGATTCCATGCGGCGAATCCTTACATTTTTGAAGATATTCCGGTATGATCTGGTGGTTATGCTGATTGCCATGCGGCACAGGGATACTCCGCACCGCGTCAAAGGGCTGCTGGCACTGGCCATCCTCTATCTTGTGAGTCCGATTGATTTGATCCCCGACACAATACCACTGATTGGTATTCTCGATGATGCAGTCATTGTGCCGGCTGCAGTCTGTGGTCTGACCCATATGCTGCCAGGACATGTCCGGCACTATGCTGAGGATCAGGCAGATCGCGTGATGCGCTATGTGCCGGTTATGATGATCGTTGCCTCGCTGGTCGTGCTGACCTGGCTGGGACTCATTGCCTATGGACTGTTCAAGTTATTTTTTGATTAAGAGGTGTCTTTTACATTGCGTGTATATATTGCCGAGAAACCAAGCGTTGGCCGGGAGCTGGCGAAATGCCTGACAGGGCCGGTGGTCCGCCACGATGGCTATCTGGAGACCCGTGACGGCATTGTGACCTGGCTGTTCGGGCATATCCTGCGGCAGGCCGAACCGGATGAGTATGATCCGAAGTATAAACGGTGGCGCGCTGAGGACCTGCCAATCATCCCTGAGAAGTGGCAGCTGCTTGTAGCTAAGGACTGCGCGAAGCAGTTCGCGGTCGTTAAGTCGCTGATTGCCAAGGCCGATGAGATCGTACATGGCGGTGACCCGGATCGTGAGGGGCAGCTGCTGGTGGACGAGGTGCTGGACTACCTGGGTAATACGAAGCCGGTCAAGCGGATTCTGCTTAATGCCCTTGATGAGAAAAGTATCAGAAAGGCCAATGCCAGTCTGCGGGAAAATACGGAATTCTTCAATCTGAAGCAGTCAGCACTGGCACGGGCGCGGGCGGACTGGCTTATCGGCATGAATTTGTCGCGGGCCTATACGCTTGCTGCGCGCCGGGCCGGGCATGACAAGCTGGTTCTGCCGATTGGACGGGTCAAGACGCCGACGTTGTCGCTGGTCGTACGCCGGGAGCGCGAAATCGAGAATTTCAAGCCGGTTGACTACTATACGATTAAGGGGCTGTTCCAGCATGACAACGGCAGTTTTTCGGCGCAGTGGAAACCCAAAGATACGATGGCCGGACTGGACAGCGAGAACCGGTTGGTTGATAAATCGTTGGCGGAGCAGAAGCTCGCGCTTTTTGAGCAGGACCCGCATGCGGGGCTGATCTCAGCCTACCAAAAGACCAGGAAGCAGGAGCCGCAGCCGCTCCCATTCTCACTGTCAACTCTGCAGGTGCTGGCCGGCAAGATGTACGGCTATGCGCCGCAGCTTGTGCTGGATACGGCCCAGAAGCTTTACGAAAAGAAGCTGACGACCTATCCGCGTTCGGACTGCGAGTATCTGCCGGCGAATCAGTTCGGCGAGGCAAATACCATTCTTGCCAATCTTGCGAATGCCGGAGATACGGCGGTGGCCGGATGGGTGCCCGCGGCGGATACGAAGATCAAGAGCCGTGCCTGGAATGATAAGAAGATTTCGGCGCATCATGCGATTATCCCGACAACGGTCAAGGCGAATGTGTTGACGATGACAGCTGAGGAGCGTAATCTCTATCATCTGATTGCACGTGGTTATATTGCGCAGTTTTATCCGGTCCACACGTACGACCAGACCAAGGTGGAAGTTGCCTACAAGGATGAGCTTTTCACTGCCAGCGGGCGTACGGAACGCGATCTTGGCTGGAAGGTGATGTACCAGTCCAAACGCAGGAAAAATGACGATGAGGCCGAGGATGCTGAGGAGGATGAAGATGATAAGACGCTGCCGGTGATGAAGAAGAAGGATGGTGTCAATTGGCAGCAGGGGGCTGTCACGCCACGCTCGACCAAGCCGCCGGTCCGTTTTACGCCCTCAACACTGCTGGCCGGCATGAAGGAGATCCATAAGTACGTCAAGAACCCTGATGCGAAGAAGCAGCTTAAGGATGTTTATGGTATCGGTACCGAGGCGACGCGCGCAACCATCATTGATGATCTCATCAAGCGCAAGTTCATGAAGGCGCAGGGCAAGAAGAAATATCTAATCCCAACCCCGGCTGCATATCTGCTGGTTGATGCTTTGCCAGACGAGATGACCTACCCTGACTCTACTGCGATCTGGGAGGATAAGCTGCACTCAATGTCTGAGGGCGAGGGGACACTGGCAGATTTCCTGCAGGCTCAGACTGCATTTACGAAGGAGCTGTGCCGCAAGGCCGGAGCCGTCAGGATGGAGGTTACGGGTGACAATGTCTGTCCCCGTTGTCATCAGGGCGTGCTGCTGCAGCGTAAAGGCAAGAACGGACTGTTTTGGGGTTGTTCAAACTATCCGAAATGCCGTATGACCTGTAATGACAGGGAGGGAAAGCCGGATATGGAGGATGCGAAGACTCGCCTGGCACGTAGTCCGCAGCGTATGGAACCGGCAGCTGTATCGGCCTCGGCATTGGCTGGGACTGGCTGGCATGGCCATCAGTCTTCCACGGAATCTGCTTCGGCACCGGTGATGCCTGCCTATGGAATGGACGCTGCGCCACAACCGTCGGCACAGGATATTGAGGATTTGAACTCTCTGTTCTCTGCTGCGGATTACGAAGCAAATCTGGCGGCAGATATGCAGGAGTATGTGCCGCCGATGGCGAAGACTTCCTCCTGGCAGAACTGGGCCGATAAGCCGAAATACTCAGCTAGTCCGATGGAACATATGAAAGATACGGGATCAGGCAGCCGCGCAGAGGCGGTCGGACATCTTTGTCCACGCTGCCGCGAGGGACAGCTGCGGCAGATCCGTGGCAAGAATGGAACCTTCTGGGGCTGTACCAATTATCCGCGCTGTACGGCAACATTTGATGACAACAAGGGTGCGCCCTTGATACAATAGCAATAGTAGATGATATGAGGAGATTATATGAATAAATTTATCGAACTGGGACTAAATGAGGCAATGGCGAAGGCATTGGCTGGACAGGGGATTGCTGACCCGATGGAAATCCAGAAACTGGCCATCCCGAAGGCACTGGCCGGGGACAACTTCATTGGGCAGGCACCGACCGGGACTGGCAAGACGCTGGCCTATCTGCTGCCAGCGCTGCAGCAGATTGACCCAGCTGTCCGTCAGGCGCAGGTGGTCGTTCTTGCGCCAACCTATGAATTGGCTATGCAGATCACGGGAGTGGCGCGGGATCTGGTGCAGGCGGCAGAGCTTGGCATCAAGCTGCAGGGAATCATCGGCGGAGCCAACATTGCCCGGCAGATCGATAAGTTAAAGGACAAGCCGCAACTTATCATCGGCTCTGCGGGCAGGATCATTGAGCTGTCCCGCAAGGGCAAGCTCAAGCTGCATCAGGTGAAGCTGCTGGTGCTCGACGAGTTCGACCGTCTGCTGGATGACCAGAATCTGCAGGCAACAGCCGATGTTGTGCGCCTGCTGCCAAAAGAGCGCCAGGTGCTCATGTTTTCGGCGACGGCGCCGAACAAAGCGTTGGAACGAGCAGATTTCCTGGAGCATCCGGAGCATATCATTGTCAAAGAGACGGCGGAAACGCTGGAAGCCCGCGATAATTTATATATTATGACACCGTTCCGGGACAAGATCACAATGATCCGCAAACTGACCAATACACTTGCTGTTAAACGCGGGCTGGTGTTTATCAATCGTGTCTATGATGCGGAGAAAACGCTGGCACATTTGCAATTTGATGGCATCAAGGCGGATTCGCTGCTGGGGCACAGCAATAAGCAGGCCCGGCAGAAGGCTATTGCGGATTTTAAGTCAGGGAAGGTACAGCTGCTGCTGTCGACCGATCTGGCTGCCCGTGGTCTTGATATCCCTGATGTAGATTACGTATTCAATCTCGATCTGCCAGAATCGGCGCAGACCTATCAGCATCGCGCCGGTCGTACGGCCCGTGCTGGGGCAAAGGGCTCGGTCATTACTTTGGCAGATATCAAGGAAGCTTATAAGCTGGAACAGCTCGAGAAGAAACTGGGGCTTACATTCAAGCCGCTCAAACATAAGGCTGAAAAAAAATCGAATAAATCACATTGAATTTAGGAGGGAATCTTACTTTGGACATTGTACCGATACTATTGCAGTTAGTACTGGTCGCATTTCTTATTTTTATGAACGGCTTCTTTGTTGCCGCAGAGTTTGCCTGTGTTAAAATCCGGCCATCGCGCCTGGAGACGCTCATACAAGGCGGCAGCAAACGAGCTGCCTATGCCAAGCGCCTGACGGATCATCTGGATGCTTCCCTTTCTGTGACGCAGCTTGGGATTACACTGGCCTCGCTTGGCCTGGGCTGGGTGGGTGAGCCGGTCGTGGCTGTGATCATTCTGCCGTCTACCCGCTTGCTTGGCTTTGATGACGGAGTCGGTCATACGATTTCGCTGGTACTGGCCTTTTCAATCATCACAGCCGCCCATATTATCATGGGAGAACTGACTCCGAAGACGATGGCTATCCAGAGTGTCGAGAAGGTCATTCTGGCGGTGGCGCTGCCAATGCTGATCTTTCAGAAGGTCATGTATCCATTCGTCTGGCTGCTCAATCATATCGCGAACTGGGTAGCACGACAGCTGGGATTTGAAGCGGCAGCCGAGGGAGGCGATGCCCATACGGAGGAGGAAATCCGTCTGCTGATGGAGGAAAGCCATCGTCAGGGACTGATTGATGATACTGAGGCTGATTTTGTGGACAATGTCTTTGACTTTACCGAACTTAATGTTCGTGAAATTATGACACCGCGCACGGATATGGTAGTTCTGTTTCTCGAGGACAGCTTCGAGGAAAATATGCAGATTATCCTGTCAGAGCAGCTGACCCGCTATCCAATCTGCCGTGAGGACAAGGATCATATCATTGGTTTTCTGCACGTCAAGGATCTTATGCGCCAGATGGCTTCCGGCCGCAAACCGAATCTGCGCAAGCTGGCCCGCAAAGCACTTATCGTGCCGGAAAGTATGGACGTTAATGTCCTGTTGAAGACGATGCAGGGAAGTCATTCGCAAATGGCAATCGTGGTGGATGAGTTCGGCGGTACCGCTGGTATGGTCACAATTGAGGATATCGTAGAGGAGATCGTCGGCGATATTCAGGATGAGTTCGATGAAGAGCGCCCTACGGCCGAAAGCCGTGGACAGCAGGTCTATTCAGTCGATGCCAAGATGCTGCTGGAGGAACTGGACGATATCCTCGAAGTATCCATTGAGGATGAGGACGTCGACAGTGTCGGCGGCTGGCTGTACGACCAGCTCGGCGGTGAGCCGCGGGTTGGTCAGATGGCAGCGGCTGGTGGCAACGTTTTCTTTGTGGAAGAGATCGATGGTGCTCGTATCATCCGGGTGCTCATCCGTCTGGTTAATGAGCTGGCCGAAGAACACGACGAAATCGAATGAGCATAGAAAAGCCTTCTCCCCCTGTGGGTGGGGGCTTTTCTGGTATTTTGTATCTTGTTTCGTTTCCTGTACTAGGAAAAAGTGATAGAAAACGGTATAATAGTAAAGAATGTTTTGAGTTAGGAAGAGTAATCTATGATCATTACGATAGAAAATTATACGAAAAGCTACGGTGAGAAGACATTGTTTTCCGGAGTGGACCTCAGTATGGACCCCGGGGACAAGATCGGTATCGTCGGGGTTAATGGCACTGGAAAGTCGACGTTTCTTAAAGCGGTGGCGGGCCTGATTCCTGTTGACGCCGGATCGAGTGTCACGATGCGCGGACTGCGCATCGAATATTTGGCTCAGGACAAGGAATTTGAGCCCGAGAACACGGTGCTCATGGAAGTGTTTCGGGGAACAAGTCCTTTGATGCAGGCCCTGCGCGGTTATGAGCTGGCACTGGCAGAGTCTGCTCAGCGGTCAACAGATGAGAAGCTGCAGCAGCAGATCATGCGTTATACAGCTAAGATTGACGAGCTTGATGGCTGGCAGGTCGAGAGCGCAGCCAAGACGGTGTTGATGAAGCTTGGCATTGGCGACTATACAGCCAAGGCAGGTACACTATCCGGGGGACAGCAGAAACGGCTTGCTCTCGCAACAGCACTTGTGCAGCCCTGTGACCTGCTGCTGCTCGATGAGCCGACCAATCATCTGGACAGCGATACTATCGCCTGGCTGGAAGATTACCTGCACGGGCAAAAAGCTGCGTTGCTCATGGTCACGCATGATCGTTATTTCCTTGATCATACCGCTACGAAAATTCTTGAGCTTGACCGTGGCAAGGCATATATCTACACAGGCAACTACTCCGACTATCTCGAGCAGAAAGCGGGCCGCATTGAACGTGAGCAGGCCAGTGAGCAGAAACGTCAGAATTTCCTGCGCAACGAACTGAAATGGCTGCGCCGCGGTGCACAGGCCCGCTCGACGAAACAAAAGGCCCGTATTGAGCGTTACGAGGAAGTCAGTGCGCAGGATGTGGATCTTGACCGCGATACAGTAGAAATCGGATTGGCGGGAAGCCGCCTTGGCCGAACGGTAATCGAGCTGGATCATATCCATTATGAGCTCGAGGGCCGGACGATCATCAAGGACTTCAGCTATACGGTTTTGCGCAATGACAGGGTCGGCATTCTCGGGGCAAATGGCACCGGAAAGTCTACACTGCTCAACATCCTGTCAGGCCGTCTGCGTCCGGATTCAGGAACGGTGACTATTGGTCAGACGGTGAAGATCGGTTACTTTACGCAGCGTTCGGTTGAGATGGATGATCGGCTGCGTGCCATTGAGTACATCCAGGAGGCAGCGCACTTTATTACACTGGCAGATGGGACCAGAATTTCGGCCTCGCAGCTGATGGAACGATTCTTATTTGCGGGGGATCTACAGTGGACACCAATTGCCCGTCTCTCCGGTGGTGAGAAGAGACGGCTTTATCTGCTGCGGATACTCATGGAAGAGCCAAATGTGCTGCTGCTTGATGAGCCGACGAATGATCTGGACCTCGAGACGATGGCGGTGCTGGAAGCTTTTATTGATGACTTCCGTGGCGCGATTCTTTTTGTCTCACATGACCGGTTCTTTATTGACCGGCTGGCGGATAAGGTGTTCGTATATCAGCCGGATGGAAGTCTGCGCTTGTATTCAGGCGGCTATACCTATTACAAGGAGAAAGAAGCCGAAGAGGCTTCGATGCTGCCATCGGCAGAGAAACCGCTTCGGGAAAAGGCTGATCCTGACGAGAGCCGGGAGGTGCCGAAAACGGCTCCGGCCAAACGTCGGTTTAGTTTCAAAGAACAGCGGGAGTATGCGGAGATTGACGGAGTAATTGCCAGCAAGGAAGGAGAACTAAAGGTTGTGCAGCTGCAGATGGCTGAACAGGTTTCTGATTATGGCCGCCTTAATGAGCTGAGCCAGGAGGAGAGCCGTTTATCTGCGGAGCTGGAGCAGCTGATGGAACGCTGGACTTATCTGGAAGGCATTGCGGAAGAACAGGAATAAGATGTTTTGGAGACGTTTGGGCGCAGCTGCGCCTGACTATATAGGATCATAGGATATATATAAGAAAAAGGGGAAAGAACATCATGGCATTCGACAACAATCGGTTTAACAGCATCATCAAAGAATTTACTGTAGATACGGATACGCTGCGTGAGATCGCAGCTGATTTCCGCTACGACCTGCGTAAAGGACTGCAGGCCCCAACCCAGTCTTCGCTGCGCATGCTCAAGTCGTATCTTGGCCTGCCGAGTGGCAGGGAAACTGGTGAATATCTGGCTCTTGACTTTGGCGGTACGAATCTGCGCGTCCTGCGCATCAGCCTCAAAGGCGCTGGTAAGTTCGAAGTTCTGAAGAAGGTTGCTAAACCGTTGAAAGTCGAAGGCGTCTATGATTTTATCGGTCCGGATTCTACTGCCGAGGAAATGTTTGATTTCATTGCAGAGCTGGTCGACGAAGCCATTGAAGGTGACCATAAGAAGCAATTCCTGCTGGGGCATACTTTCTCGTTCCCGTCGGAGCAGACGAATCTTTACAATGCGAAACTGATTACCTGGACGAAAGAATTTGCAACACCAGGCGTTGAAGGAAAAGTCGTTAATGATCTGCTGAAAGAAGCACTGCATCGTCAGGGGATTGACAATGTTGTGCCTACTGCAGTCATCAACGATACGGTAGCGGTTCTGCTGGCTGCAGCCTACAAGCAGCCAGATGTCTATATCGGTTCCATTTATGCTACGGGCCATAATACCTGCTATCTGGAGCCCTATGCTGACAGTGCCGATGAGCCGATGATTCTCAATCTGGAATCTGGCGGATTTATGAAGCTGACACCAAATCGTTTTGATCAGGCCTTTGATGCGGCCTCTGAGAAACCGGGCGAGCAGCGGCTGGAAAAGATGGTATCGGGCCGCTATATGGGCGAGCTTTTCGGCATGGCTATGGCGGAGCTTTTGAATGAGACCGGCAAAGCGTACTGCTTTACCAGCATTGATATGAGTAATATCATCGTTGATGATACGGACAGCTGCGAACAGATAAAGGCCATTGTAACAGCGAAAACCGGCGCCGTACTTACCACCTCAGACTGCCAGCTCGTGCAGCAGCTGGCTTCTGCGCTGGTTATCCGCTCGGCCAGACTGGTGACGGCGTCGTATGTTGGCATTATCTGGCAGCTTAACGGCAGCGGTAAAGCGGCTCAGCAGCATATTGCCATTGATGGCTCGGTCTACGAGAAAATGCCGTTGGCCAAAGAAAATATCATGCGTGCCTTGTCAGAGCTGCTCGGCGAAGCGGCTGCCGGCGTTGATACGGTACTTGAAAATGGCGGGTCCGGTCTCGGTGCCGCCATTGCTGCGGCTGTATCGCAGAGGTAAGAACTGCGATACAGCCCCAAAGGAGCTTCATTTCATGCAACAGGAACAATCACTTAGTATGAATCTCTCGCAGCATCTGGCTATGACCATGAAGCTGCAACAGGCCATTCAGATCCTGCAGCTATCAGCGCAGGATCTGCGGGCGGAGATGGAAAAAGAATATCTGGAGAATCCTGCACTGGAATTGGAGTATGGTGATGGGGCGGGTGAACCGAGAACGGATGAATTCCGTACCGAGGATATTTCGGCATTGGCCCGCTATCTGGGGACGGATTCGGGTCAGTCCCGGTATTTCACGGATGATAACGAACCCAGCTTCGAAGCAGCAGCGCCGACCAGTCTGACGCTCGAGCACGAACTGCTGGAGCAGATCAACTTCGTTTTTACGAGCGAGGAAGAGCGGGCAATTGCTGTCTTTATTGTCGGTTCAATTGACGACAGCGGCTATCTGACCTTGTCGACTGAGGCTGTTGCCAAATCCCTGCATATCCCTGTTGCGCGTGTTGATGCGGTACTTGAGCGCGTACAGGACTTTGAACCGGCTGGTGTGGGTGCCCGCTGTTTGTCAGAGTGTCTGCGTATCCAGGCCAGGCAGCTGGGAATTTATGAGGGGCTGGTCGCGGCAGTTATCGATCATCATCTGGACGAGGTAGCGGCGTCTCAGCTTCGGGAAATTGCGGAAGCTGAGCACTGTCGTCCGACAGATGTGCAGATGGCAATTGATATTGTGCGCAAGCTGAATCCGAAGCCAGGCAATGCCTACGGCGGGGATGCTCCCCATTACATCACGCCGGATGTGTTAGTACAGAAAGTTGATGGTGCCTATCAGGTTACCCTCAATGACAGCTACGTGCCGCAGCTGCATATTGCGGCTGTTTATCAGCAGGCCAATACATTCGATGCGAAGACCAGAAAATATATCAGCCAGCGTCTCAGTGCAGCAGTCTGGCTCATTAATAGTATCGAGCAGCGGCGGACGACAATCCGGCACGTCGTGGAGGAAATTGTGCGGGTGCAGCAGGACTTTCTTGAGAAAGGACCGGCGTATCTGCGGCCCATGGCGATGAAGGACATCGCAGAGGCCATCGGCGTACATGAGTCGACTGTAAGCCGTGCTGTAGCGAATAAATATGCCGAACTGCCGACCGGTATCATGCCCTTGCGCCAGTTCTTCAGCGCGAACCTGGCAAAATCTGGCAGTGGTGAGGATTTCATCGCCAGTCAGGCTAAAGCAGCTATTGAGAAGCTGATTAAAGCAGAGGAACCACATAAACCGCTCAGCGATCAGAAAATATGTGCGCTGCTGAAAGAACAGCATATGGATCTTTCTCGTCGTACCGTCATGAAATACAGGGAACAGCTGGGGTTTCCATCTTCTGTAAAACGAAAGCGTTATTAGCAAGACAAGATGCCGACTGCCTGTCAGGCAGCCGGCATTATTTCGCCGATGCATGTTATTGTTTTCACAAAAAGCCCTTACAACTCGACGGAATAAGCTGAAAATTTACAATGAAACAGGAAAAAAATAATAAATTGACTGAAAAATGTAAAATTCTATTGCAATTGTCCAAGAACGTGATATCATAATATTCGTAAACGAAAGGGATAGACTTTCACAAATAAGTTAAAAAATTCACTTTCTAACCATACAATGATATCTTTTTGATTATATTGGGAGGACTTTATCATGGCAGAAAAAAAACCTCGTGTTGTGATCGTTGGTGCTGGCTTTGGCGGTATTAAACTGGCCAAATTATTCGCAAAGGATGATGTGGAGGTCACTTTAGTGGACCGACACAACTTCCATTTGTTTCAGCCACTGCTCTATCAGGTGTCCACGGCGGTACTGTCTACTGATGAGATTGCCTATCCAATCCGGGCGTTTTTCCGTAAAGACCGGAATGTGGAATTCTTCATGGCCAAGGCACAGGGGGTGGACCGGGAACGCAAGGTGCTGTTAACCAATCACGGCGAAGTTGCCTATGACTACCTCATTTTGGCAGCAGGAGCCACGACAAACTTCTTTGGGATGGAGAATGTAGAAAAGAATTCCTTTGGCATGAAGACCTTGCAGGAGGCTGTTCATATCCGCAATCATGTACTGCATATGTTTGAGCGTGCCAATAAACATCAGGATAATGAGGCGGAGCGCCGGCGGATGCTTACCTTTGTCGTGGTAGGCGGCGGCCCGACTGGTGTAGAGGAAGCAGGTGCACTGACTGAAGTAATCGAGATCATGAAACAGGAATTTCATCAGCTCGATTTCGGCGAGGTCAGTGTTAAGCTCATCGAGGCGACCCCAAATGTCCTGCCGATGATGCCGCAGAACCTGCGTGATCATACGGTAGCGGTTTTGAAGCGTAAAGGTGTCGGCGTTATGCTGGATACACAGGTCATGGACTATGATGGCCGCAGCCTTAAACTAAAAGGCGGCAGCGAGATCCCCACGAAGACAGTTATTTGGGCAGCAGGCGTCAAGGCGGTTTCACTCGTTGCTAATTGTGGGGGTGAAGTGGATCGTGGCGGCCGTATCATCGTCAATGAGAATCTGCAGGTCGAGGGCAGCAAAGATATCTTCGCTATCGGCGATTGCGCACATTTCCAGCATGGCACAGAGCGGCCTTTGCCAACGGTAGCGCCGGTCGCTACGCAGCAGGCGCAGGTTGCACATGATAACATAATTAAACTGCTGGGAGGCCGCCAGGATCTTGCCAGCTTCCAATATAAGGATTTGGGGGCCATGGCAACTATTGGACGTGGCGAGGCAGTGGTAGCCAAGACGAAGATGAATCCGCAAATGACAGGCTTCCTGGCCTGGTGTGCATGGATGTTTGTTCATCTAATCCGGTTGGCGGGAACTCACACGAACTTTACGGTGGCCATTAAATGGACCTGGAACCTGCTCTCTGGTACACGTCTGGGACGCATTATAACGAATATTGAGCTGTAATAGAAAAGGCTGGCAGAAATGCCAGTCTTTTTTTTGAAAAGGTGTTGACATATGGCTGGAAACCATGTAATATAATACAAGTCGTCAGCGAGCAGCACAACGTACTGCAGCGACGGCGACAAGATATCCGCTGCTCAGGACGAGAAAAAAGAACAAAAAAGTTCTTGACAAGCTCGAATGAATGAGATAAGATATAGAAGCTGATTCACGGAAGACCTT
>JAGPMW010000019.1 GCA_018052705.1 Selenomonas sp. | reverse complement strand
AAGCCAAAGAAACGCATGGCAAGATCCGCCAGTTCGCAAATGGTCTCGAAGACCAAAGCTATGCGGGCAAGATCCGCAATGCCGCCGGAGCTATACTGCATGGGCATTATCCGCCCAAGGGACAGAATTTCCGCTATCCGGCACAGCTCAAGGACAGCGATTCGGTAATTCAGGCCGCCAATGTCGTCAGTCTGGATCGTCAATTCCTGGACTTCCGCATCCAATGGGGGATTGCCGATATCATCACGAGCGCACAGATGCGGGAATGGTTCAGCATCCACCGCTATGGCATACAGGATCTCGACGATACGAATCAAATTCGCGACATCATCACCCAGGCCAGCGTAGACTATAAGAGCCTCGCACACGATGCCAACGTGCAGAAGTTATCCAAGATAAAATACCGCAACGGCCTCAGAGAAGCCATCTATAATCTGGCTGACGAATTGGCCGAATGCTAAGGATGGGAATGGAGACAGAAGGCATGGAAAAGAAAACAAAAGTACCAAAACTAAGATTTCCAGGATTTACGGAAGATTGGGAACAGTGTAAGTTTGGAGACGAAAATGATTTAGTGACGGGATATCCATTTGAAAGTGATAAATTTTCGGATGATGGAATTAAATTAGTAAGAGGAATGAATGTAAAAAGAGGATACCTTGATTTCTCCGAAGACATATGTATGAAATGGAATTCATCACTTGGACTAGAAAATTATTTGCTTTCCGATAATGATATATTAATTCAAATGGATGGAGCGCTTATCGGAAAAAGTTATGCGAAAATAAAGGAAAATCAATTACCAGCACTACTTGTTCAGCGAGTAACTAGAGCAAGAACAAAAAAAGAAAAAGCTGATTCTGATTTTATGTATCAAACAATACAAAGGGATTTTTTGACTTATATTGGAATGAATAAAACAGAAACAGCGGTTCCACATTTAAGTCTGAATGATATTAGAAATTTTAGTATTATGGTTCCTAATTTAGAGGAACAGAAAAGAATTGGTGAGTATTTTAGTCACATCGACCACCTTATCACCCTTCATCAGCGTAAGTTGATCCATTTGCAAGCAAAAAAGAAAAGCCTGCTGCAAAAAATGTTCCCGAAAAAAGGTGAGCGTTTCCCAGAACTTCGTTTCCCGGGATTTTCTGATGAGTGGGAACAGCATAACGCAGGAAAAATTTTTATATCAATAACAGACAAAAATCATCCAGAGCTGCCAGTATTATCAGCGTCGCAAGAATTAGGAATGATAAAACGTGATGATAGTGGTATCAATATTCAGCATGAGGTGAAAAGTGAGAGCACATATAAGCATGTAATGCCAGGACAATTTGTAATACATCTTCGTTCTTTTCAAGGTGGTTTTGCACATTCTAATGTAGAAGGAATAACATCTCCTGCATATACTGTTATAGATTTCAATAAAAAAGAACAACATAATGATTTGTTTTGGAAATATATTTTTATGCGGCAAGAATTTATTGATAGTCTTGTGAAAGTAACATATGGAATACGTGATGGACGAAGTATTAGTTATAAGGATTTTTGTACATTGTTAGTATATTATCCCAATTGTGCAGAACAACAACAAATAGGAAGTTTTTTCCAACGTTTCGATAAACTTATCACCCTTCATCAGCGTAAGCTAGTGCATCTGCAAAGGCAAAAGAAAGCTTTGTTGCAGCAAATGTTTGTTTGATACTCGAAAGGAGCCAGCAATTATGACTTTGGAAAATAAGCTTCATATCACCGATGCGGCTGAATTGGCTCGCGTCGAAGAGAAGGTCAGCAAGCAGAATGCACTTCGTTTGTGGGAAAGCGGTGCGCTGGATGGCTTGCAGGCAGGGACTTTTTCGGCATTGGCGCAGATCCATCGGGCTTTGTTTGCGGACATTTATGACTTTGCCGGTGTCTTGCGTACCGTAAATCTTGCGAAGGGAAACTTCCGCTTTGCACCACTCATGTATTTAGAGACAGCCCTAGAGCATATCGAACAGCTGCCGCAGTCGGATTTCGATGAGATTGTCGAGAAATACGTAGAAATGAATATTGCGCATCCGTTTCGTGAAGGCAATGGCCGCAGTACGCGGATATGGCTGGATTTGATTTTCAGGAAAGAAATCCAGCAGGTCGTGGATTGGAGTTTGGTGGATAAGACAGACTATCTGCTGGCCATGGAACGCAGTCCGGTGAAGGATATTGAGATCAAGCATCTGCTGCGGGCGGCTTTGACAGATCGAATCCATGATCGTGAGGTCTATATGAAGGGCATCGATATGAGCTATTTCTACGAGGGCTATATCGTGTATAAGACAAGTGAACTGGAGAAAGGAAATGAATTTCATGAGTGATACGATACAGACGATTACGAGCAAGCTTTGGGCTATGGCCAACGAACTGCGGGGGACGATGGATGCCTCGGAGTATAAGAACTATATATTAGCGTTCATGTTTTATCGCTATCTATCCGAGCATCAGGAGCAGTATCTGGTCAGCAGCAATGTCATTGATGTGGAGACTGATGAAACCATTAATGCTGCCTATGCCCGTCAGGCTGGTGAAGCAGAATTGGCTGACTATCTGGAGGATATTTCCTCCAGCCTTGGCTATGCCATTGCTCCGGCAGATACCTGGGCGTCCTTGCTGCAGAGAATCAACGACGGGCAGGTCATCCCGAGTGACTATCAGGATCTGTTCGATCATTTCAATGCGAATGCCGAGCTTAATGCCGAGGCAGTGCAGGATTTCAAGGGCGTTTTCAATGACATCAATCTAGGGGATACGCGTCTGGGAAGTTCGACGAATGAGCGGGCAAAATCGTTGAATAACATCGTGAAGCTGGTGGATGAGATTGAATATAAAAGCGAGGATGGTAAGGACATCCTTGGTGAAATCTATGAATATCTCATCGGTCAGTTTGCGGCCAGTGCGGGCAAAAAGGGCGGCGAATTCTATACGCCGCATCAGGTCAGCCAGATTTTGGCAAAGATCGTTACGCAGGACATAGCAAAAAAGGACGCATTTTTCCAGCTCTATGACCCGACTATGGGGTCAGGTTCTTTATTGCTTACTGTAGGGCAGGAGCTGCCAGCGGGAACGCCAATCAAATACTATGGGCAGGAGCTCAATACAACTACCTATAACCTTGCGCGCATGAATCTCATGATGCATGATGTTTCCTACAACAATATGACACTGAGCAATGCCAACACACTGGAAAACGACTGGCCGGATGGCCCCGACAGCAAAGGCATCGACCGTCCGCGCAGCTTTGATGCAGTCGTCGCCAATCCTCCCTATTCTGCGAAATGGGACAATCGCGAATCCAAACTCAAGGACGCACGGTTCAGTGAATATGGGAAACTGGCACCGGCTTCCAAGGCAGACTATGCTTTCGTACTGCACAGCCTCTATCATCTGAATGAGAATGGTACGATGGCGATTGTCCTTCCGCATGGGGTGCTCTTCCGCGGCGCCGCCGAAGGGAAGATTCGGCAGACGCTGATCGAGAAGAACCGCATTGATACCGTCATTGGCCTGCCTGCCAATCTTTTCTTTGGAACAAGCATCCCGACGATTATCCTGGTGCTTAAAAAGAACCGGTCAGCAAAGGATATTTTCTTCATTGATGCCAGCAGGGACTTCATCAAGGGCAAGAACCAAAATAATCTCAGTGAAGAAGCAATCGCAAAAATCATCCAGACCTATACGGATCGTCAGGATGTTGATAAATATGCCCATCTGGCATCCTTGGAGGAAATCCAGGGAAATGACTACAACCTCAATATCCCCCGCTATGTCGATACCTTTGAGGCAGAAGCCGAAATCGATCTGGCCGAAGTCAACCGTCAGCTGGCACAGGACAACAAAGAAATTGCTGCACTAGAGGCAGAGATCAAGGCGCAGCTGAAGCTGCTCGGAGTAGAATGATTGGGAAAATATTATTTGTAAATGGAAACAATATTTTAGTGAAGGGGAATGCAGGAAAAAGCATGACTATGCTTTGATGAAATGAGTTGATATTTATTGCTTGACAAATATTCCTGCCAACGGCTATAATGGCCTTATAGATACAAGTGAATAAGTCATGCGGGGCTGACGGATTAGTGGAGATAACCACGTGTCCCGTATGATGTTGATAGCCGACCGTCTGGGCAGAGAGGATTTTGCCTGGGCGGTTTTTGTTTGGGCAGGGGACTCTGGGGGCGCGCTTTATATCATTTTTTGATGGAGCGTGGCAGTCCGGCAGTCTGCGGCTGAAAGCCATCCTCTCGGAAATGTTCTATTTCTCGAAAGGATGGTTTTTCTATGAGGAATCGTTGGCTAATCGCTCTTTCTGCTGTCGGCATCCATATCTGTATCGGCAGCGTTTATGCCTGGAGTGTTCTGGCACTTCCGATCATGAAGGAAACTGGCTGGACATTGGGAGAGACGACCTGGACTTTTTCACTCGCAATTCTTTTTCTGGGCTTCTCAGCAGGACTGCTGGGCAGTTTCGTCGAGAGGATCGGTCCTAAGAGAAGCGGACTGCTTGCTATGTGCTTTTTCGGGACAGGTATGCTCGGCACGGCCTATGCGCTCTCAGTACATAGCTTGATGCTGCTCTATCTTTTCTATGGCGTAATCGGTGGTATTGGCCTGGGCACAGGTTACATCACACCGGTATCTACGCTGGTGAAATATTTTCCGAATCATCGTGGCTTTGCAACCGGACTTGCTATTATGGGCTTTGGTTTTGCGGCGCTGATCGCTGGGCCGTTGATGCAGCATCTTACGGCAGCTTATGGGCTGGTTGATAATTTCCTCATCCTTGGCTGCGCCTATATGGTCATCATTGGTCTGTCATCGCTTTATTTGAAGCCGCCGACGGCTGAACAGGCTAAATTGCTCTGTGCGGGCGGCAATAAAGCGAAAGCCAGTAAAATTACGGCGAATCCGTATAGCATTGGACTTACTGCGAATGAGGCTCTTAAGACCTGGCAGTTTGCCGCGCTTTGGTGGGTGTTCTTTGTCAATATCACCTGTGGTATCGGGCTTTTGGCAGTGGCTTCGCCGATGGCACAGGAAGTCATCGGCATGGACCCGGTAGCGGCGGCCTCACTGGTCGGCATCATTGGTCTTTTGAACGGTGGCGGGCGGATTGCCTGGTCGACCGTCTCTGATTATATCGGACGCGGCTGGACCTACGTCGTGTTCTTTGCCTTGGAAATCGTGCTTTTTGCCCTGCTTGCCAACACGCATGATGCAGTTGTCTTTGAGGCGGCAGTGCTTCTGATCATCAGCTGCTACGGTGGTGGTTTTTCCTGCATGCCGGCATACTTGAGTGATCTTTTCGGTACGCGTCAGCTTTCAGCTATCCACGGCAGGATACTTACGGCATGGGGACTGGCTGGTGTAGCTGGGCCATCGCTTGTGTCATTCTTCAAGGCAACGGTGGGCGGCTATCAGGTAACGCTTTACTGCTTTGCGGCCTTCTTTGTGCTGAATCTTGTTATCGCGCTGGTCCTGAAAGCGAAGGGGCGTGTAGAGCTAGCGGTTGATCCTAAAGTTGTATCGATGTAAATCCTGTATATTATTAGGCGGCAGTCAATATTGACTGCCGCCTTTTGCGATCCAGTTATCATTGCTGATTTTATGCCTACCGTACAATAACCGCCAAAGCCAGAGAAAATAAAAAATGCCCTTTAAAGAATAAATATCCGCATGTCCTGACGGCCAGCTTTAACATATTGTTAACACTTCGTCTGCACAAATTAGTGTAATATTAGGTAGTAGGTATGGACGTTTTTATAAAAACAGCTATTTTCTTTGCGCAGGTCGATTAATACTTTAGGGGGACGATATTTTGTACGGATATCAACAACCGTGTATTGTCGTATCGTGAACAGGGAAACATGGCCGAGGCGCAGGCCTTGTCTTTTGGCGAAGGCCGGGCGCAACGGAAAAATCTTACGACGGCATTTGATCAGCTTATCGATTTACAGCAGGC
This sequence comes from Selenomonas sp., assembly GCA_018052705.1. GTDB lineage: Bacteria > Bacillota > Negativicutes > Selenomonadales > Selenomonadaceae > Selenomonas_A. The sequence continues at coordinate 35,549 of JAGPMW010000019.1, read as the reverse complement.
TAAAGCTGAGCAATATCATCAGGATGCGCAGAAATTCATGAAAATGTTTGAGCTGACTGCATTTTTGATTTTGATTGGAATGATTATATTCTGTTTGGCGTTTGCAGTATTCCAGGCCAGAACGCTATTGAAACCGATTGAGCAAATGACAAAAGAACTGCGTGAAGGCAATGTATACCAAAAGCAGGCCGCTAAAGAGTTCTCGGCGGATGAAATCGGAGAACTATTGCAGGCCTTTTATCATTTAGAAGAAAAGCTCCGCTGTATGGTTCAGGAGATACAAGAAGCTGCTGAACAAACGGCTTCGGCATCTGAGGAACTGACTGCAAGTGCCACAGCGTCCCTGGACATGACAAAATCGATAAGTGATTCGTCTTCTGGCGTGGTCGTAGCCGTGCGGCAACAGCAAAAAGAGGTCGATAATCTGGATCAAAGCGTAAAGCAGCCAGGTGCTTGCTAATATTGCCAATACGTTGCAGCAATCCGTACAGGTTTTCATGAAAGGAAAATAAACGGGAGGGTTGTTGTATGATGAGCTGCAACCTATAGAAAAACAGAGGATAAAGGAAAAAATCCTTCGTCCTCTGTTTTGTTTTCTTGTTTTGCCTGATGTATCAGGTATTCTGTCTGCTCGAGACGATGTATCATGGTATATAGGCATTTGTAATTTTATTTGCTCAGACAGAGGAAAATCTTATGACAAGGACGAACTAATTAGCATAGTAGAATTGGCGGATTTGTGCCAAAATCAGAGGACAGTAAATGTTGAGAGGCGGTAGTTGTATGAAAGTTATGGTCAGTGGAGTTGGCAGTGTTGGCGGGTATATCACGAGTCTGCTGTGCAGATATAAAGCTGAGCAGGATACGGTCACCGCGGTCGTCCGTGGGCGCAGGCAGGAGGCATTGGCAGTGAATGGTCTGGTGCTGCATAGTGAGATCCTCGGAGAGTGCATTGCACATCCGGTTCTGGTGACTGAGCCCAAAGTGGCCGGTGTTCAGGATGTAATTTTTGTTTGTGTGAAGAACTATTCCCTGCACGAGGCGCTGCAGGCGCTGAAACCATGTGTGGATGAGCATACGATTATCGTACCGATCATGAATGGGATTGACCATTATGAGGTGACCCGCCGGGGGTTGTCGGCGGGGCATGTAGTTGATGCCCTGATTTATATTTTTGCCTCAGGCAATGCGGACTATTCGGTCAATCAGGCCGGGAATAAGGTACGCCTGTGTCTGGCTGTCTATGAGCCAGCCGATCAGGCAGCACTCGAAACCGTTCGGCAGCTGCTGGATCATCCGGGGATGACCTGTGTACTGCCGGCGGATATGCCGGCAGAGTTATGGTCGAAGTTTATCACGAACTGTGGGTTCAATGTGATTACGGCCTACTATGCCTGCGATATCCAGGGGCTGAAGGACAATCCTGTGCGGTTGCAGGAGTATCGGGCACTGTTGGATGAGGCGTACGCTGTTGGCCGGGCGGAGGGCGTTGACCTGTCAGAGAATCTGACCCAGACGATCTATGATCGTGTTGTCCTGCGAAGCAGTCCACATGTGACCAGCTCAATGGCACAGGATGTAATGGCTGGCCGGAGGATTGAGCTGGAGACCTTCGGCGGCGTGATCTGCCGGCTGGCAGACAAGCATCAGGTGGCGGTACCCGTGACGAAGCGGCTGTATGAGGCGATGAAGAAGAATCAAGGCTGAGGCGCAAGACTGATGAAGAGCATTGCACTGGGAAAAGAGGCCTTCGGCCTGCCCAAAAAAGAACCTTGGCAGCCAACACATTTTATCCGGTGAAAGGATTTGATAATCAGTGATGTTGATGAAGAAGAAATGGTTGATGCGACTGGTGCTTGGGGGGATGCTGCTGCTGCCTGTTCCTGTCGAAGCTTGCACGCTTTTTGGGGCAGCTGGTGCCGACTATGTGGCTGGCGGCGGGACACTGCTGGTGAAGAACCGTGACTGGACACCGCAGGAGCAGGCCGTCCGACTGGTAACCAGCGGACGGTATCATTATTACGGGCTGTATGCCGGCACGGCCGAGAAGAAGACCTTCAAGGGGGGCGTCAATGATCAGGGACTAGCGGTGGTACTGGCTTCGGCCAGTGCCATTCCGCATAAGGTTCGGGCTGAGCTGCCATATCGGAGCGGCATGCGTGAGATACTGGCCAATTGTGCAACGGTTGATGAGGCCCTGCAACGCCAGGAGTTCCTAACCGGTCCGAAGTTTCTTATGCTGGCTGATCGGCAGCTGCTGCGGAGTAAACTCAGTAGTCATGGGGTTCGTTTTCAATGGCCTGCCGGGCTTTGGCGTTGACGATCTTACGATCTTCCAGACGGTCAATGATCGCATCTGGTCCGGATTCGTTGGTGCGGATGCGGATGGCATTATCGATGGCATAGACGAAGATTTTGCCGTCGCCAATATGGCCCGTGTGGCAGACCTGCTGGGCGGTTTCGACAATGGTTTCGACGGGGATATCATAGACAACAATTTCTACTTTTATCTTTGGCAGCAGTTCGGTGCTGACTTTCTGTCCGCGGTAGAACTCAGTATGTCCCTGCGAAAGCCCGCAGCCATAGACCTGGCTGACGGTCATGCCGGTGACGCGAATGGCATACAGGGCATTTTTTAGGGCGTCGAGTTTTTCCGGGCGGGTGATGATCTCGATTTTATATAGTTTATGCATGGTGCTGACCTCGCTTGTTATTTTTATTGTTATGCGTACCATTATACCAAAAAAATGGCTTGGTCTTATAAAAAAGGGGTAGATTTTTTTTATAGAGTCTGCTAAAATAAAATTATTATTGTAAAACTGTATACTTGAAGGCAATGGAGCCGGAAAGCAACAGACGTATCTATACGTCTGCTGTCTTTTCGGCTTTTTCGTATGTCGGGGCAGGACGTTTGCACCGGCATCAGGCAGGGGGAAAAATAGGAATGGACTTGACAATCAATTCGGTGGCGGTTGGTCTGGATACGGTATGGGTACTGCTGTGTGCGGCGCTGGTGTTCCTGATGGAGGCCGGATTTGCAGCATTGGAGGCTGGTTTTGTGCACAGCCGCAATTCGCTGAATATCATTATGAAGGTGTTCATGGATTGTACGGTAGGGCTGGTGGGATTTTTCCTGCTGGGCTTTGGTCTGATGTATGGCACGGATGTGCTGGGATTGTTTGGTTTGTCTGGTTTTCTGATGGAGGGCGATCTTTCGCATCTGGGCTTGAAGATCCCAGTCGAGGCGTTCTGGCTCTTTCAGGCAGCTTTCGCGATTGCGATGGCGACGATTGTGTCGGGGGCGGTAGCTGAGCGGATGAAGTTTGCACCGTATCTGTTTTTTTCCCTGCTGGCGACGGTCGTTGTCTACCCGCTGGCCGGTCATTGGGTCTGGAATCCGTCCGGCTGGCTGAATCAGCTGGGCATGATGGACTTTGCCGGTTCGGCGGTGGTCCATGCACTGGGCGGCTGGTCGGCGCTGGCGGCAGTGATTGTTCTTGGCCCGCGTCAGGGGCGTTTCAATGCGAATGGCTCGATGAATGTTATGCCCGGGCATAACCTGCCGATGGCAGCGCTGGGCGCATTTATCCTCTGGTTTGGCTGGTTCGGGTTTAATCCGGGCAGTACGCTTTCGGGTATGGATAGCAATATTGCCCGGATTGCGGTCAATACGAATTTGTCTGCGGCTGCAGGTGGTACGGTGGCCGCACTGTTGACTTTGTATCAATATGGCAAGGCGGATCTGAGTATGGCACTCAACGGTGCGCTGGGCGGTCTGGTGGCAATCACGGCTGGCTGTGCTTTCGTGACGCCAATCAGTTCGCTGGTGATTGGTGCTGCTGCTGGTACGCTGATTGTTATTGCTGTGCCGTTCTTCGATCGCTTGCGGGCGGATGATCCGGTTGGGGCGATTGCGGTCCATGGTGTCTGTGGTACCTTTGGTACGCTGGCAGTTGGCATCTTTGCTCAGCAGGGAGGACTGCTCTATGGCGGTGGTGTGCATCTGCTGCTGATTCAGCTGCTGGGTGTGACGGCAGTTGGTCTTTGGGGCTTTGGCGCAACCTATGCGTTGTTTAGTCTGCTCAAGGCGACGGTCGGCATCCGTGTTACGGAAGAAGAGGAACTGGTCGGACTTGATCTGAGTGAGCACGGCATCTCCGCCTATACGGATATGGAGTATCCGCTGATGCAGCGCATGCCGCAGACGCTGCCAGTCATGGAGAAATCATTGCAGCTGGACGAGGAAACGGTTTCGCCAATCTGAATACAGTCATAATTAATAGATAGAAAAACCTGTCAGAGGTGCATTACGCATCGCTGACAGGTTTTTTTGTTGGTGCCCTTGCGATTCTTCTCATGCTATGCTATATTTAAATCAAATTCAAATTTGATTTTGATTTTGATTTAAACGTGAATCAGGTTGATAAGAGGGAGTGGATTGAGATGACGAAAAGACGGAAAATCCTGGCGGCTGTGCTGATATTTCTGCTGCTGGGGATCGGCGGCTGGTTCTATCATGTGCATGAACAGGATCTGGTGCAGGCAGCGTCGCATGAGCTGAAGTTGTCCGGTAATGTGGATGTCAGGGAGATTTCGCTGTCGTTCCGTCAGAGTGACCGCATTGCGGCGCTGCTGGTGGACGCCGGGGATACGGTAAAGAAGGGACAGGTGCTTGCGCGGCTGGATAATAGTGAGCTGCTGCTCACACGCAGTAATGCGGCGGCAAAGGCAGCAGCTCAGCAGAGCGTCGTGGATAAGCTGCATAACGGAAACCGCAGCGAGGATATCCGGCAGGCCGAGGCCAAGCTGAAGGCCGCACGAGCATCCGCTGATTATGCAGCTGGAGTCTATGCCCGCCGGCAGCAGATCTACGACAGCGTAGAGGGGGTCAGCGCGCAGGATCTGGATAGTGCCAAATCATTGGCTGACTCGGCACAGGCTCAGGTCGCTGAAGCCGAGCAGGTTTTGCAGGCACTGGTTGCAGGACCGCGCAGTGAGGATGTCAGTCAGGCCGAGTATAGTCTGAAAGCACTGCAGGATGAGCTGAGCCGTCAGGACTATCTGCTGAGTCAGTATGAGCTGCGGGCACCGGCCGATGGCGTAATCCGCTCCCGTCTGCTTGAGGCCGGCGATATGGCAGCCTCATCGGCACCGGTATTCAAGCTTTCTCTGCTGGATAAGAAATGGGTGCGGGTCTATGTGAAGGAAGCAGATCTGGGCAAAGTTTATGAGGGGCAGGAGGCAAAAGTTTATATCGACAGCCTGCCGGATGCGCCGTTGACTGGCCAGATCGGTTATATCGCCAGTACGGCAGAGTTCACACCGAAGACGGTGCAGACGGATGAGCTGCGGACGGCACTGGTTTATGAGGTGCGGGTCTATGTGGACGATGCGGATAATGTGCTCCGCCTGGGTATGCCGGCTACGGTCCGGCTGGAAGTGTGAGGCAGCTTATGACAAAGCCGGTACTGGCCGTTGAGGCGGCAGGGTTGACCAAGGTGTTCTCGGGCCGGGGCAGCAGGGACGTGACCGCGCTGAATGCACTGGACTTATCCTTGCGCGAGGGTGAGCTGACTGCGCTGGTCGGACCGGACGGAGCCGGAAAGACGACATTGCTGCGGATGATCTGTGGCCTGATGATGCCGACGGGCGGCAGTCTACAGGTCGTCGGTCTGGATGTGACGAAGGAACCAGAACGGGTACAGCGAGAGCTCGGCTATATGCCGCAGCGGTTCGGACTATATGAAGATCTGACAGTACAGGAGAATATGACGCTCTATGCTGATTTGCATGGCATTCCGGCAGCAATGCGGGCGGAGCGGTTCCGTCATTTGCTGCAGATGACGGGGCTGTCGGAGTTTTGCGGCCGGCTGGCTGGCAATTTGTCTGGCGGTATGAAGCAGAAGCTGGGACTTGCCTGTACGCTGGTGCGCTCTCCCAGGCTTTTGCTGCTGGACGAGCCGACCGTTGGCGTTGATCCGCTGTCGCGGCGTGATCTCTGGACGATACTGGAACGGTTGGTACGGCAGGAGCAGCTCTCGGTGCTGGTGAGCACTGCTTATATGGATGAGGCGGAACGATGCCAGCAGGTGTATGTGATGAATCATGGGCGTTTTTTGGCCTCAGGAACGCCGGCTTCGCTGCGGAAAATGGCGGCAGGCCGCTGTTATGAGACGGTCTGCCCCGCCGCTCTGCCTGTGCGCGTGCTCCAGAGTCAGCTTCTGGATGAGGAAACGGTGGTTGATGCGGTACCGGTTCATGGTGCGGTGCATTTCATTGTCGGAGAAAACAGTTCGCAGCTGGGCGTCCTGACGAAGTTTGGGCTGCAGGCGCAGCCTGTGACCGAGCGGCTGGAAGATGCGTTCATGCTGCTGCTTCATAACGACGAGGCGGTGCAGCAAGGTGGTACGATGGTTTCGAGGCATCTGCCTGTTGACAGCGGGGCTGCCAGTACAGTCCGCGCCGCCAATGCGCTGGTGGATATCGAGGTGGAAGGGCTGGTCCGTCGGTTTGGCGATTTTACGGCAGTCGATCATACGTCCTTTCAGGTGTACCGGGGCGAGGTTTTTGGCCTGCTGGGGCCGAATGGGGCGGGCAAGACGACCACATTCCGGATGCTCTGCGGGCTTCTGCCAGCAACTGCCGGCCGGCTGATGGTTGCTGGTGTGGATCTGCGGGAGACCCGTCGGGAAGGACGGCGGAATCTTGGCTATGTTGCCCAGAAATTTTCTCTTTATGGGAATCTGTCGGTGCGGGAGAATCTGCGCTTCTATGGCGGCGTCTATGGATTGTATGGGCAGGCTCTGCGGACGCGGATGGCGGCAGTTATGGCGGAGTTCCAGCTGACGGACCGGGCCGATGTTTTGGCCGAAGCGCTGCCAGGGGGCTATAAGCAGCGGCTGTCGATGGCAGCCGCCCTGATTCATGATCCGCAGATCCTGTTTCTCGATGAACCGACCAGTGGTATCGACCCGCTGGCCCGGCGTCGTTTCTGGCAGCAGATCACGGATTTGTCTCTGCGTGGCACAACTATCATTATCACGACTCACTTTATGGAAGAAGCCGAGTATTGCGACCGCTTCATGATCCAGGATCATGGACAGCTGCTGGTACTGGGCAGTCCGCAGTCTGTTCGCGAGCAGATGTCCATGCCGCGCGAGGATATGAATGAGATATTCCTGGCAATCGTTGAGAACCACCGGGCACAGGAGGGATAGTTATGTGGGCAAAAGCTTTTTTCCGGCGGCTGGCAGCACTGACCCGGAAAGAATTTTATCAGCTGCTGCGCGATAAGAGCAGCATGCTTTTGGGTATTGTCATGCCGGTTGTTCTGATCCTGCTGATTGGCTATGGCATGTCGCTGGATGTGAAGAACGTTCCAGTGGCTGTTGTTCTCGAGGATCATTCACCGACAGCCCGTCAGGCGGTTTCGTTCGTGACTGGTTCGGAGTATTTTTCCCCGGTATATGTGCAGTCTATGCAGGAGGCGCAGTCGCGGCTGCTGGCACATGATGTTGATGCAATTTTGTGCGTCCCCCTCCAGTTCACGTCGGATCTTGCCAAAGGATCAGCACAGGTTCAGGTCATCGTCAATGGTGTAGAAGCTACAACGGCTTCCTCAGCGCAGACCTATATCGAGTCAGGGCTGCTGAGCTGGGCCGCCCGGCAGGGACTCGGTGCAGCGGGCGGTCAGGTAACTGTGGTCAGCCGGATCTGGTTTAATGATGCCAATACGAGTACATGGTTCTTTGTTCCGGGGATTATCATGATGGTCCTGCTGATTGTCGGCGTCTTTCTGACCTCGGTTGTCATGGCCCGGGAATGGGAACGGGGTACGTTTGAGTCCCTGTTTGTCACGCCGACTGGTGTACTGGAACTAATCCTGGCGAAGATGATTCCTTATTTTTGTGTTGCAATGTTTGGCATGCTGCTGTGCCTGCTGGCGGGACGTTATCTTTATGAGCTGCCGCTGCGCGGGTCGATGATCCTGATCGTCGGGGTGTCGATGCTGTTCCTGCTGGTGGCTTTGGGTATCGGTCTGGTGATTTCAGCCCTGACCAGGAATCAGTTTCTTGCCTGTCAGGTGTCTTTGCTCGTGAGTTTCCTGCCATCGCTGATGCTGTCTGGCTTTTTGTTTGATCTGCATACGGAGCCGGCAGCTATCCGGCTGATCAGTCAGGCTCTGCCGACAACCTATTATCTGCAGCTTTTGAAATCCTTGCTGTTGACCGGTAATTACTGGCCGCTGATTATCAAGAATACACTATTGCTGGCGGGTTATGCGGTATTTTTCATGGGGCTGGCCTTTCGGCTGACCAGAAAGAGGGTGGAATGATGCTGTGCGAGTTTTGCCGACGGCTGCTGTTTATGTGCCGGAAAGAAATGATTGCCACGCTTATGGATAAACGCATGCGGATCATCATGGTCGTACCGCCTATTATGCAGGGATTCCTCTTTGGGTATGCAGCCAATTATAATCTGGATCGGGTTCCCTATGTAGCAGTCGATGAATCGGGCAGTGCAGAGTCGCGTGATCTGCTGGCACATATCGATCACAATGGAGCCTTTGTCCGGGTAGGGACGCTGATGAATCCATCTGGAATCGATGATGCTATTGACTCGGAATCCGCGCTGCTCGCAGTCGTGATTCCACAGGATTTTGCTGATCAGCTGGCACGCGGGGAAGCTGCGCCGCTGGAGGTAATCACAGATGGCCGGAATACCTCAGTGGCTGGACAGGCGATCGGTTACGTAAACCGTGTTGTTATGAGCTGGAATGCGTCCCGGACTGGCGAAGCAGGAGTACGCGTAGTCAGCCGCACCTGGTTCAATCCCAATCAGATCACCCGTTGGACTTTTCTGCCGGGACTGATCGGTATGATCTCCTTTGTGCAGGTCATTATGCTGGCAGGGTTGTCCATCGCCAAGGAAAGGGAACAGGGGACTTTTGATCAGCTGCTGGTCACGCCAATGTCTCCCGCTGAGATTTTGATTGGCAAATCCCTGCCCCCGTTGTGTATTGGCCTTGTGCAGAGTATGCTGCTGTTCTGCATCTGCCGCTATTGGTTTCAGGTACCATTTCAGGGATCGTTAGCTGCATTGATCCTGACCGTGATTATCTTCATGCTTAGTTCAATCGGGATTGGTTTATCCATTTCGGCAATCGCCAGGAATATGCAGCAGGTGCTGGTATACGTGTTTTTCATGATGCTGCCGATCGTGCTTTTGTCGGGGATTTCTACACCGGTAGCAAATATGCCGAAGATGCTGCAGATATTGACCTATGCCGATCCCATGCGGTTCGTGCTGGTCGCAATCCGTCGTATCTATCTGGAGGGAGCAGGGTTGGGCGATATTGCCATGAACTATGTTCCTATGCTCGCTGTAGCTGCTGTAACGATGCCGTTAGCTGGATGGTTGTTCCGTCATAAGACTGTGTGATAAAATAGCAGGAAAGGGGCGATTACTGTGGAAAAGAAGAACCAACGCGATGATGGCCGGGCCACACAGGAAAAACTGCTGGTCTGCGCAGGCAGGATCATTGCGGAAAAAGGCTATGCGGCAACGACCTCAAAAGAGATCTGTGAAATGGCGGGGACGAATACAGCGGCTATTAATTATCATTTTGGCAGCCGCGAAGGGATGTATAAGGAACTGTTGAAACTGGTACATCGCGAGTTTCTGAATCGGGACGAACTGAAGCTGCTGGCTGCGGCCCAGCAGACGCCCAGGGAAAAGCTGGAAGCTTTTCTGGAACGGTTTGCTGCTCAGGTGATGAATGATCAGTCCTGGCCGGTTGAGGTATGGGCCCGAGAGATTATGAATCCATCGCCCTGGCTCAATGAAATCCTGTCCGATGTGGCGGTGCCCAAAGGACTCATCATGGCGAAAGTAGTCAGCGACTACACCGGCATTCCTTTATCATCGCCGCAGTTGTACAGCTGTATTCTGAGCTTCATTGCGCCATTTACGATGATCTTCCTCGGACGGCATAACCGGATCAATTACCGTCAGCTGGTGCCGCAAGCCTATCCAGAGGAAGAGCTGCTGCCGAACCTGAAGCGGTTTGCATTTGCCGGGCTGGATGCTTTCTGTGAAAAGGAAGCCGGTCAGCCTGTACAGGGGGCGTGACAAAGGAGCTCGTAAGGTTTATAATGTGGACATTGAGGAATAGCAGGCGTATCTACAGGAAGAAGCGATTGAAAGATGAAGCGATATAAATCCCGTTATCTGGCGGCCGGACTGGCGCTGGCCCTGTGTCTGGGCGGACTGCCGCTGGCTCAGGCCAGTTCGGCTGGAGCTGCGGCTCAGGGGCAAAAGGCTGCTTTGGCTGCAACGGACTGTGAAGGGTTCGTCTGGCGGCTGGATTCACCCGATCAGGCGCAGCTGCCGCGTAATTTCCGTACGTCGAAATCGGCCTTTCATGCGCCAGCCGGGAAGTTCCAGCTGGACCCGGCCTATGTTCCAAGCCGCAAAGGGCTGGACGGGCTCGACGCTTCAGGCAGCGCCGAATTTTCGGTGGGGCAGTTCCAGAAAATGACCGAAGTGCTGCGGCAGCAGGCCGAAGGACCAGTCTATATCATCGATCTGCGCCAGGAATCCCATGGTATCCTTAATGGCGATGCGGTGAGCTGGTATGGCAAGCGTGATTGGGGCAACCTGGGAAAAAATCAGCGGGCTGTCCAGTCTGACGAGCGTCGTCGGCTAAAGGCTGCACTGGGCAAGATTCAGTATGTTGCCCCGCTCAACAAGCATAAACTGCCAAGTGACGGCAAAGCCGAACGGATTACGCAGGCAATGACAGAAGAACAGCTTGTTACGCAGTCCGGGCTGAAATATGTCAGGATTACGGCGACCGACCATGTCTGGCCAGCGCCAGAATGCATCGATCAGTTTATCCGGCTCTACCGCCAGCTGCCACCGAAGGCCTGGCTTCATTTCCATTGTCAGGCTGGTGTTGGTCGGACAACGACCTACATGGCACTCTATGATATGATGCGTAATCCTGATGTAACATTGAAGGATATCCTGTACCGTCAGCACGAGATCGGCGGCACCTATCTGGGCTATGAAGGCGCGAAGCATCAGGACAGGACCGAGGGCTGGAAAAGCGTTTATTATGCCGATAAGGCTGAAATGATCCAGTCCTTTTATAGGTATGTACAGCAGAATCATGCCGATGGCTATAAGGTTTTATGGTCAGAATGGCTGAAATTGCAGGCAGGAAAGGTCTGAATCGTCTAAGATCGCTTTACAAAATCAGCTAAAAGCATTATAATATTTATTGTTCGGGACGTAGCGCAGTTTGGTAGCGCGCTTCCTTGGGGTGGAAGAGGTCGTGGGTTCAAATCCCGTCGTTCCGACCATTTAGGTATATAACGGTTTGAGAGACTCTGATAGGAGTTTTTCAGACCGTTTTTGGTTTTCTGGTATAAAATAAGGCAAACGCACAGCTGGGAGAGGAGCCTTTATTAACGCATACAATTATTCTGGAAAGTGACGCCAGTCCTGGGGGGCAGGTGCAGGCTGTCTTGCATTTGCGTATGTTTTAGTGTATGATTAATTTGTTAAATTTTCCTGATTGAAATATTGGGGAAGGCTTTTGGCTCGTTGTCCGGAAGGCATTGTTTTGTTCATTGGAGAGCTGTTCAGAGGTGGACAGCTCTTTTTTAGACGCAGGTCATCATCATTTGAGATGAAGAGAGTGGAAAATAGAAAGGAACTGTGAAACATTTATGAGCATTTTGAACGTATCTCACTTATCCCACGGCTATGGCGGACGTCAGATCTTTGAGGACGTCAGTTTTCGGCTGCTCAAGGGTGAGCACGTTGCGTTGGTTGGTGCAAATGGTGAGGGAAAATCGACGTTTCTTTCTATTATTACTGGTCAGTTGACCCCGGATGAGGGGACCGTGGAATGGGCGAAGCGTGCAAAGGTTGGCTATCTGGACCAGCATGCAGTGCTCAAGGCAGGGATGACTATTCGTGATACCCTGCGCATGGCATTTGATGATATGGTGACGGCTGAGAAGGAAATGCTGGCCGCCTACGATAAGATGGGCGATGCGACGCCGGCAGAAGTCGATCAGCTCATGAAAGATGTCGGCGATATTCAGGATATGCTGGAAGCGGGCAGTTACTATATGATCGATGCCCGGATTGAAGAAGTATCTGGTGGTCTTGGCTTGCGTGATATCGGTCTTGACCGTAAAGTTGATGAGCTGTCGGGCGGACAGCGTACCAAGGTGCTTTTAACTAAACTGCTGCTGCAGAATCCGGAAATCCTTATTCTCGATGAGCCGACCAACTATCTGGATGTTGAGCATATCAACTGGCTTACGAACTATCTGCAGAACTATGAGAATGCCTTTATTCTCGTGTCGCATGATGTACCGTTTCTTAATATGGTCACGAATGTGATCTATCATGTGGATAACTTCCAGCTCAACCGCTATACCGGCAGCTATGAGAAGTTTGAGGAAATGGCAGCACTCAAGCGCCGTCAGGAAGAAGCGGCTTATGAGCGCCAGCAGGCGGAAATCAAGAAAGAACAGGACTTTATCCAGCGTAACAAGGCCCGTGTGGCGACGCGTGGCATGGCGAACAGCCGTCAGAAGCGCCTGGATAAAATGGATGTGCTGATGAAACGGCAGGAAAAGCCGCAGCCACATTTTCATTTCCAGTCGGACCGGACGCCGTCACGTTTTGTGATTGAGGGCAAGCGGCTGGTACTGGGCTATGATATGCCGTTGACGAATCCGGTGGATATCCAGGTGGAGCGAGGTAAAAAGATTGCTATTCGCGGGACGAATGGACTGGGCAAATCGACGCTCCTGAAGACGCTGCTGGGGATCATCAAGCCAGTTGCAGGAGCGGTGGAGCTTGGTGAGTTCGTGAGCTTTGGTTACTTTGAGCAGGAGAGTGCAGCGGGCAATCAGAACACGGCGCTTGATGAGCTCTGGCAGACGTATCCAGGTATGAGCAATTATGAGGTGCGCGCAGCACTGGCTTCCTGCGGCCTGACGAATGAGCATATCACGACCAAGATGCTGGCCCTTTCAGGTGGTGAGGCAGCGAAAGTCCGTCTTTGCAAAATCATGCAAAAACCGGTCAATCTGCTGGTGCTCGATGAGCCGACCAATCATCTTGATGTGGAGGCAAAGAAGGAACTGCGCCGGGCAATTCAGGAATATAAGGGGACAGTGCTGCTGGTTTCGCATGAACCAGAGTTTTATGAAGGCGTAGTGGACTCTGTCTGGAATATTGAGAGCTGGTCAACAAAAATTGTTTGACAAATCCATACATAGCGAGTAATCTTTTCTTAGAATAAGATTAGGATAAAATAAAATATATAAAGATGTAGGGACACGGGGAGGGATCAATCCAATCAATGACGTTGAACTGTTTCACTTTATTCATGAGATCGGCTTTGATCCGGCCGCTTTGCTGATTGCATAATTTTGCCCGCAAAGCATAAGAAAAAGACCATCATTGTGACTTTGGGATCACAATGTTGGTCTTTTTTGATGTATGTTCGTATGTTTCCGGGGGGAAACAGGTTGAATTTATTGGATTATTTACCGAAGTAACGATCGAACAGGCCTTTGAAACCACGGCCGTGACGTGCTTCGTCTTTTGCCATTTCATGAACCGTGTCATGGACAGCATCGAGGTTCAGCTGTTTAGCCAGTGTTGCCAGCTCTTTCTTACCCGCGCAGGCACCATGCTCAGCATCAATACGCATCATGAGGTTTTTCTTCGTGCTGTCGGTGAGGACTTCACCCAGAAGCTCAGCAAATTTGGATGCATGCTCTGCTTCTTCGAAGGCATAGCGCTTGTATGCTTCGGCAATCTCCGGATACCCCTCGCGGTCAGCCTGACGGCTCATAGCGAGATACATGCCGACTTCGGAGCACTCGCCGGTGAAGTTCTGACGCAGGCCCTCAAGGATGCGCGGATCTACATCTTTAGCCGTACCGACATGATGCTCGTCCGCGAACGTCATATCGCCGCTCTGCTCGATGAATTTTGATGCCGGAGCTTTACATACCGGGCATTCCTCTGGTGCTTTTTCGCCTTCATAAACATAACCGCAGACGGTGCAAACAAATTTCTTCATAATTAAAAACCTCCTAAAAATACAATACATGAAAACCAATAATTATTTGTAATTGGTGTTGCTCCCTTGGTATGTTTAAATTATAGGTGATATCTGTAGAAATATAAATGATCAAATTTCATCAATAAATTAGATTAAATTTATTATAGTCTTATTTACTCTAAAATACTAACCGTATCGCATTTTCTTGAATATGTTATTAACGAATAGTAATTATTAACTACTTGGAGGGGGAATAAGTTTACCGCTGGCTCGCTTCGTGATATAATGATGAACTGGATGAGTTTATACAATCTATATTTATTAGGAGAGACATAACGAATGTTTACCTGTATGACGAATTCTCCCGATGAGACTGGACACCTAGCCGAGCTGGTGGGCCAAAAGATCCGGGAGGGAACCGTGCTTTGCCTGGAGGGCGATCTTGGGGCAGGCAAGACTCTTTTTGTACAGAGTCTTGCTCATACCCTTGGCGTCGAGGGAGAGGTGACAAGCCCTACATTCAATCTGATGAATGTATATGAAGGGATTTGCCGCATCTACCATTTTGACCTTTACCGGCTGGAAACAGAGGATGAGTTGGACGATATCGGCTTTTATGAATACACGGAAGAGCCGGAGGGAATTGTGGTCATCGAGTGGCCCGATAAGTTCCCCGATTCGTTGCCGGATGACTACGTCCGGGTCTGTATTATGCGGGCCAAGGGGACGGAAGACAGCCGCCGATTCGAGTTCGCCAGCGTGGGAGAGAGAAATCAGGAGTTCATAAAGGAGTTGGAGTCATTTGTCCATTCTGGCCATTGATACGGCAACGCAGGTATCGAGTGTTGCTGTTGCTGATGAAGGAAAGCTGTCGGCAGAACTGACGATGCAGGCCAGACTGACCCATTCGGAGACGTTGATGCCGCATATCGAGCAAGTGTTACGGATGGCTGCCGTCAATAAAGAAGATCTTGAGGGAATTGCGGTCAGCATTGGGCCGGGTTCGTTTACGGGGCTGCGCATTGGGCTGGCAGCGGCCAAGGCAATGGCCTATTCACTAAATCTGCCAGTAGTCGGGATTTCGACGCTTAAAGCGCTGGCATATCATGTGCCGGTGCCGGGGGTGCGTATCGTCAGTCTGCTGGATGCTCAGAAGGGCAACGCCTATGTTGAGAGTTACCGCTGGGAGCAGGGGAAGCTCATGGTCGTGGAGCCGGTTGAAGTTGCTAAAGTCACAGATATCGTGGCTGCCTGCGCCACGTTAGCCGAGCCGGTTCTGCTCACCGGAGATGTTGTTCAGAAGAAGATTGTG
Source organism: Selenomonas sp. (assembly GCA_018052705.1). Classification (GTDB taxonomy): domain Bacteria; phylum Bacillota; class Negativicutes; order Selenomonadales; family Selenomonadaceae; genus Selenomonas_A. The sequence goes on along the minus strand of JAGPMW010000019.1, from coordinate 20,136 downwards.
GGCAGGATGGAACTGCCCGCAGGTGTTATGACGGCTCCAGCAAATATTCTGATGCCACGGGCAGCCTGTGTAGCCATGCTGGGGCTGGCTGAGCTGAAGGATGGTCATCAGGATAGCGTCATGGCCATCGAGCCGGTCTATATCCGCCGCAGTGAAGCGGAGGTCCTTTGGGAGAAACGTCATCCGGAGGAAGCTGGTAAGACGAAACCGACGGAGGAGATGTAATGGAACCTAAGCCTGCAGGCGTAGATTTTGCGTCGCTGACATTCCGGGAAATGGCGCCTGAGGATGCCGATGCAGTGGAAATCGTCGAGAAAGCCTGCTTTGCTATTCCCTGGTCAAGGGAAGCTTTTTGGAAAGATGCCGCCAATGAGAATACCATCTATCTGCTCGCACTCGATGGTGAACGCGTGATTGGCTATGTGGGCTGCTGGATTTCCTATGAGGAGTCACAGATTACCAATGTAGCAATTCTGCCCGAGTATCGGGGACATCATGTCGGTACCAGTCTGTTCGGGGCAATTATCGAGGCGGTCAAGGCTAAGAGCGTCACAGCAATGACGCTGGAGGTCAGGCCGAGCAATGCACCAGCGTTGGCACTTTACCGGGGCTATGGCTTCAAGGAGGCTGGCCGTCGGCCGCACTATTATCAGGACGATGGTGAGGATGCCATCATTATGTGGAATACGAAACTATGATCGTGGTTTGGAGTTTTTACGTTTATGGAGAAGAAGCAAGAAGAGATACTGACACTGGCCATTGAGTCCAGCTGTGATGAGACCTCGGCAGCGGTGCTGCGGGGCGGGCGGGAAGTTCTCGCGAATATCATCTCGACCCAGATTCCGGTGCATCAGAAGTTTGGCGGTGTTGTGCCGGAGATTGCCTCCCGCAAGCATATCGTCAATATTATGCCGGTTATTGATGAGTGTATCCGCACGGCGGGAGTAGGGCTTAAAGACATCGATCAGGTTGCTGTGACCTATGGACCTGGCCTGGTTGGGGCACTGCTGGTCGGTGTTTCGGCAGCGAAGTCCCTGGCGTTTTCACTCGGTGTGCCACTCATTGGGGTGAATCATCTGGAAGGACATATTTTTGCCAACTTCCTGTCTTCACCGGAGCTGGAGCCGCCGTTCATGGCACTGGTCGTTTCTGGTGGACATACAGCACTCGTTGATGTACGGGGCTACAACCACTTTAAGATGATGGGGCAGACCCGCGATGATGCGGCCGGCGAAGCCTTTGACAAGATTGCCCGTGTCATGGGTCTGCCATATCCGGGCGGTCCGCGCATTGATGCGCTGGCAAAGGAAGGCAATCCGTTAGCGATAGACTTTCCTCAGGCTTTGACTGAAAAGGGGAATTTGGAGTTCAGCTTCAGCGGTCTGAAGTCGGCGGTGCTCAACTACATCAACAGTGAGAAGATGAAGGATCACGAGCTCAATAAGCCGGATATCGCGGCGTCTTTCCAGCACTCGGTTATTGAGGTGCTGGTGGGGAAGGCGTTCCAGGCCGTCCAGGAAGCCGGACGTGATACGCTGGTGCTGGCGGGGGGCGTGGCCGCCAATAGCGGCCTCGAGCTGCGGCTGCGCGAAGAAGCTGCACGGCGTGGTGTGAAGTTTTCCTATCCGTCCAAAATCCTTTGTACCGATAATGCAGCCATGATCGGCTGCCGCGGATACTATCAGGCGCAGGCTGGACGTTTCAGCGACCTGTATCTCAACGCAGTGCCGGGGCTGGGACTCGAAGATAAAAAAGAAGAATAAGCAAACCACAAAGAAGTGGAGAGAATCGCGGGCGAAAGCTGGGGAATCTTTCTGCTTCTTTTTTATTATTATAAGAAGTCTGCTATACTAAAAGAAGATGTTTTCGAGGGAGTGGATTATGATGATGACGATTTCGGCATTGTGCCGGGAACACACGGATCTGACCGTAAGACAGACTGGTCTGTTAGAGCGCATGAGCGTAGTATTCCCGTTTCTGGCTGATCTGGCCCATGGCCAGTTGAAAGCCTATGTCCCCGCGAAACAATCGGGACGTCTGCTCGTCCTGGCACAGGAACGGCCGCATACGGTCTATATGAATACGAAACCAACCGAATGTGGCCGACTGCAAAGTGCTTTGGAAGAACCATTGGTGCAGGATACACTTCGGACTGGTCTGCCCGGACGGGGCAAGCGTGAATGGACCTATGGATCGCTTATCGATATGTATACTTTTGCGATCCATGATGGCACGCAGGTCATCGGCGTAGTGAGCTTTGAGGTCGATGGAGACCGGCTGCAGATTGACGGGTTCCCCTGTCTGCTTGCGACAGCAGTGGATGTACTGGTTAATGCACGAAAAGGGGCCGAAGCGGCACAATATCAGTCTATATCGGCCAGTGACGGTATTCTCATCACGGATCAGTTCAGCCGTATCGTATTTGCCAATGCTTCGGCGCAGCGTATCTATCGGGTTCTCGGGGTCGGCAGTCTGCGCGGCTGTCATTTGTTCGACCGCCAGCTGACCCGCCATGTTATGCGCGAGACGATGGAACGCGAGCGCCCATGGCAAAAGGAACTGACTGCCGGAAATCTCACGCTCATCCGGCGCCAGATCGATCTGCAGGAAGGCGGACAGCTGATCCGCCGTGTAGTTATCCTGTCTGATGTAACCGAGACCCGTGCCAAGGATAAGGAGATCCGCATTAAGTCGGCAGTCATTCAGGAAATCCACCACCGGGTCAAGAACAACCTGCAGACGATTGCGAGTCTTTTGCGGCTGCAGGCCCGGCGAAGCAAGTCAGAAGAAGTACAGGCAGCATTGGAGGAAAGCGTGAATCGCGTCCTTTCAATCTCCGTGGTTCACGAATTCCTCTCGCAGCAGGGCACAGAAGCAATCAATGTCCAGCAGGTCATGCGACAGATCTTTGAGCTGGCAGCGCATGATATGGCCGACAGCGAATTTCTGGTGCGCACCGAATTCAGCGGTCCCGATGTCGTACTGCCTTCGAAGTTTGCCAGCTCGCTGGCCCTTGTGCTCAATGAATTGGTGCTCAATGCGATGGAGCATGCTTTTGAAGGCCGCCTTTCTGGAACAATCGGATTGGCAGTGCAGGAGGAACCTGAGCATTGGCAGCTCGATCTTTACGATGATGGTGCTGGTCTGCCAGCAGGTTTCAATCCCAGAAAGACCCGCTCACTGGGACTGTCAATTGTACGGACGCTCATTGAGGGCGACCTTGGTGGCAGCTTTGTACTGGAAAATGATTCACGCGGGGCCGGCCATGGCACTCATGCCCGCATCCGGCTGCCCAAGAGTGAAACCGAAGAGGATCATATCGTGATACAGAGTTTGGAGGAGTAAGAAAGATGGAAAAAGCAAAAGAAAGCATGAAATCAAAATCTCTGCGGCTGGTTATTGCGGATAATGAGTCCATCATTCGTCTCGATCTGCGTGAGATGCTGGAGGATGCCGGGCATGAAGTCGTGGGAGAGGCCACCGATGGGCGCAAAGCCGTTGATCTCACGCGTATGCATCGGCCGGATCTCGTCATCATGGATATCAAGATGCCGGATATGGATGGTATCACGGCGGCCCGCAAGATATCAGAAGCCAAGCTGGCTCCTGTATTGCTTCTCACTGCTTTCAGTCAGCCTGAGATCGTTGAACAGGCTAAAGACTCCGGTGTGCTCGGCTATCTGGTGAAACCTGTAAAAGAAAGCAATCTCTTTCCCGCCATGGAAATCGCACTTTCCCGCTGGCAGGAAATGCAGGGGCTGGAACAGGAACTGGACAAGCTCAAGGATTCGCTGGAACTGCGCAAGACTGTAGACCGGGCTAAGGGGATTCTTATGGCGGCGCATAAGCTCAGTGAACAGGAGGCCTATCGGCGTATTCAGCGCTATGCTATGACGAAACGTTTGACCATCAAAGAAGTAGCCGAGGCGATTGTGCGGGCTGCTGGTGGCAGAATCTAGTAACAGATGCCGTTCTGATTTTTATCGGAACGGTATTTTTATGTGTGGAAAGCCAACTCATGTTTGCTATGGCAGTTTATATCAGAATATATGAAATATACTTGCATATTATAAAAAACAATGCTAATATTGATTTATCAAAACAAAATATTATTTCATAAATAATAAAGATATGAGGTTAGCTTATGGGGATTATCGAACAATTGGAAAATCCAGGATTCAGACCGTCGAAGTCCGATCGTATCCTGTTCCAGTATATAAGGGAACAAGCTGCAGAAATTCCGTATACGGCAATTGCCGAACTGGCACAGAAGTCAGGGGTAGGAGAGTCTACGATTACGAGATTTGCCAAGAAGATGGGATATGAGAATCTGCACGAGTTCAAAGTGAAATTGGCAGAAGAACTGTCTCAGCGCAAAGGACGCCAAATCATCAATAGCAATATTGCTTTGGACGAACCGGCGCTGGTGACCGGGCAGAAATTGCTGGCAGCAGATATCAATGTATTGGAAAAAACTCTGGCATCTATGCCCGAGGGGATCATTGAGCGTTGTTCAAAAACATTGATGAATGCTGAAACAATCTCTTTTATCGGATTGGGAAATTCTGGTTTTACGGCGATGGACTTCGCTTATAAATTTTTCCGGATCGGGCTGCCATGCAAGGGCTATGATAACAGCCACGATATGATAATGGCTGCTGCCTTGGCGAAACCGGGGGACCTGTTTGTGGCAATATCTCACTCCGGCGAGTCGCGTGAAGTTCTGCAGACGGTCCGTCTGGCTTGTAAGAATGGTGCAGAAAGCGTAGCGATTACTGCAGAGACTGATTCCACTATTGCCCGGGAAGCTGCGATTATTCTTTCCTATGCGGCCAAGGAGAATCTATTGGAAACAGGCTCTGTTATGACGAAAATGGCACAAATCTTTGTAATGGATCTGATCTATACACAGATTGTAAAGGAAATGGCTGGTACCGCTTTAGAAAATAAGAAGAAAACGGCGTTGGCTATGAACCTTTTATGATAATCATAATAAGGGAGGAATTCGATGTTCAATTTTGAAGACATCAGAGGGAAACTGGTTGTATCCTGTCAGGCGTTGCCAGATGAACCGCTGCATAGTGCGTTTATCATGGGACGAATGGCAAGGGCGGCAAAAGAAGGCGGTGCGGCAGCCATTCGGGCACAAAGCATGGCGGATATCCTGGAAATCCGCGAGGTGACTGGACTGCCGGTTATCGGGCTATACGCCATACTTACCTCAATTGTCAGGACTGGATATCCAGCTGGTCAGGGACCTTTCAATGAAACTGAAGGTGCCAGTTTTTGCTGAAGGGCGTATCCTCACCCCATCAGATGTTCGGGCTGTGATGGAGGCGGGTAATGGTTGGTATTCCGTGGTTCTTCCTCTATTACTTCTCCTTTAAGTACTTGATTTTGAAATTTGATTTCAAGACACTGGGCCGTGAAGATGAGGAAGAGGTAACAGATGAAGCGTCAGATTCGTCAACGGAAGGCCATGATAGTCGTGTCAACCTGGTCATTGAAGGGCTGGGGGGCAAAGAGAATATCCTGGAATTTGACTGCTGTGCAACGCGCCTGAGGGTCACAGTAAAAGATTCAGGCAAGGTCAGCGAGCGGCTGCTTAAAGCCAGCGGCAGCCGTGGCGTACTGCAGAGTGGTACTGGTGTGCAGGTGATATATGGGCCGCAGGTGACGGTCATCAAGAATGAGGTCGAGGAGAAGCTGAATCTTTGACCTTATGGCACAAGGAAGGCTGAATCGGAGTTTGTTGCTCCGGTTCAGCTTTTTGTATTACTTTGTTTTTTTGACTTTTTTAGTAAAGCGTATTGACATTTTGACTAAGAAGGGTTACTATAAGAAATGTAGTTAGCACTCATGTCTAGTGAGTGCTAACAAAACAAAATGTTATTTCATTATAATAGGAGGAAGATACCTATGATTAAGCCATTGGGCGAGAGAGTTGTCATTGAAGTTGCTGAGGGCGACGTAAAAACTGCCAGCGGCATTGTCCTTCCAGATACGGCTAAAGAAAAGCCGCAGAAGGGCACCGTTATTGCTGTTGGTGCTGGTAAGGTCCTGGATAACGGCGAGCGCGCTGCTTTGGAAGTCAAAGCTGGCGACCAAGTTGTCTTCTCCAAATATTCCGGCTCGGAAGTCAAAGTTGACGACAAAGAATATCTGATTGTTCGTGAGAGCGACATCCTGGCTATTCTCTAATTCGATAATTCTGGAGGTAATATAAATGGCAAAACAGATTTTGTTCGACGAAGAAGCACGCCGCGCACTGGGCCGCGGTGTTGATGCACTGGCTGACGCAGTAAAAGTAACGCTTGGACCAAAAGGCCGCAACGTAGTTCTGGAAAAGAAGTTCGGCGCACCGACGATCACCAACGATGGTGTAACCATCGCTCGTGACATCGAGCTCGAGGACCCGTTCGAGAACATGGGCGCACAGCTCGTTAAAGAAGTTGCAACGAAAACCAACGATATCGCTGGTGATGGTACGACGACTGCTACATTGCTGGCACAGGCTATGATCCGTGAAGGCATGCGCAACGTTGTTGCTGGTGCTAACCCGATGATCATCAAGAAGGGCATCGATCGCGCAGTTGCAACCCTCGTCGAGGAGATCAAAGCCAAGTCCCACAAGATCGAGGGCAAGGCTGATATCGCACAGGTCGCCACGATTTCTTCGGCTAACGAAGAGACGGGCAGCCTCATTGCTGAAGCAATGGAGAAAGTCGGCAAGGACGGCGTTATCACGGTAGAAGAGTCCAAGTCGATGGCTACGAATCTGTCGGTTGTAGAAGGCATGCAGTTTGATCGCGGCTACATCTCCCCGTATCTCGTAACGGATACGGAAAAGATGGAAGCAGTCCTCGATGATCCGTATATCCTCATCACGGACCGTAAGATTTCTGCAATTGCAGACATCCTGCCAATCCTGGAGCAGGTTGTCAAACAGGGCAAGCAGCTCATGGTTATCGCTGAAGACCTCGACGGTGAAGCACTGACGACAATCGTTGTGAACAAGCTGCGTGGTACCTTCAAGGCATTGGCTGTCAAGGCTCCGGGCTTTGGGGATCGCCGTAAGGCTATGCTTGAAGATATCGCTATCCTCACCGGTGGTACGGTTATCAGCGAAGAGCTGGGCCGCAAGCTTGACAGCGTAACGCTTGAGGATCTTGGTCGTGCTCGTCAGGTTCGTTCCACCAAAGAGGAGACGACGATCGTTGATGGTCTGGGCGACAAGAATGCTATCAGCGACCGCGTGAACCAGATCAAGAAACAGGTTGCTGAGACCACGTCTGATTTCGACAAAGAGAAGCTGCAGGAGCGTCTGGCTAAACTGGCTGGCGGCGTAGCAGTTATCGAGATCGGTGCTGCAACCGAAGTTGAGATGAAAGACAAGAAGTACCGTATCGAGGATGCCCTCAATGCAACTCGTGCTGCTGTTGAGGAAGGTATCGTCGCTGGCGGCGGTACGACCTTTATCGATATCCTGTCGGCACTGGACAAAGTTCAGGCAGAAGGTGACGAGAAGGTTGGCGTGAACATTGTAAGACGCGCTATCGAAGAGCCGGTCCGTCAGATTGCCAACAATGCTGGCCTTGAGGGTTCGGTTGTTGTCGAGAACGTCAAGAAAGCAGCCGATGGTGTTGGTTTCAATGCAATGAAGAACGAATACGTGGATATGATCAAAGCTGGTATCGTTGACCCGGCTAAGGTTACGCGCTCTGCTCTGCAGAATGCTGCTTCCATCGCTTCCATGGTTCTCACGACTGAGACCCTGATTGCTGATAAACCGGAAAAAGAAGCTCCAGCCGCACCAGCAGCTCCGGGCATGGGCATGCCGGGCATGATGTAATTTCTACCTAAAAGTCCAGGAGTGACGCGGGTTGTAAGCATTTTTGAGCTGATTAGTTGCACAAAAATTGCACAGAATTTGAGCGTTATAAACATCTAAATAGTGAATAAAAAATACCACCCGTCTTGAAGTTTTGACGGGTGGTATTTTTTATGCTGACTTAGGGGAAGCGTCGTTGTAGGGGAAACTCTTTTCGTAGACAGTTTCTGGTGCAATATCGATATCACCATCAGACCAGACAATCATACCGTGCTGAACCGCTGCGGTAAGGAATATGGCTGGATCTGTAAGGGGAGCATAGACGGGATAGCTCAATAGTGGGGATACGTCGAAAAGGCGCTTCTCTCCACTGGCGAAGGTGACCATCATATAGAGATCATCAAGAATACGGATATGGACAATCTTCAAAGCCTCCTGAGGGTGTCCAGCATAAGCAATTCCATCAACGATATACATAGTCAGGACTCCTTTCATTTGAGGGGTTCAATCTTATCAAAGTGAAGACCGCGCACGGCATTATTCCATGCTGCGTAAAGTTCATCTTCGTGGATGCAGAGCCATGCAGTTATGATTTTAAGCTGCTTGACAGGAAGCGAACCGGCAAGTAATTCGCCGTCGATTCCGATTGATGCTTCAAAATCTCCATAATATACGTGTACATGTGGCTTGTGATGCTTTTCATTGTCAAGAAAGATCATCTTGATAATCATCCCCATGAATCTGCTGATTTCTGGCATGGTGTCATATCCTTTCTTTTTTGCCGTCCATACGGGCAGATTTTTATGCTCGCTTGTCATCTAATTCCCGCATGTTTTGTTGTAAGGCCTTCTAGCATAAGACCGATAGCATCTTGTATATTGTCAAGGCTTCTTCCATTGTGTCGCCTTGATTCCTCCCTATATTCATATTGTACTACGTAATGTTACCTACTACAATATGGATATAGGGAGGAATTTATTAAGAGAAAAAACAGGAAATGCAATCCAGTAAGCAATGTTTGTGATGGTCAGATTATGATGAATATGTTATAGTGTAAACATGATTGATACATATTTGACAGACAGAGAGGGTTTATTCTATGAGTATTCGGATTGGTATCCTGGGCTACGGTAATCTGGGGCGTGGCGTGGAGTGTGCGGTTGAGGCAAATGCAGACATGCAGCTGGTGGCTGTCTTTACACGGCGTGATCCGGCAACGGTGAAGATTGCGACGGCGGGCGTGCCAGTAGTCCGCGTGCAGGAGGCTGTGAAGTGGACGGATAAGATTGATGTCCTGATACTTTGCGGTGGCAGCGCGACGGATTTGCCGAAGCAGACGCCGGAGTATGCAAAGCTGTTCAATGTAATTGATAGTTTTGATACGCATGCACATATCCCCGAGCATTTTGCAGCAGTAGATGCGGCGGCAAAAGCTTCCCAGCATATCGGAATCATCTCGGTGGGCTGGGATCCGGGTCTGTTTTCACTGGCCCGCGTCTACAGCAATGCTATCCTGCCATCCGGCAAAGACTACACATTCTGGGGCAAGGGCGTAAGTCAGGGGCATTCCGATGCGATTCGCCGCATTGCGGGCGTGAAAAACGCGAAGCAGTACACGGTTCCAGTCGAGAGCGCACTGGAGGCTGTTCGTGCGGGTGAGAATCCGGAGCTGACGACGCGGCAGAAACATACGCGCGAGTGCTTTGTGGTGCTCGAGGACGGCGCCGATGCGGCAAAGGTCGAACATGAAATCAAGACGATGCCGAATTACTTTGATGAATATGACACGACTGTACATTTCATCAGCGAGGAAGAGCTGATGAAGAACCATAGTGGCCTTGCACATGGCGGCTTCGTAATCCGCTCCGGCAAGACGGGTCATCAGCAGGAGCATAATCATATCATCGAGTTCAACTTGAAGCTGGATTCCAATCCGGAGTTCACGACAAGTGTGCTCATTGCCTATGCGCGGGCGGCTCATCGTCTGGCAACGGAAGGGCAGACGGGCTGCCGGACAGTGCTGGATATCCCGCCAGCTTATCTTTCGGCCAAGAGCGGCGAGGAGTTGCGTCACAGCCTGCTCTGATTTCTGAATACAATGAAGCACCTGCTGTTCTGGCAGGTGCTTCATTGTATTCAGAAATCAGTATGTCGTGGTCGTAATCAGTAGATCCGTTTTAGTATGTCATCGTCGATCTTGAAGGTATGGCTTTCATCGGGGAAAGTGCCAGCTTTGACTTCCTGATCGTAGGCTTTGAAGGCCTTGGTCATTTCCTGACCGAGGTTCGCGAATCGTTTGACGAATTTCGGTGTGTAATCGCTGAACAGGCCGAGCATGTCCTGATAGACGAGGATCTGGCCGTCGCAGCCAGCCCCACCGCCAATGCCGATGGTTGGGATGGCTAGTTTTTTTGTGATAAGAGCAGCAAGTCCGGCGGGGACGCATTCCAGTACGACTGAGAAAGCACCAGCGGCCTGGACAGCCAGTGCATCTGTCAGCAGCTGACGGGCAGCTTCCTCGCTCTTGCCCTGCACACGGTTGCCGCCAAGCGCATTGACCGACTGTGGCGTCATGCCTAGATGCGCCATAACCGGAATACCGGCCTCTGTGATGGCCTTGATCTGAGGGCAGACGGGACGCCCGCCCTCAAGCTTGACCGCATTGGCACGGCCTTCTTTCATAAGACGGCCGGCATTGCGTACTGATTCCTCGACGGATACCTGATACGAGAGGAAGGGCATATCGATGACGACCATGGTATCATGGCAGCCACGAGCGACGGCGTGACCATAGGTAATCATGTCTTCCATCGTGACTGAGAGGGTGTCCTCAAGACCCAGCATGACATTGCCAAGGGAATCTCCGACAAGGATTGCATTGATGCCGGCAGCTTCCTCAAGCTTGGCTGTAGAGTAGTCATAGCAGGTCAGCATGGAGATCTTCTCTCCGTTTTCCTTCATTCTGGCAAAAGTAGCTATGGTGTTTTTCATAGGGCTCATCCTTTCAAGGTCAGGACCGCATCATTCTGCCTGCTTAGCAAGGCGGTTTTGCGGTTCATGATGAATTGCTGGATGGAGGTATAGTCCCGTTCTGGATTTTTTTGCTGAGCAGTGTGCAGCAGGTGCTCCGATAAGAGTAAATAGAGCATTCGGTCATCGTCCGTGTCAAGCGCCGTCAGGTGCAGCTGCAGCGTAGCAGCATCGCCGCGTTCAACCGGGCCGGTCAGTGCTGCAATGGGACCGTTGGCGGCAATATGCCGCGCATTGCCCAGAAAAAGCGGCGTCAGGGCCTGCTGTGCAGCCTCGGCGGAGAAACCGCAGCGCAGGAGAAGCCGCTGGCTCTCGGCGAAGAGAGCGACAACCTGGTTACTGGCGATTGCCGCAGCGCAATGATAGCGCATCTTGGCCGCTGCCGGGATGATCTGTACGTGAAGCCCAATGCGCTTCAGCCATTCCTGCTGGCTGGCGAGGCGGTCAGTACTGCCTTCCAGCGTAAAAAAAACATCCGCCAGTTCGCGATAGGACTGATAACGGTCACTTATCGCAAACAGCGGATGAACGGAATAGCCGGAGGCACCGGCCTGCTCTATTGAGGGGAATCCCGCCGAAGCGGTGAGCACCCCACTGCAATGACAAAATACTTTTCCTCGTATGGATTCATGGCGTACCGCCTCAAAAGTAGAGGCAATACAAGCGTCGGGAACAGTAAAGAACAACACATCGCTGTCAGCAACCAGCTGGCTTCGGTCTTCGTAAGCCGCGGTGGCTGTGAATGCTGCTGCCTCTTTGGCAGATTGAATGCTGCGGCTGTGGTAGCCTGTAACTTCAATACCATGTTCACAGAAATATTTTCCTAGTGTGAAGCCAACTTTTCCTGCTCCAATAAAACCTATCTTCATATCATCACCTCAAATCGGATGATGTGTTGCCTGGTCCCGAAGGTTTTATGAATTCATACGGGTTCGTTGCAGTACAGTTTCCAGAAAAGGAATACCGTCCATCGTGAAAATACTATCATATATGAAAAGAAATGTAAATGGATTGGCAGATTCAGCGGCAATCACTGAGATCTTGTAGTATAGGCCGCTCCTAAGCAAGCCCGTTCCCCAAGAGTACCTTCCTGTTTGTCGGGAAAGTACTCTTTATTTTTGTCCAATTTCATCGTGGACAATCCTGAATGTCTTTGCCTTGTATTGGCTTTGGACGCCATGTATAATGAAACCATCGAAACAAGAATAGTCATCTTGTTTTGAAGAATCAGACTCGCTTCTGAGTGATCATAGGAGGCAGCATGATGAATTTGAAAGAACGTACCGCCGTTATCCTGAAACTGCTCTGTGAAGACAAGAAAAGCTTCCAGACGGCGGGAGATTTTCATCTGGTCCGGCTGGCAAAGGCGATCATGAAAACCGCGGAAGAAAAGACAGGTCAGCAGCTTTATCGCAACTCGGACCTGCTGACCGGGCTGGTCAATCATCTGGGACCATCCATTAGCCGTCTGCAGATGCAGATGGATATCCGCAATCCGTTACTAGGGGAGATGAAGGAAAAATTTCCGGAGCTTATGAATCTGGCCAAGATTTGTGTCAAGGATGTAGAGAAGGAACTGGAGCTCATCTTTCCTGAATCCGAGATTGCATTTATTGCCATGCATCTGAGCGCGGCCCTCATTGATAACGACATGCTGCAGAAGCTCGAGCACCGTATCATCGTGGCTTGTCCAACTGGTATGGGCACGAGCCGTCTGCTGGCCAGCCGGCTGCGGCAGCAGTATGATAACCTCATCGTTACAGATCTGGTATCAACGCTGCAGCTGAACCCCGATTATTTTGCGGCACATGAGGCAGAATTCATTGTTTCGACGGTTCCGGTTCCGCAGGTACCGCTGCCAGTCGTAGTGGTGAGTGCACTGCTCTCCAAGGATGATCAGCAGCAGATTGATGAGGCATTGCTGCATTGTGAAGAACGCAAGGTTGAGGCGCAGGCCAGCGGACGGACGAAAGCGGCATTGGACTTCCCTGCTGCTTTGCGGGTCATGGGAGCCTATAATGCTGCAATTCTGCAGCTGTTGGAAGGATTTTTCTTCCTGGAGGATACGAAGTCAATGCTGGTGCGGGATGTTGCCCGCGAGATCGGTGAACTGACCGGTGAAACGGCCGGACAGGCGCAGGCTATTATGCAGGCACTTATCCAGCGGGAAGATCAGGGCAGTACCGCGATCACGGGCTGCCATATGATCCTGCTTCATTGCCGCAGCGCTGCTGTGAAGCATCTGCAGTTCGGCATCATCCATGTCGGCAGCTGGTTCTTGTATCCGGCGGAACCGGCCGAGAAAATCAGGACGGTTATCGTCATGCTGGCCCCGTTGCAAAGCAGCTGCTACGAACTGGAAACTATTGGGCATATTTCAGCTATCCTGCTTGAACGCTGGGGGCTCATCGAGGTCCTGCATGAAGGCGACAAAATGCTGATCCAAAAAGAATTGATGCATATTTTCAAGACATTTTATGCGAAGAAATATAAGGAGTTATTGGAGGGATAATCCATGAGTACAAATACAGGCTCAGGTCATGGCGCACAGGAAGCCATGCAGAAATTTGGGCGGTTCCTGTCGGGCATGGTGCTGCCGAATATCGGGGCATTCATTGCCTGGGGACTGCTTACCGCTCTGTTCATTCCGACTGGCTGGCTGCCAAATGAATATCTGGCTCAGGTTGGTGGTCCAATGAGCAAATGGCTGATTCCATTGCTCTTAGGCTATAGTGGCGGTGCAGCCATTTACGGGCATCGTGGTGGTGTGCTCGGGACGATTGCAACTTCTGGTGTTATCGCCGGTGCGGACATTCCTATGTTTCTAGGAGCGATGATCATGGGACCGCTTGCCGGCTGGGTTGTCAAGAAGTTCGATAAAGCCATCGAGAATTATATTCCCACCGGATTTGAGATGCTGATCAACAATTTTTCCGCGGGCATTATCGGTGGTATTCTGGCGGTCCTGGCTTTTGTCGGCGTCGGTCCGGTTGTATTGGCCGCCAATGGTGTGCTGCGGGCTGGTGTTGAGGGCATTGTTGCTGTAGGACTTCTGCCACTTGCTTCTATTATCATTGAGCCAGCCAAGATCCTGTTCCTAAATAATGCCATCAATCATGGTGTACTGTCACCGCTTGGTATTCAGCAGGCACAGGAATTTGGCAAGTCCATGTTCTTCCTGCTGGAGGCGAATCCAGGCCCTGGCCTTGGTGTTCTGCTCGCATATTGGTTTTTCGGCAAAGGCATGGCCAAGGAATCAACGCCGGGCGCTATCATCATTCATGTACTTGGTGGTATCCATGAGATTTATTTCCCATATGTTCTTATGAAGCCGGTACTGTTGCTGGCTGTTATTGCCGGAGGTATGGCTGGCGTAGCGACACTGAACCTGTTGGGCGGCGGTCTTATCGCACCAGCATCGCCGGGCTCGATTCTGGCAGTTCTCGCTATGACACCGAAAGGCGCATTCCTTGCTAATATCGCGGATTTTCTGGTGGCAACCTGTGTATCCTGTGCCGTTGCCTCCATCTTTGTGAAAGCATCGGCGGAGGAAACCGATGATGAATCGCTGAAAGATGCACAGGCAGACATGGTCTCCCGCAAGAACCGCGGCAAGGCACAGACAGAGATCTGTGCAGCTGGCCGTGAGCTGCAGAATATCGTCTATGCCTGTGATGCGGGCATGGGCTCCAGCGCTCTGGGCGCTGCCAGTCTGCGCAAGAAGCTGCGGAAAGCCGGTCATGACGAGATCCTCGTGACCAATGCGGCTATCGGCAATATTCCGAAGGAAGCACAGCTGGTGGTGACGCATGAGAAACTGGCCGAGCGGGCAGTGGAAGATTCGCCCCAGGCCGAGCATATCTTTGTTCGCAATTTCACGCAAAATGATGTTTTTGAGCAGATTATGGCACGGTTGGAACCGGCGACTGGTGGCGTTACGGTTGCTGGTCAGCGCGGAGCTGCCCAGAAGCACATTCTTGATTTCAATAACATTCAGCTGGGACTGCAGAGCGTCAGCAAAGAAGACGCCATTCGGGCGGCCGGCGAAGCACTGGTAGCTGCTGGCTGTGTCGAGGAGAGCTATATTGACGGGATGCTCAGACGCGAGGCTGATATCAGCACTTATGTTGGCCGCGGCATTGCAATTCCGCATGGGGAGGCGCAGGTCAAGGATGCTATCCGTGAATCTGGTATTGTTGTCCTGCAGTATCCACAGGGCGTTCAGTTTGGTAAGGATACGGCACACCTGATTGTCGGTATCGCCGGCAAGGATAACGACCACCTGTCAATTTTGGCTAATATCGCTGCGACGATGGATGAATGCAGCGAGGAGGAGCTCGAGAAACTCTATCATACGAAGGACCCTAAGGTGCTCTATGAGCGGTTTGCTGCGGCCAACTGATTCATAGAGGCATCCGGAAAAGAATAGCAGTTACAATAGACATGTCCCTTTTTGTCTGTTAAGTGATCGGCAGTACTGATTACCTGACGGATAGAGAGGGACTATTTTTATGGAGGCAGAACAATCATGAAACAGGCAATACATTTTGGTGCAGGCAATATCGGTCGTGGATTTATTGGGGAACTGCTCGTCAGATCGGGCTATGAGGTTACCTTCGTTGATGTCAACAAGGAACTGGTTAATACCATCAATGAAAAAAGATGCTACAATATTGAGATTGTCGGCGACAATCCTGAAACGATCCATGTCGAGCATGTCCGCGCGATCAATAGTGATGAAGACCTCGAAGCGTTGTTGCAGGCCATTGAGCAGGCAGATATCATCACGACCGCTATCGGCCCCAACATCCTGAAATTCATCGCGCCGAATATCGCCAAGGGGCTGAGCCGGCGGGTGGCAATTAACCAGACGCCGCTCAACGTCATCGCCTGTGAGAACATGGTCGGCGGGTCTACCGTGCTCAAAGGATTTGTCTATGAACACTTGTCTGATGCCGTCAAAGAGGCTGTTGACCGGCTCATCGGTTTTCCCGATGCAGCAGTTGACCGTATCGTGCCGCTGCAGAAGAATGATGATCCTCTGCTGGTGCAGGTTGAGCCTTATGCGGAATGGGATGCTGATGTTACGCAGGTGAAAGGGGAACCGCCCCAGATCGAGGGGCTGACCTGGGTCGATAACCTCGAGGCCTATATTGAGCGCAAGCTGTTCACGGTCAATACGGGCCATGCATCGATTGCGTATCTCGCCTATCGCAAGGGCATCAAGGATATCTATAGTGCCATGCAGGATACAGGAATTGTCGAGATGGCTCGTCAGGTCTGGGCTGAGACCGGCAGTCTGTTGGTAAAGAAATTTGGTTTCGATCCGGCCAAACATCAGAAATATATTGAGACCACCGAGAGCCGGTTCCGCAATCCGCATCTTTCTGATGCCGTGACCCGCGTAGCCCGTGGGCCAAAACGTAAGCTGGGAGCCAAGGACCGGCTGGTGAGTCCGGCTGCACAGCTGCTGGCTCAGGGGCAGAAGCCAGCTGCTTTGGCTACCGTCATTGGGGCAGCGTTTCATTTCGACTACCATGAAGACAAAGAAGCGCAGGAAGTACAAAATGACATCCAGCAGGAGGGGCTGCATAAAGCTATCCTCAACTATACCGAGATTCCTGAGAACAGTGAACTATTCCGAATGGTAGAAAACAAGACAGCTGGATTCTGATCGGATTGCAGTATTTTTTGACAACTTTCCCTGTTTTATGTTAAATTAGAAAATGATGAGAAGATGAATGGGGAAAACCGGTTGTGCCAAAAATTAGGACTGGGCGGATATACAGAGTTTCGTGTCCGCTTTGCCGCTGAGGTAGTCCGTGATCTGGCTGAAGGTCGGGCACAGGATAAGTCAATCACCAATCTGCAGTATCTGCAGGCAATGTGTGCCCCAGCTTCGCATGTGGCTTTTATTATCAGCCGCACCGGGGAGAACCGCCAGCTCATTGAGATGGCAGAGCATCTGAATAAGCAGAAGAATCGTATTATCCTGCTTACCTCAGTGGAAAAATCTACCTTGGCAGGGCTGGCTGATGTGTCAATCAATGTTGCTTCGGCAGACAGTTTCAGTAAACTGGGCTCGCTGGTATTCCTCGTTGGGGCCAAATATATCATGGAAGTATTGTTTGCCACCTTGATGGCTCATCATTACGAAAAAGCGCTGACTATGAATGATGTTTATGAGCATATGTTCCGGATTTAGCGTATTGTCAAAGAAATGTGAAAATTTGAATGAATAATACAAAATAAAGATGAAATAAGCACAAATGCTGTAATGATACATCAACCGTCGCCCAATTTATTGAGCGACGGTTTTTTGCGTGTTATACTTTCATTGTCTTATGAGAACACTTTGAATTGCGCGCACAAAGAATTCCTTCTAGTAGAGAGGAGAAACGAATGGGTAAATCAGAGATATTCAACAAATTTATGGAGTATATGGTCCGCTTTGCCAGTATCAAGTCCATCGTAGCATTGAAGGATGGTTTCATCCTGACTCTGCCATTGACACTTGTTGGCTCAGCTTTCCTGCTTGTAGCCTGCTTTCCAATCGCCGGCTGGGGCGCGTTAATGAGTTCCATACGTCATGGATTTTCTGTTACTGCGAAAAACACCAGATTGGTCTTAAAATGCCGGAAGGTGTGCCAACCGGTGTAGCAAGAGCATTTGCCGCTTTAGTCCCAGGTCTTTTCATTCTGCTGGGGGCCTGTGCACTCTATATCCTCTGCAATGTTATCACCAACAAGACCTTACCAGAGATGGTATTTGTCCTGTTGCAGACTCCGTTGCAGAATCTGACGGACACACTGGTCGGCGGAATTATTATCGCTGGTGTCCAGAGTATCCTGTTCTGGGCAGGTATCCATGGCCCGAATATCGTCGGTGGTGTCATGAACCCGATTCTCATGGCCAATGCACTAGATAATCAGGCGTTGTTGGACGCAGGACAGTCTCTGCTGGGCAACCCGCAGGCTAAAATTATCACGCAGCAGGTTACCGATGTATTCATCAAAGGTGGCGGCTGCGGTTTGACCATGGGATTCCTCATCGCTGCTTTCCTTGGCGCAAAGTCTGCACAGATGAAATCCATCTCTCGACTGGCTTTTGTACCGGGCCTGTTCAATATCAATGAACCAATCATATTCGGTCTGCCAATCGTATTCAATCCTTATTTCCTGATTCCTTTCGTCGGGGTTCCAGTGCTGGCTATCATTCTTACCTATTTTGCGATTGCTGTCGGATTCCTGACACCATTTGCAGCCGTGCAGGTGCCGTGGACGACGCCACCGGTTATTGCGGGCTTCCTTTTGGGCGGCTGGCAGGGAGCCGTGGTTCAGCTCGGAACGATTGTACTCAGCGTAGTCTGCTACTTCCCGTTTGTCCGCATGCAGGACAAGATATACTACGCGGAGGAAAAAAAGACGGCACAGGAAGAGCACATCGTATCTAATCCGGTAGGGCAGAACTGAACCTTTAGGAAAGGCGACTGAAGAGGGCAGTCCGCATGAAAATGCGGGCTGCAATTATGGGGATTGTCCGGACCGGACAAATTGAGAAGGAGAAGAAAAACATGAGAAAAGTATGGAGCACCGCAATGGCAATGGCAATCGCTGCTGGAATCAGCGGAACGGCAATGGCAGCTGAAGGCAGCTTTACCGATATTCCGAAAGATCACTGGAGCTATGCTGCTGTCGATCAGCTCGTTAAAGATGGCATCATCGAAGGTAACGGGGATGGGACCTTTGCCGGCGACCGTCCAATGAGCCGCTATGAGATGGCAGCTGTTATTGCCCGGGCTGAGGACCATATCAAGACGGTCAATCCAGCGGATCAGGCACTCATTGAAAAACTGGGTGCGGAGTATAAGACGGAGCTTCAGGATATGCAGGCTAAGAATGATGCACATTTTCAGGAACTGTCGGATAAAGTCGACCGGGTACAGCTTTCCGGTTTTGTCCGCGCCAAATACGATCACGATGATGCGGATAAGACTGTTGGATCGGAAAATAATAACAAGCATTTTTATATGAACCTTGAAGGAAAAATGAAAGTCGGTAAGATTTTGGAAGGACATTTCCAGAGTGAGACGCGCAAAGGCTATACAACTAACCAGTCTTGGCGCAAAGGTGATTCTGGTTCCAGCGATCAGGATGGTACCTTCCAGCGGATATGGATTGAGGGACGTCCCGGTGCACTTGGTGTGACCGCTGGTACCAAATGGTGGGGCTATGGATTCCAGAACGTTCCCTTCGGACATGCTGCCGATGGTATCCAGCTTGACCTGAACTTCGCCAAGAACTGGAATATCAAAGGATTCTACCTCCGTCCGCGTCAGAGCGATCTGGTAACTATGCCGGATGGGCAGCAGACAAACATCCGCGGACTCAACGTCACTGGCCGGATTGGTACAATAGATACCAGCTTCACCTATGCTGGTAATGACAATCACAAGCAGGCGGGGGACAATCAGATGATGAGTCGGATGGCGGCTGTCGATCTGCGCGTTCCGCTGGCGAAAAATGTTACCTTTACTGGGACTTATGTCCATACGAACGCTTATGATTTCAAGAACAGTAAAGAAATCCGTTTGGACTACAAGGGAACAGATCTCAAAAAAGTAGGATCTTTTGGCCTTTATACCCGTCTGTTTGATTTTGAGGAATATGGCGATATATCACACGATGACGAGTGGGGTTCACTGCCGGCTGATACTAAAGGCTATATCGTTGGTATAAAATATGTTCCTTATGAAAATGTAGAATGGGAAACCTTCTATTCCGGTCAGAAAAAACATCATGTAGACGCAGGTGTTAGTGATAGCCGCAAACTACTGCGTACGCAGATTGATTTCCATTTCTAAGCAGTCAGATATAAACTGTCCCCCCTCCCTTGATACAATGCAGGAAATAGAATAAAGTGATATAATGGGATAGCTCTTCGATAAAGGAGGGCTATCTTATTTTGGGTAGTGTCAACTCTTATGTGTAAACTTTATAGTGTAGGACGAAAAAATTAATCCGTGAACATTTCCAACAACTCTGGATATGCTTCTTGAAATCCGCGATGTGCTTTCCCAGAGAATCGTCGGTTATAATCACAGTAGACCGTGCAGGCGAATCGTTCCAGAGAATCCTCATTGGGGAATTGTATAATGGTCCCATGAATTCAGACCAGCTCTGAAATTTTTAAGCGTGCATGATATAGTATAGGTAACAAAAAATGGAGGTTGCCATCATGCCAAGAAAAAAATACACTGCTGAATTTAAGACCAA
>JAGPMW010000042.1 GCA_018052705.1 Selenomonas sp. | reverse complement strand
AGAAGACAAGGTAGATAGGTTGGGAGTGTAAGCATCGTAAGGTGTTCAGCGGACCAATACTAATAAATCGAGGGCTTAACTTTACAGACCTGTCCAAGAAGCGAAGCGGATTGGGTAACAGGTCGTACGCAAAGCCAAGCAGAGAACACCGTTTGAAGGAACGAAAGTGACGCGCAAACGGTAGTGAATCGCTTATGTAAAATTCACGAAGTGGATTTTACGAACCTCCAAGACGTAATGAGGTTAAGGGATTCAGACCTAGAATGTTTCGATACAATTTTTCTTCTGTATAGTTTTGAGTGGACATGGTTCATTCAATAATATCCAGTGACGATAGCTGAGTGGTACCACCTGTTCCCATACCGAACACAGTAGTTAAGCACTCATACGCCGAAAGTACTTGTCTGGAAACGGGCTGGGAGGATAGGGCGTTGCTGGTTAAGCAGAAAGAGTTCGTTTATGCGGACTCTTTTTTTGTGTTTTTTTTTGTTTAGAGAAGGTTTTTTGTGTTCTATGGGGAAATAGAATATAGTGAGGATTATCATCCGATATGATGTGATTTATTTTTTGATAGATGAAACTGGGGAGGACTATACGTGGCAGAAGATATGAAAAACAGAGAAGATATTAATGTGAAGCTGACCTCGTCAATTGATGAGATTGCTTCTTCGACACAGACGGTATATGAAGCGGTTGAGCAGGTCGCTAAAAGTGCCAGTGCACTGGCAAAGGCTGGTCAGGAGTCCGTAGAACAGGCTAAACTACTGCAGGCGAAGAATGCTGATACCATCAAGGTTATTGATTTTATCACGAATATTGCCGGTCAGACGAATCTTTTGGGACTTAATGCAGCCATTGAAGCTGCACGTGCTGGTGAGCAGGGCCGAGGTTTTGCTGTAGTGGCAGAGGAAGTCCGTAAATTGGCTGAGCAGTCTCGTGAAGCAACAGAAAAAATCCAGTCGACGCTGAATGAAATGAATAAGGCAGTAGAGGGAATATCCAAGACGATTGAGACGACAGGAGCTATCAGCGAGGAGCAGGCGGCGTCTACGGAAGAAATCACGGCAAATCTTTCGCGTGTCACGAAGGCCGCGGAAGACCTCAAAAAATACGTTTCTTCGCTGGATTGAAAAATACAATGATGAAGGCATCGGCAACGGTGCCGTTTTTGTTCGAAAGAAAAAAATGTTGACAAGTCGCTAGATAATCCGTATAATAATATCCTGTGAGTGACATATTAGTTTATCCGGTTTTTACGTAGCACGATTTTTGATGCTCACCTGGTTCACTAGCTCAGTTGGTAGAGCACCTGACTTTTAATCAGGGTGTCCCGGGTTCGAATCCCGGGTGAGCCACCATTTTGTTTATTTCTAAATTTTGATATATGGCCCGGTAGTTTAGTTGGTTAGAATGCCGCCCTGTCACGGCGGAGGTCAAGGGTTCAAGTCCCTTTCGGGTCGCCAATGTTGCCTCGGTAGCTCAGTCGGTAGAGCAGGGGACTGAAAATCCCCGTGTCAGTGGTTCGATTCCGCTCTGAGGCACCACTTAGAACTTTAATCCGCTTCGGCGGATTTTTCTATAACGGAAAGGGAGTAGCCCTTCGGAATAAGTCAACATACTGGCAGCAGGGCTGCCTGGCTTATTCATTGACAATATTTTTTTATTGTCAAGGCGAGACTTTCGGTGCAGGTTTTTCCTGTGTCGGAAGTCTCGTTTTTTTATAAAAGCAGAAAACGTAGCTGCTGAATGAAGGATATGGAGGAATAATGGGTTATGGAAGCATTGCTCGCAACCTTCTTGGTTGTTTTTTTAGCAGAGATGGGAGATAAGACACAATTTATTGTTATGGCTTTTGCTGCTAAATATGACTGGAAGCAGGTATTCTTTGGCATGTCCTTCGGTATTCTGGTCGTTCATTCCCTGTCGGTACTGGTCGGGACACTGCTTGGAGAATACATTCCTGTACATGTGATGTCGATTCTGGCGTCGCTGATCTTTGTGGCCTTTGGGATATGGACGTTGCGTGGGGCGGATGATGAAGAAGAGGAAGAGGTTCATGATTCGCGTTATGGTCCATTGCTGACGGTTGCAATGACGTTCATTGTTGGCGAGATGGGGGACAAGACGCAGTTTGCAGCACTGACGATGGCAGCACAGTACAATTCCTGGATTATGGTTCTTACTGGCGCTGTGCTGGGGATGATTGTGGCAGATAGTCTTGGTATTCTGGTTGGTATATTCCTAAACCGCCGCTTGCCGGCAAAGAAAATGCGCTATCTTTCTGCTGCTATTTTTCTTCTCTTTGGCGTTGTGGGATTGGGACAGTGTCTTTTTTAAGGCCACTCTTTTCCTATTGAATGGATGGAAGGCCTTGTTTTTTCAGGTTAATGCATTATAATGAAGCCTATGAGAAGTATGGAGTTGTTTAGAAGAAAGGATGTATGTCCAAGTTATGGAACAGTTTTCGACCTTATTCCTGGAATTTATTGCTTCCTGGGGATATGTAGCAGTTGCTATTCTAATGGCAGCAGAGAATGCCTGCATTCCTATTCCGAGTGAGTTGATCCTGGGATTTGCCGGTTACCTGATTTTTTCTGACCAGATGACCTTTGCCGGAGCACTGACCGCTGGTATGATTGGTGGCATGACAGGCTCGATTTTTGCTTATGTTATCGGGCATTATGGCGGACGTTCTTTCGTTGATCGATATGGTCACTATTTTTTTATCAAGAAATCTCACGTTGATATTGCGCAGCATTGGTTTGATAAGTATGGACTTAAAGCGGTATTCTTTAGCCGTATGCTGCCGGTCGTGCGTACTTTCATTTCGCTGCCGGCAGGATTTGCTCATGTTGATATGAAGAAGTTTCTTATGTGCACATTTGCCGGCTCATTGCCTTGGACAGCTTTGATTTTGGCTGCGGGTATGATGCTTGGCAAGAGTTGGCAGGTGATGCTGGCCATTGGTCATCAGGCCAGTTTGATTTTTATCGGGGTTTGTGCAATTGTTGCCGTTATTGCGTACCTGCGTTACCGTAAAAAAAAAGAATGCCCGTGCCAGCACGGATAGCAAATAATAAAATAAGGATGTGTGAGAAAATGCGAAAGCATTTTCTCACACATCCTTATTTATTTTAGTAGAAAGAATAGCAATGGAAAGAAGAAAAACAGGAAACCTGCCGTGGTGATGACGAAAGAGGAAACGGATAGATCCACCGAAAGGTGGTAGATCTTCGCGGCAAGTACGGCATTAATTGCGGTCGGGCAAAAGGCGAGGATTACGAGTGTACCTCGCAGTACAGGATCTTCGACAATCAGGCGGGTTAACAGAACGAAAATTAAGGGGGTAATGACGAAGCGGATGAGCAACAAGCTGCGGACTTTTTGTTCATAACGGCGGACCTGTTGAAAATCGATGAGGAAGCCGACAGGGAGCATGGCAATCCAGGCACCGATATGGACCAGACTCTGAAAAACAGGACCTAATATGGCCGGGCGCGGTATGCTGCCCGCATTGAACAGCATACCCGCTGCCATACCGACAAGGCTCAGCTGATTGACGGATAGGAACATCTCTCGAAAGGTATGGAGGCGGCTGGTCTTGCGGACAGAGCCAGTGTGCTTGAGATAAAAATACTGGGCCATCGGGAAGACGACAAGGCAGAGCAGAATGTTTTGGCAGGTGCCAATGAGCTGCGAATAGGCAAATCCAGGTTCATTATAAAGGATGAAGGCACAGACACCACCCAGCGTACCAAGATTGGCCAGCATTGCACTGGCAATGTAAGCCCCACGGTCCAACAGGTTTGGAATCCTGCGGGCAAATAAGGAGTAGCCAATTGCTCCAGGCAGCAGGACGAGCAGGAAGCCGAAGAAAGGAACCAGCAGAAGATCCCAGGACAAAGGCAATACCCAAAAGCTCAGCAGCGATAACAGCGTATACACGCATACCACATTGAGCTTGATTAGTTTGTTTATAGTCGTATCGGAGACAATGTGGCGTTGATGCAGATAATAGCCGACGGCCAACGGTGCAATAAGGTCTGTAAGTACATAGAGAATGCGGAGGTTCATACCATCCACGCGGGTCACTTCCTTTTCATGTTTGATGGGTCAATCCTAACATGTTTATGTTATAATGTAAACACTTACTGTAAAGAAAGGTGTTTGATACGATGCGGAATCTGTTGCTAGGGTCGTTATTCCTGGCATTGGCTGGCAGTATATGGGGAGCTATGTTTATTGCGGTACGCTGGTCGATTTTTGTCATTCCCCCAGTTCCTCTGGTGTGGATGCGCTATGGAACAGCGCTTTTGGCGCTGATGCTGCTGGCGTGGACTACCAGGGTGTCATGGTATATTGAACCAAAGGATCGAAAATTGCTGGTGTTGTCAGCACTGGTCGGGCAGACTATTTCTATTGTGACGCAGGAGACTGGAACGATGCTGACCTCGGCTCAGACGGGATCCGTGGTCACCGCGGCGACACCAGCCTTCATGGTTGTATTTGGGTGTTGGCTGCTGCATGAGCGCTTCACAGTGGGACGATGCCTGGCGGTTCTTTTAGCGACGGCCGGGGTTCTTTTTGTTGTGCTGGATCCGGATAATGTTCAGCTGACAAGTGTCTGGGGCGGTGTTTCGCTGGTTCTTGCGGCTGTAACCTGGGCGCTGATGTCGGTGATCCTTAAATTTCTTGCGAAGTATTCCGTTGTAACCCTGACTTTTTACGGGGTTTTGATTGCGTTCCTGATTCTTACGCCGTATTCCTTGTACTGGCTGCTGACCACAGCGGATTTTTCAGCAATGGCCGCGCCAGGTATATGGGGGTCAGTGCTTTATCTCGGATTTATCTCGACTACGGCAGGATTCTGCCTGTGGAATAAGGGGCTGACTTATATGGATGCTTCTATCGGCGGCTTATTCCTTTTTTTCCAACCAGTGGTGGGGACTTTTCTTGGCTGGCTGCTTCTCGGAGAGCCTGTGACGTCATTTTTCTGGATTGGTTTCTGTCTGATTGCCGCTGGCGTTATGATGGTCCTGCGTGGTGGCAATACGACGGCAGCAGAAAAGCTGGCACGAACGCGTTGAAAATGTTGGTGGAGTAGTAAAATTTCCTTGCTTTGTCAGTACTGGCATGGTATACTTTTCTAGTCGTGAGACAAATTTAGTTTTTAGTTGAAATTATATTTCAACCTCTGCTCCTGTTCGAGCAGGAGCCAAAGACCAGAGAGGGAGGTGATTTCGTGAGAAAGTACGAAGTCATATTTATCGTGAAACCGATGGAAGAAGAAGCAACGAACGTTGTCATTGACAAGTTCACTAAGCTCATCACTGAAAACGGCGGTACGATCGATAAAGAAGATCGCTGGGGTAAGAAACGTCTTGCCTATGAGATCAAAGACTGCGCAGAAGGCTTTTATGAGCTGCTCTACGTTTCGTGCGAGCCGGAATGCGTTGCCGAGTGCGACCGTGTAATGAAAATTACAGATGGCATCCTGAAGCACATGATCGTTAAGTCCGACGAGGAGTAATTGAGAGGGCCTGTGGGCCCTTATAAAGTACACCATTTTGGTGTCAGGGAGGCAAACCATGAATAAGGCAATATTGATTGGACGTCTGACTCGTGATCCTGAGGTTCGTTATACGCAGTCTGGTGTGGCTGTTTGCACATTCACACTGGCTGTCGACCGTCGCTTCGCCCGTAAGGATGCCAATGATGGTCAGCCAACGGCTGATTTCATTCCAATCGTAACTTGGCGCAAGCTGGCTGAGATTTGTGGCAATAATTTGGTCAAAGGCCGCCGTATTTCGGTGGAAGGCCGCATTCAGGTAAGAAGCTACGACGCACAGGATGGCTCGAAGCGTTATGTGACGGAAATTGTAGCAGATGAAGTTGAGTTCCTGGATTCCAGAGGCTCGACGGCATCGGCTGGTGACTTTGGTGCACCGGCTCCGGCCGCTCAACAGCAGCCGGCAGGTAATGCAGGTTCCTTTGGCCCGTCTATCCCTGACGAAGAAATTCCATTTTAAGACAGGAGGGAATTACTTTGATGAGACGTGACCGAGGCAGAAAACCTCGTAGAAAAGTCTGCTCGTTCTGCGTAGACAAGGTTGAGAACATCGACTATAAAGACGTTGCAAAACTGCGCCGTTTCGTTACGGAGCGTGGCAAGATCTTACCGCGTCGTATTTCCGGCAACTGCGCTAAGCATCAGCGTCAGGTAACTGCTGCAATCAAACGTGCACGCAACATTGCGCTGCTGCCGTTCACTGCAGAGTAAGCGGTTCTACTGCGATTTGACCGGATGCAGCTGACTGTGTCTGGTTTTAAGGTGTTGTACTTTGGTACAACACCTTTTTTATATTAGGAGGGAATCTGTTATGAGGGGGCATATCGCTCAGGCGATGGGGCTGTTTACGGATGCCCGGCATTTCAAGCTGCGTCTGTTCCTGGAAGGTAATATCATCGGTATTAGTACGGGACTGCTGATTACGTTGTTTCGTTATCTGCTGGAATGCTCGGAGCAGTGGCTGCCAGTCTGGTATGGCTGGCTGGCGCAGCATCCGGTAATGATTGCCGGGTGGTTCCTGGTTCTGGCCGGTATTGGCTGGATACTGTATGCGATTGTACGCTGGGATGCAATGACGTCCGGCTCCGGAATCCCGCAGATCAAAGGGATATTGCTGGGCAAGATGGATATGCATTGGGCAAGGGTAATTGTCCTGAAGTTCATTGGTGCTGTGCTTGGCATTGGCGCCGGGTTATCCCTGGGCCGCGAAGGTCCAAGTGTGCAGCTTGGTGCCTGCCTGGGGCAGGGCCTGGGGCGAATAACGCACCGTTCCTACGCGGAGGGACGCTATCTGCTGACGGCCGGCGCTGGGGCGGGCCTGGCGGCGGCGTTTAATGCCCCGCTGGCTGGAGTAATCTTCTGCCTGGAGGAGCTGACCAAGAATTTTTCGCCCTTTGTGCTGATGAGTGCGGTGGCGGCGACGGTATTGTCGACGACGGTAACGCAGTTTTTCTTTGGGATGGAGCCGGTGTTTCATATGGGGGTGGTGCCGGTCGTTTCTACCGGCAGCGTATATTTTCTGCTGGTACTGCTGGGAATCTTTGTCGGCGGACTTGGTCTGATGTTCAATCGGATGCTGCTGGTATCACTGGACAGCTATGCCAGGGCGCCGCTGCGTCCATGGATGAAGCCGATGGTGCCATTATTTGTGGCTGGTGGGCTCGGCTTTTTCCTGCCGGCTGTGCTCGGCGGCGGCAGTCCGCTGGTTGATTCACTGGTAGTTACGGATTATCCCATGCTGTTTTTGCTCGTGCTGCTGGCCGGGAAGTTTCTGTTCACGATGCTTTGCTTTGGATCCGGGGTGCCGGGTGGCATCTTTCTGCCTATGCTTGTATTAGGTGCGATTGGCGGGGCTGTGTTCGCTAAGGGGGCAGTCTTTCTTGGCCTGATGTCACCGGCCTGGACACTTGACTGCATTGTCTTTGGCATGGCGGCTTATTTCTCGGCGGTTGTCAAGGCACCGGTGACAGGGAGTATCCTGATTATGGAGATGACAGGCTCATTTGAGCATATGCTGGCACTCATCCTAGTATCGATGACGGCATTCCTGGTGGCTGATTTCACAGGGGGGGAACCAGTCTACGATGTACTGCTGTCACGCAGTCTGCGGGCGCGTGAGCGTATTGCACAGCGGATACGGCACCGACGGATTATGACGGAATGCGTCGTCGGCGCCGGCAGTTCGCTCGATGGGGCGTATGTCCGCGAGGCTGACTGGCCGTCGGGCACGCTGCTGGTCAATGTGAAGCGGGGGATGTCTGAACTGGTGCCGCAGGCAGATCTGCAGCTGCAGAATGGCGATTATCTGTATGCTTTAATCGATGAACAGAAGCAGGACGCATTGAAAGATTTGTCAAAAGAAAATTGTTGAACTAAATTTTGATCAAATTTTGATTTATTTTTTGGGAGAAATGGACGATAATATAAGTATGAAGTGATTATCGTCAAAAGGTTTCGATAGAAAAGAGGTTGAACCGGATGAAAGGATTATTTAAAATGCTGGGGACATTAGCGGCAGCCATGTGCCTGGTCGTTTTATCGGCGGCCAGTGTGCTGGCTGCACCGGCCGGTGGGATTGACTGGGATCAGGCGGTTATCCGTGCTGAAGGAGCAGGCGTGGCACCGACGACGGCATATAATTCTGTGCAGGCGCGGCTGATGGCCCGCCGGGCAGCAATCGTTGATGCCTACCGGCAGCTGGCCGAGCAGATTAAAGGTGTTAATGTAGATGCGACAACAACGGTCCAGAACATGATGATGACTAATGATACGGTTACTACGAAGGTGAGTGCACTGGTGCAGGGAGCCCGCATTGTTGATGAGAAAGTTCTGCCGGAGGGGGGATACTCGGTCACACTGCAGGTGCCAGTATTCGGCGTGTCGAATTCGATAGCTAGTGCAGTACTCGATCGTTCGGCAGCCTATGAGCCATTTCCTCAGCCGGTAGAAAGCGTTCAGCCGTCGTATCCGCTTCGTGATAATACGGGAACGTCGGCGGCATCAGCGCCTGCTGGACGTGCCATTGGTGGTTATACCGGCCTGATTGTGGATTGCCGTGGTCTTGAGTTGAATCCGGTTATGAGTCCTGTCATCAAAAATGCCGATGGGGCGCCAATCTATGGGTACAAGAATCTGGACTATGACAAGGTCGTTGCTAATGGTATGGCCGGTTATACGAGAGATATCCGTAATGCCGTCCGCGCGGGCAGCAACCCGCTGGTTGTGCAGGCTATAGGGGTGGATAATCATAACAGCAATCCAATCCTGTCCGTGGCCGATGCCAATCGGGTGCTTATTGAGAATGGCGCAACCGGATTTCTGAATACGGCCAGCGTCGTATTTGTGAGATAATTAATACCGAATTGCATAAAATGACAGAAAAGGAAATGCTGGACTTACACCGGGGTTTCCTTTTCTGCCGCTTGGGCTTGATAAATTTCGGCGGATTTAGTACAATGTTTGTACAACAAGAGAAAACAATACTTCCGAGTTTTGCGTTATTAGGAGTGGATGAAACAATGTTTTTGGAAGAACGTCAGGAAATTATCCTGAACATGCTGGCACGAGATGGCAAAGTACGGGTTCGCGAACTCAGCGATAAATTCAAGGTTACTGAGGACTGCATCCGCAAAGATTTGGGCGCACTGGAGAAGAAGGGCAAGCTCAAACGCACGTATGGCGGAGCCGTACGTATCCGTGAGAACAGCCATATGGTCGAGGTCAGCAAGCATCGCAATACCGATGTTGAGGCTAAGCAGCGGATCGCGCAGGCGGCCGTCAAGCTGATCCATGAGAAAGACATGGTATTTTTGGATATCTCAACGAGTAATCTGTCGATTGCCGAACTGCTGGTCAAGATGGACCAGGATATCACGGTGGTCACGAATATGATTGATATCCTCGTTGTGTTGGCCCGCAATCCGAAGATCCGCGTGGTATTTGCCGGCGGCAAGATCAACAAGAGCCGCGATGGGTTCTGGGGCGGTATGACGCTCGACTTTATCTCGCATCTGAAACCGGATATCGCGTTCGTTGGTGCAGTAGGTGTTGATGTTAAGGAGAATAGTGTCTCTACCTATGATATCGATGATGGCATCAACAAGGCTTCGATTATCCGTCATAGCAAGAAGGCTTATGTCGTCGCTGAGTCCCGTAAACTGAGTACGGATGGCAACTACAACTATACGAGCCTTGATACGTTGTCTGGTCTGATTACGGATATGCTGCCGTCCAGGGATGTTCAGGATGCGGCTGATTCCTACGGGGTTGAGATTATTCTGCCATGAACCTGCATTTCCCCAAATGGATGAGCTGGGAAAATTTCTATACGGTAATCTTAAAGGGACTGAAGGTATATGCATTTTACCTGGCAGTCCTTTCCGTTTTCCGGCTCTTTTTTATTCTTTGGATGCACACCTATATCGGGGCATCCACCACAGCCAGTGATGTTCTGCTGGCCCTTGGGCGAGGCAGCTGTCTGAGTATGCAGACGGCCGCCTGTCTGACCTTGGTGAGCTTTCTGCCATCGCTGGTGGTACACTATGTCTGCCCACGACTGGAACACTGGTGTTGGAGTGCTCTGAACGGCGTGCTGCTTGTGCCGCTGTCGGTCCTCTATGTAGCCAGTTTTCCGTTTTATCGACAGTTTCGCATGAATTTCAATCAGATGCTGTTCAATGGCGCCAACGATGATCTCTATGCGCTTCTGATCACGATGATCCAGGAATATTGGCTGCCCTTGCGGCTGGCTGGTGCATTTATACTGGCTTATGGTCTTTGGCGTCTCCTGCGGGCCTGGCTGGATTGGTCACCGCTTAGGCGTCAGCTGCAGACCCTTCGTCTGCCACTGGCTGTACGCGCACTGGGCCGACTGTCTTTTCTGGCACTATTGTATGCGGCAGTGCTGCTGGGCATCTTTGGTGGCAGTTTCCGCTGGCAGACGGCGGTGGACTGGGAGAATGCCGGGGTGACGAAGGATGATTTCCTTAATGAGGCTATCCTCGATAATCCGCAGGCGATTTATCGGGCCTGGATTTTGAACAACCGGATGCTGGCCTGCAACGGGCTGGATTTCACGGTTGTTGATATTCGCAGTCTGGCTGCCCTTCTGGCGCAGCGGCAGCCGGATAGTGATAATCTTGATACATATCTGCAGCGGACCGCACAGGGACCCGTGACGGAAAAGCCAAAGCATGTATTTGTGATTGTGTCGGAGAGCTTTGCAAACTGGCCATTGCTGGATAAATACAAGAATATCCCAATCGCCGGCGGGATGCGTTCGCTGATGGCAGAGGATGATACGGACTACTGTCCGACGTTCCTGCCGAATGGGGCGAGTACGGTTTCGGCGGTGACGGGGATCGTGACGGGATTTGCGGATGCGAATCTCTATTTGACGACGATGCCCGAGGCCTTTAAGGAGCCATATCCAACGGCGAGTGCACCACAGATGGCAAAGCTTGGCTATACGACGAATTTCTGGTATGCCGGTCCTGCAACCTGGGAGCGCATCGGTGCTTTTACGCAGGCACAGGGGTTCCAGCATTTTTACAGCCGTGGTGATTTTGGCGAGGTGCCAGGCAGTGTCTGGGGCTGTGAGGACGAGTACCTCTATCAGCAGGTACTTAGCGGTCTGAGTGCGGACGAGCCAAGTTTCAATGTGATTCTCAATGCGTCGAACCATTCGCCGTATAATGTAGATGTGGAGGCGAAGGGCTTCGATAAAGAAGCGGTGCGGGCGGCGTTGCCGCCTGAGGCGCAGCAGGATGAGGAGCTATTACGGGAGCTTGGGCACTACTGGTACGCGGACCGCGAGATGGCGAAGTTCATTCAGACCGTTAAGGAAAAATATCCGGACAGTTTGTTTGTGATTGTGGGCGATCATGGGGATCGCTATAATATCGATAAGACTCCATCGATGTATGAGCGCTATGGCATTCCGTTTATTGTGACGGGCCGGGGCATCCATAAAGGGGTACTGCTGCCGGATTCGGCGGGCAGCCAGATCGATATCGTACCGACGATCATGGAGCTGATCGCGCCCAAAGGATT
This sequence comes from Selenomonas sp., assembly GCA_018052705.1. Lineage (GTDB taxonomy): Bacteria > Bacillota > Negativicutes > Selenomonadales > Selenomonadaceae > Selenomonas_A. Next base: position 4,410 of record JAGPMW010000042.1, on the reverse strand, counting down.
TTCTTATATGTCGCTGGGCTCGAGCCTGACAACTACGAACCGGCGGGGGGTAAACTACGGGTTCTGGATTACGCGTACGGCAATCGGCAAGGCGGATACAGTGCCGCTCGAGCCGGAGCCGCTTACAGGCAGCGGCTCCGCTCCCGCTATTGATGAAACGGGAATGCAGGATTATATCAATGCAATCCGCAGTATTTCCTGGTGGCGGGCAAAATATGGACCAGTGCTTGATGCGGAAAAATTGAAAGATCGATAAACAGGAAATTGAGGGGTTGTTCCTAACAATCAGGAACAGGTTACGAGCAGATCGAAGCTCAGCATGGACGTGGTAAAACTATTTTTCCATCCGGCGCTAAATGTCGCGCCGCGTCTGGACGTATGGGTTCAGTTTATGCGCTGTTGCCTTGGCGGTATTAGTTCTATAAAATCCCGTTTATCTATAGGATGGGAGACTTAATATGATTTCAATTGAAAATTGCATGCTTTGCCCGCGCCAGTGCGGGGTGGATCGCCGATCGGCGACCGGGTTTTGTGGGGCCGGCGCATTGGCGCGAGTTGCATTGGTGTCGCTGCATCATTGGGAGGAACCGTGCCTGACTGGCGATACCGGGGCGGGGACCGTTTTTTTCTCCTATTGCAACCTGCGCTGCTGTTTTTGCCAGAATCATGTAATCAGTCATGGTGGCAAGGGGCTGGAGGTAACCGATGAACGGCTGGCCGGAATTTTCCTTGAGCAGCAGCAAAGAGGGGCGGCAACACTGGATCTTGTAACTCCGACGCATTACGTGCCGCAGATTATTCATGCGCTTGATCTCGCACGGGAACAGGGTTTTCATTTGCCGGTGGTCTATAACTCTGGTGCTTATGAGACTGTGGAAACGATTGACGCATTACGCGGCTATGTGGACATATTCCTGCCCGATCTCAAGTATATGGAAGCTGACAGTGCCAGCGAGTATTCGCAGGCACAGGACTACTTTCCTGCAGCTAGTGCGGCAATTCACCGGATGGTGGAGATTGCTGGTCCAATCTGTTTTGATGAGGACAAGCAGCTGCGTCGTGGTGTACTTGTGCGCCATCTGGTCCTGCCGGGTCATCGTCATGAAAGTATGAAAATCGTAGACTGGCTTTGGCAGGAATTTGGAGATTCCATACAGATCAGTCTGATGAACCAGTATACACCGTTGTATAAGGCCGGAGAACACAAGGGAATGAATCGGCGGTTGACAACGTTTGAGTACGATTCAGTCGTTGACCATGCGCTGGCGTTGGGAATAGAGAACTGCTATATTCAGGAAGGGCAGACGGCGTCGGAAAAATTTGTGCCTGATTTTGATAATCGCGGCATTTGAATCCGACGGCTCTTAGGAGCAATGAATTGACAAAGCTTTCAATACAGTGTAAAATACTAAATTAAAAATGGATTAGAGATATAGGGGAATGGACTCTTGTGTGTAGTTTGACAAGGGAGTTATAAGATGGAGGGGAAGACAACAACGTCTGTAAGTCATAAAACCCATGGGAAGTGGCTTGCCTTATCCATCGGTCTGCTGATCCTGTCAGTGATCGGTGCTATCTGGCTGACGCAGTCACCGTTGGTGAAACAAAAATTTGGAGCAGGAGAAGAACGGCTGGTGTCAGCCGACAATCGGGGGGCTTATCATAATTCCCCGCGGATATTGAACAATCCGGTGGGGGATGGAATCCAGCCGCTGCGGCCTTGTTCGGATGAGCCGGAAGAGTCTGTACTTTTGAGCTGGGATTTTATCAATGGACTGTTTGTTGTGATTCTGGTACTGGAGTTTGTTGTTTTTCCTGTCTTGTTCTGGATCTGGTTTGGTCCTATACATAAAAAATAACCGTGTGGCTATCCACACGGTTATTTTTTTGCCCAATATTGCAGTCAGGGCTGAGAAGATTGCTCGGGCGGACCATCGGGGTCTTCGGTCAGTTTGTGCTGTCCAAGCATCGTAGTTAAATCTTGTCGCGTAAAGGCGTAGCTCGGACTGGCAAAGTCCTGCTCCGGATTGTAGCGGCTCGATGGAGCGTTCAACAGACCGCAGATCGTATCGTAGAGCATATCATTCGTGAAGTAACGTGACTCGTGCTGACGCAGAGCCTGTGTATGCCCAGGCAAAGCCTGCTGATAGGCGGGGGAGAGATACATCCACATCGGAATGCGAACCATATCGAAGGTGAATACATCTGGATTGTGCGAGATCAGCAGATTCTCGCCATGATCCGAGAAGTAAACCATGGCCTGCAGGTTTAGATTTTTTTGTGCATAGTCAAAGACTTGTGACATCACATAGTCCGTATAGAGAATGCTGTTCGCATAAGACGGGAGTGATGAGACAGTCGACTCATTATCCTCTGTCTTGAATTGATTAAATTTTTCGGGATAGCGGTTATTATAGTAGATATGACTGCCCATAATGTGAAGCACGACAAAATTATTCTTCGTCGGGTCCAGCTGCGTCAGATACTGCAGCAGCGATTCATCGTATTTGTCTGAGAAGTTATAGGAATCATCCGTCCAGTCTGCATGATCGGCAGTTTTGGCGACAAGGGTGATCGCGCTGTCGTATTGCCCGTAACGTCCCTGATTACTGAACCACCAGGTCTCATACCCAGATTTCTTGGCGACATCGAGGATGGAAGCAGAGTCGAAGAACTCCTTGCCGTTGTACTGGCTCTGTTCGGTGAGCGCGCGCTGCAGTACAGGCACAGTCTGGGACCAGCAGGAGTAGACGTTGTCAAATTTCAGGAAGCCTGGATTTTGATTCGTCAACTGTTTACTGAGCCAAGGGGTATTCTCATAGGGAAAGTCCGGTGTGAAAGCTTTCATATAGTTGCGGGAGGCTGATTCACCGATAACGATAATGACCGTTCCTGGCGCTTTGGCAGCCAGTGTCATGCGCTTGTCAATCATCAGACTGTCGAGGCGTTCATCGTGGCCGACATTGTATTCCTGTGTCTGATTGACATAACTGCTCACATCATTCCAGAGATCAGCGACGGATGTCTGTGGGAGGTACCAGCCTTCTGTTGCGATCATGGCCACAACGAGCAGTGCCAGTGCGCCCATACGTCCGGCTGTGGCGTCTTTTGCCAGTGTTTGGCGGGCAAATAGGAGATGGATGCGCCAGAAAAGATACAGGAAAATGGCAAAGCCTGCAAAGATTCCTACAGCAGGCAGGATGCCGATGTTTGACTCTATAAAGTCGATGCTCTCCCGATAGTTGGTCAGATAAAGAGCCATGACAGAGGCCGGCGAAAGACAGTGCCAAACCAGACAATAGTAGGTATACTGCATAAACGGTACGACAAGCGCTAGAAGATTCAAAACTGCCATAAAGGCAGCAGTTATCTTGACGTGGCCTAGCCGGTAGAGAGCGGCTTCCAGTGCAGTCAACAGCACAAAGGCGGCTGTACCGACAATGAAGTCGATGCAGATTTTGGACTGGTACCATACGGAGTGATAGGTCCATGCATAGAGCAACGGGAAAGCCGTGCACCAGCCCAGTCCTGTCAGCAGGTTCGGCAACGAAGCCAAGGAAAAGAGCGGGACCCTTGAGCCATACTGCGCAAGCACCAGTGCAGCCAGCATTGGCAGCAGGATCGGCATAAAGTACTGTGCGCCCATGTCTTCACCAATATTGATATAGAAGGCAATTACAAGGACGAAGTAACTGGCAGCAGCTGCCAGCCAGCGGATGATATTATCCTGACGTTGTGTATTCATTCTGTATCTTCTTTCTAAGTTTATTGTCATTGGAAACCACTGACAATTTTACACGAAATAAGGATTTTCGTCCAGCAGGCTTTTTTTGCCGATTTTTCGTGGACACTCCAAGTCCTTGCCATTGTTGAGTTTTTGGGGCTTTTTTTTGTTTTTTTCAACGCTGTTTTTTGGCGCCTCAGCGGGCTTTTAGCGGGTTCCCAGCGGGCGATGGTATCTGTTGACCTGATTTTAGAATTCTATGGATTGTTTCAGCTGGCAATTGGGTGAATTGTTGGAAGATCTGAAGTATAGATAGTGCTAATGAAAAAGATGGGCCTGCTCTGTCGGCATTGACGAGTCAGGTCCATCTTTTTATACAGGCTTTGGGAGGCAGAAAGTCCTGGATAGAGACTAGGCTAATCCCAGATGCTGTTTCACCAGATAGTAAGCATTATTGAAATAGACTCGATATTCGAGACTATCTTTTTTTACTGCTGTCCAGTTTTTCTTATCATAGGAATAATATAGTTGTCCGCTGTGTTTATCTTCATATAAGAACGGTCAGTTGTAAAATGAAATTGAACAGTTAATCAAAAATAAAAATCCATAGTGACTCTCCGTGTTAAAATGGTTTTGCAACAAATCATCAACAAAGGAGCAATCACTATGGATCAAGCCCATTTTAA
>JAGPMW010000041.1 GCA_018052705.1 Selenomonas sp. | reverse complement strand
TGAGGTTTGTCAGACTCGAAGCACTGGACGATGACGTGTAATTCGACCAGAATTTCTTGATGGAGTCCTGGGCTGAGTTTGTCGTCGAGCCTGAGTGGGCTGAGCTGAACGTGCTGACCAGATTGCTCAGGGATGAGACATTAGCCGCCGCTGCCGAGAGTGCACTGCTGGCCGTTGATGATGAGCTTCCCGAAGAACTGCCGGCTGTAGTAGCTGATGAGCTTGTGCCCGTAGTACTACCAGCCGCCATCTTGTACATCGTGTACGTGTTGCCTGCCATAGCAGAAATTGTAGCCATAATCGTTCCCTCCTTTCCTGCATATTGAACAGGGAGCATCAGGCTCCCTGTTCAATATGTATATCGGCGAAAAACGCACAAAGGATAAGGCGTTTTAGGCAAAATTCATGACAATCAGTTTTTCCTCAGTGAATTCGCGGATTGCGTATTCGGGGCCTTCCCGCCCAATTCCGCTGTCTTTGACACCGCCATAGGGCATATTGTCCATGCGGAAACTGGAGCCATCATTTATGATGACGCCTCCAGTCTCAATGTGTTCGGCGCAATAATGGGCAATACGGATGGATGAAGTGAACACGCCTGCCTGCAGCCCATAATGGGACGCATTCACTCCAGCGACAGCTTCCTCAATCGTATCATAGGGGATGATGCTGAATACTGGTGCAAAGACTTCATTACAAATGACCTTCATTGCGGGTGATACGTTGGTGAGGATGGTCGGCTCAAAGAAGGCGCCCTGCCGCTGTCCTCCTACAAGAATCCTGGCTCCCTGCTCCAGGGCTTCATGGACCCAGTTCTCGATGCGGATGGCTTCTTTCTCAGCTATCATCGGACCAAGGCAGGTTGTGTCTTTCTGCAGGTCTCCACCATGGAAGGTCCGGGCAAAAGCTGCCGCCTGTTGGCAGAATTTTTCATAGATGCGGCGTGACACGTAGACGCGTTGGCAGGAAATGCATACCTGTCCGGCATTGCTGAATGCATAGCGGGCACAGGCAGCGGCGGTTTTGGGCAGATCTGCGACATCTTCGTGGACGATGTTGGCGGAATTGGACCCGAGCTCCAGAGCAACCCGGCGGAATCCGGCAGCTTTCTGCAGTGCCTGTCCGACCGGTACGCTGCCAGTGAAGGAAAACATCTTGATCCGCTGGTCCTGTGTCAGCAGATTGCCGACGACAGACCCTGAACCTGTAATGAGATTCAGGCAGCCAGCTGGCAGTCCGGCATCGTAGAAAACCTTGCAGAGCATAGAAGCAGTGACTGGTGTAGCCGAGGCTGGCTTATAGATTACCGTATTGCCAGCTGCCAGAGCCGGACCAATCTTGTGAGCAGCCAGATTTACTGGGAAATTGAATGGTGTGATGGCACAGATAACGCCCAAGGGCTGGCGGATGGTATAGGCCAGCCGCTGGGCACAGCCCGGTGCGCCCTGAAGCGGCACGGTCTCGCCACGCAGACGCTTGGCTTCTTCGGCGGACAGGATCAGCGTTTGATAGGCACGGCTGATTTCGCCGCGGGCATCGTGTAGTGGTTTACCGGCTTCGGCAGACAGCATCGCTGCGAATGATTCCTGACGCTCGAGCAGCAGTTCAGCGGCTTTATGGATTACCGCATAGCGTTCATAAGGGCTAAGCGGTATCGTGCGGAATGCTTTTTCGGCAGCGTCTGCTGCTGCGCAGATTTCATCGGCGCCTGCGATAGCCATTTCAGCGATACATTCACCAGTGGCTTTATTATAGACCGGCATTGTTTCTTTTGTGTTGACGGGCTGGTTGTCGATCCACAGATGCAGTTGTTTCATGGATAACCTCCTTTTAATCTTTAACAGCAGGGCAGGCGAGCTGGACATGATGGTGTTGGAAGTGTTCCAGATATTTCGTTGGCGGTTCCTGATCCATAACAACATAGTCCAGATCTTTAAGGGCGCAATAGCTCATGAGCGATGAGATATCAATCTTCGAGTGGTCAATGAGCAGATACTTGGTACAGTTTTTCTCTACGAGGCAGCGTTTGATCTCACATTCGAGTGGCGATGCGTTGGTTGCTCCGTGCTCCAGTGATATTCCTGTGCTGGCCAGGAATACCTTTGAGATATTATAGTTTTTGAGGCAGGTAATGACACTCTGTCCGATAAATGCTTTGGACGGAATATACAGACTGCCGCCTGTAGCAATGACGTTCAGGTTATTATAAGCGGACGCGGCGTTGATAACATGGACGCTGGCAGTTACGATCGTGAGCCGGTGCTTATCGGTCAGATAGGGAATCATATGCATCGTTGTTGTTCCTGAGTCGATGTAGATGACATCACCGTCCTGGACATAAGATGCTGCCAGGCGGGCAATTTTCTTCTTGGCTTCGATATTGCGATTTTCACGTGAAGAAAATGGTTCAGGTGAGGCGGACTCATCTTCAGCCAGAACAATACCGCCATATACTTTTTTGATAATTCCCTTTTCTTCCAGTTCGGCAATATCGCGGCGGATGGTATTCTTTGAGACATTGAAGGTATCGCATAGTTCGTTGATGGATATATTATGGATACTTTTTAGTAACTCATGGATGCGGTTGATACGGTCTATTTTCATTGAGATCGCCAGCTTTCTATGCAGAATAAGGATGTTCAATGACAGGTACTCAAAACTAAGTAATATTTGGTTAAGTTATGAGTATGTTTTATAAGTTCATTATAGTGGAATGAATATAAAATAACAAGTAGTTATGGGATAAAACCTAAAATAATCAGAAAAAAATAAAGATAATAAAATATTTCATAATACATATTGACAAGTCATCATGAAAGTATTAAATTATAACCATAAAGTAATCACAAAGTTACCAAAATATAGAATCAAAGAAGCAGCAGGATAGGAGCGTGACATATTATGGGATATACGTTTATGGTACCGGCCAAGATCATTTCGGGAACGAATGTTATCGATGAACTGGGGGAGCATATTCAGGGCAAAGGAAGCAAAGCCTTGATTGTTACGGATGCATTTATGGTGAAGTTCGGCAATGTGGCCAAAGTTGAGTCTGCGTTAAAGAAAGCAGATATTTCGTATGTAATCTTTGATGGGGCTAACACAGAGCCGACGGATAAGATTGTAGCGAGCGGATTGAGTGTCTATCAGCAGGAAAGCTGTGATTTCCTGATTGCTTTGGGTGGCGGCAGTCCGATGGATACGGCCAAGGCAATTGCCTTCATGTCGGTTGTCAAAGGCAGAATCAGCGATTACATGCATACCGTTATCGATATGCCGGTCCCGTACCTGGTCGCTATTCCGACCACAGCCGGAACTGGCTCTGAGGTTACGAAGAATACGATTATCTCGGATACGGAACATAATGTGAAGATGCTGCTGGGCGGACCATCCATTATTCCGGCACTGGCTGTGGTCGATCCGACGTTCACAATGACGGCTCCGCCGTCGGTTACCGCGGCTACAGGAATTGATGCCCTCTGTCATGCGATTGAGGCCTATACTTCGCGCAAGGCACAGCCGCTTACGGATACCTTTGCCTTGTCAGCGATCAGGAAGATCCATAAGAATCTGCCGCTATGCTATCGCGATGGCAAAAATGCCGAAGCCCGTCTCGGGATGTCCCTCGCGGCACTGGAAGCAGGGATTGCGTTCAATAATGCATCCGTCACGATTGTCCATGGTATGAGCCGCCCGATTGGTGCTTTGTTCCATATTGCACATGGTGTATCGAATGCCGTATTGCTTCCGGCCTGCATGGCCTTTGCAATTGAGGAGAATACAGCTCGTTTTGCAGCCATTGGCCGGATCATGGGTGTTGCCGATGATCAGACTCCCGATCATGAAGCCGCTGAGGCCATGGTCCAGGAGGTAGGCCGATTCTGTCAGGAAGTAGGAATTCCGACAATGGAGAAGCTGGGCGTTATCAAAGAAGATTTTTTGGCGCAGCTTAGCAAAATGGCAGATGATGCACTTGAAAGCGGCAGCCCGCAGAATACCATGCGCATACCGACGAAAGAGCAGATTATGGAGATTTATCGCAAGTTGTTCTAATAGAGATAGGAATAAGAAAAGGGCAGGGTTTGTTCCCTTTTTGTAGAAAATCTAAGGAGGGCAAAATATGCCACTCGTAAAATTGACAGATCTGTTGACGCAGGCCGATGATACCTATGCAGTAGGCGCATTCAATGTTTCAGACATGGAGATGGCCATGGGGGCAGTCCGGGCGGCTGAGGAGATGAAGGCGCCGATGATCCTGCAGGTTGCAGAAGGACGTCTTCGCTACTCGCCATTAGAGCTGCTGGGGCCGGTTATGATGGCTGCTGCCAGACACTGCCAGATGCCGACGGCCGTCCATCTCGATCATGGTGCGACAATCGAGACGATTCGTCTGGCTTTAAGACTGGGATTTACTTCGGTGATGTTTGATGGGTCGAAGTATCCATTAGAAGAAAATATTGCCAGAACCAGAGAGGTTGTGGCATTGGCCCGTGAATATGGGGCGGATGTCGAGGCTGAGATTGGCCGCGTTGGTGGTGCTGAAGGCGACTATAAGAGTGTAGATGTGCTGGTGACCAGCGTAGAAGAGGCAAAGCACTTTGCAGAAGAAACCGGTGTGGATGCACTGGCTGTTGCTATCGGTACGGCGCATGGAAACTATCGGACCCAGCCGGAACTGCGTATCGACCGCCTGAAGGAAATCGCTGCTGTGGTGAGCTGTCCGTTGGTACTGCATGGCGGGACTGGCTTGACGGAGCAGGATTTCCATGACTGCCTGCAAAATGGTATACAGAAAATCAATATTGCTACCGCATCTTATGATGCATCGGCTCGTCAGATCAAAACGGTGTATCAGGAGAAACCAGAGGCGAATTACTTTGATTTCAGCGATGCAATCGTGCAGGGAACCTATCAGAATATAAAGAAGCACATGGAGATATTCGGTCTGCTGAATAAAGCCTGAGGAGGATTATCACAATGGCACTCATTGAATTCGATCAAAGCAAAAAGCGTGATGTTGTACTGATTGGCAGGGTTACGATAGATTTCAATCCGAATGAATTGAACCGCACCCTTGACAAAGTGGAGACATTCTCCATGTATCTGGGCGGATCGCCCGGAAATACAGCGGTTGGGATCAATAAACTCGGCAAGAGCGTTGGTTTCATCGGCTGCGTTTCTGATGATCAGTTCGGTGATTTTGTGCTGAACTATTTTGAAGAGCGTGGTATCGATATTTCGCAGATGGTCCGCGCCCGCAAGGGCGAGCGTATGGGGCTGACTTTTACTGAAATCAAAAGTCCGACCGAGAGCAGTATCCTCATGTATCGCGATCAGGTTGCAGATCTGCAGATTACACCACAGGATGTCGATGAGCAGTATATTGCGGATACGAAGGTACTCATTGTCTCCGGTACGGCTCTTTCGGCCAGTCCGTCTCGTGAAGCCTGTCTGATTGCTGTTCAGTATGCGAAGAAGCATGGTACGAAGGTTATTTTTGATATCGATTACCGGCCGTATTCCTGGAAATCGAAAGAGGAAATTTCCATTTACTATTCGTTGCTGGCCAGCATGAGTGATGTCGTGATTGGTTCGCGTGATGAAGTGAATCTTACGGAAAATCTGCCGGAGGATGCAGTGTCGCCAGCGGATCATGTCCTGGCTGAGAAATATATTGCTGAGGGCAATAAGATTGTCATCATCAAACACGGCAAAAAAGGCTCGATTGCCTATACGGCGGATAAGAAAGCCTATAAGGTAGAATCCTATCATATCAAACTGCTCAAATCGTTTGGTGGTGGAGACGCCTATGGCAGTGCCTTTGTCTATGGTCTGCTGGCTGGCTGGACGGTACCCGCTGCGCTGCAGCATGGAACAGCACATGCTGCCATGGTTGTGGCAAGTCACAGCTGTTCGAATGCGATGCAGACGGTGGAGCAGATTGACGCATTCATGAAGGAGCATGCGGCAGAGAAAGTCATCACGGAACTGGATTGGGAGGCAGCACTATGAGATTCGGTCGTTTGGGAGAAGAGTTGAAGCATGGCTATAACGCCATGACCACCCGGGAAAGCGATATGCTGATGGATATCGGCTATCAGCTTATGGGGGAGAACGAGGTCGTAGAGTTTGAGGATGCCCGGCAGGAGACGGCCTTTGTAATTCTGACTGGTGAGGCAGAGATTCGTTGGGCCGACAAGAAAGAAATCATGCATCGTAAATCCCTGTTTGATGAGAATCCGTATTGCCTGCATGTGCCATTGGGAACGAAGGTCATCATCAAAGCGCTGAAGGCTAGCGAAATACTGGTGCAGAAGACCGTCAATGAATGCCGGTTTGAGCCGGTATTCTATCGTCCGGAGGATGTCCAGGCGGATATATTTGGCGAAGGCATGTGGAACGGTACGGCAGAGCGCACGGTTCGCACCATATTTGACTATGATAATGCACCATATTCCAATATGGTCAATGGCGAGGTCATCAACAGCCCGGGACGCTGGTCCGGTTATATCCCGCATAACCATCCACAGCCGGAGGTCTATACTTACAAGTTTGATCGGCCCCAGGGCTTCGGGGCCTGCTTCATTGGCGATGATGCCTTCAAGATTACGCATAACAGCTGGGCGGAGTTATCGGGCGGCTATATGCATCCGCAGGTGACGGCACCGGGTTATGCGATGTGGTACAGCTGGATGATTCGGCATCTGGATGGGAATCCATGGGCCAAGACGCGCAATGATCTGCCAGAGCACACCTGGCTGCTCGATCCGAAGGCTGATATCTGGCAGCCGCATAAGAAATAAAAGGTTCAGGAGGGAAGCTTCATGGCTAAGACAATCAGACTTACCGTAGCACAGGCTCTGGTAAAGTTCCTTAACAATCAGTATATTGAGTTCGATGGGGAAGAGAACCGCATGTTCGAGGGGATATTCGGGATTTTTGGCCACGGCAATGTGGTGGGAATTGGTCAGGCACTGGAGGAGGACCCGGGCAAGCTCATTATGCACATGGGGCGTAATGAGCAGGGAATGGCCCATGCCGCTATCGGCTTTGCCAAGCAGAAACGACGCAAGCAGATGTACGCCTGCACTTCTTCGGTTGGACCAGGAGCTGCCAATATGGTTACCGCAGCAGCAACGGCCACGGCAAATTGTATCCCCGTGCTTTTCCTGCCTGGGGATACTTATGCCGACCGCCAGCCGGACCCGGTATTGCAGCAGATGGAGCAGCCAGGGAACCTGAGTGTCACGACAAACGATGCGTTCAAGGCTGTCTGTAAATATTGGGACCGGGTAACCCGTCCAGAGATTCTTATGTCTGCCTGCATCAATGCCATGCGCGTGCTGGCGGATCCGGCGGATACCGGTGCGGTCTGCATTGCCCTGCCACAGGATGTCGAGGGCGAAGCCTACGATTATCCAGATTATTTCTTCCAGAAACGCGTACATCACATCGACCGCCCGGTACCCTCAGAGCGGGCAATCCGTGAGGCTGTCGAGCTGATTCGCCGTAAGAAGAAGCCGCTCATGATCTTTGGCGGCGGCGTAAAATATTCAGAGGCAGAGGAAACTTTCCGCAAGTTTGCCGAGCACTATCAGATCCCGTTCGGCGAGACACAGGCGGGAAAAGGAACAATCACCTGGGAACATCCGCTTAATTTGGGCGGGCTGGGCGAGACCGGCGGTCTGGGGGCCAATCTGCTCGCGGCTGAGGCGGATCTGGTCATTGGCGTGGGGACCCGCTATACGGATTTCACGACATCCTCGAAATGGATCTATCAGAATCCGGAGGTTGAGTTCCTGAATATCAACGTGTCAAAATTCCATGCATATAAAATGGATGGGGTTCAGGTTGTAGCTGATGCCGGTGCGGCACTGGCGGCACTTGATGCGGCACTGGCTGAGACTGGCTGGAAATCAGGTTATGGCAATGAAGTCAAAGAAGCCAAGGCCAGGAATGATGCCGAAGTTGACCGCATCTATCATCTGGAATATACAGGCAAGGACTTCGTACCGGAAGTCAATGATGATCTTGATTTCAAGAAGGTCAGCGAAGAATTCATCAAACTCACTGGCTCAAGCCTGCCCCAGACGCGTGTGCTTGGTGTCCTCAACGAATGCATCCCGCAGGATGCAATCGTGGTCGGGGCATCCGGCAGCCTTCCGGGAGACCTGCAGCGGTCCTGGCGGGCGAAATCCACAGGCGGCTATCATGTTGAATATGGCTTTTCCTGCATGGGGTACGAGGTCAATGCGGCATTGGGGGTCAAGATGGCAGAACCAGAGCGTGAAGTTTATGCGTTCGTCGGTGATGCAGCCTATATGATGCTGCATTCGGAGCTGCCGCAGTCTATTGCTGAGCATAAGAAGATCAATGTCATCGTATTTGATAATATGATGAATGGCTGCATCAATAATCTGGAAATCGGTCATGGGCAGGGCAGCTATGGGACTGAAATCCGTTTCCGCAACGAGAAAACCGGGCAGCTTGATGGCGGCTTTGTGCCAATCGATTTTGCGATGAATGCAGCATCCTATGGCTGCAAGAGCTATACGGCCCATACAGTCGAGGAACTCAAAGCAGCTATTGAAGATGCAAAGAAACAGACGGTATCGACACTGATTGACGTCAAGGTTCTGCCGAAGACGATGGTCCATGGCTATGGTGACTGGTGGCGCGTTGGCGTTGCCCAGGTATCGAAGAGCGAGAAAGTTCATAAGATCTATGAAGATCTCATGGTACCGCATCTCGAGGCAGCAAGAAAGTATTGATTTACATCAATATATATAATATGTCGAATGAATGAACATTACAGGAGGGTATTCACATGGCAAAAATCAAACTGGGAATCGCACCGATTGCGTGGACAAACGATGACATGCCGGATCTTGGCAAGGAAAATACCTTTGAACAGTGTGTCAGTGAGATGGCATTGGCTGGTTTTACCGGCTGCGAAGTTGGTGGCAGTTATCCGAAAAATCCAGTGGTACTGAAGAAAGCATTGGAGCTGCGTGGCATTTCCATTGCCAGTGCATGGTTCAGCTCTTTCCTGCTCACGCAGCCGTATGAGCAGGTCGAAAAGGATTTCATTGCGCATTGCGAATTCCTGAAAGCCATGGGGGCGGAGTTCTGTAATGTGGCCGAGCAGGGCAACAGCGTGCAGGGCAAGTTCGATGTACCAGTTTTTGCAGGTAAGCCGACCAATACAGAGGAGCAGTGGAAATTGCTGGCCGATGGTCTCAATAAATTAGGGGCGGTGGCCAAGCGCATTGGCCTTACTATGACCTATCATCATCATATGGGCACTGGCGTCCAGACAACGGCTGAGATTGACCGCCTGATGGAGATGACCGACCCGGAACTGGTCTTCCTGCTTTATGATACGGGTCATCTGGTATGCTCCGGTGAGGATTACCTGGCTATTCTCAAGAAATATCTGCCACGTATCCGCCATATTCATCTCAAAGATGTCCGCATGGATGTCCGCAATAAGGTGAAGGCTGAGGATATGAGTTTCCTCGATGGCGTCCGGGCCGGCATGTTCACCGTGCCGGGCGATGGCGATGTTGACTTCGAGCCCATTTTCGATCTGGTCAATGCGAGTGACTACGATGGCTGGTATATCGTTGAGGCGGAGCAGGATCCGGCTAAGGCTAATCCGCTCGAATATGCGATTAAGGCACGCAAGTATATCAAAGAGAAGGCTCATATCTGATTGAGCGTACAATGAAATAACAGCAGGGCTGCCTGACGGGCTGTTCCATCGGAACGGTGTGCGGCAGCCCCTTCTTTTTATCCGATTGCTCAAAATCAAGAGAGTTGAGGTAGAATCTGTGGGAATTACAATGATTATTGTCAGCCTCGTACTGCTGATGTTTTTTGCTTATCGAGGCTATTCTATTATCTTCATTGCACCGCTGTTTGCGGTCGTTGCTGCCATTGGCAGCGGGCACGCAGCAATGCCGGTCTATAGCGAGATCTATATGACAAAAGCGGCAGAATATATCAAGACCTATTATCCTGTTTTTCTGTTAGGGGCAGTTTTTGCCAAGATTATGGAGGAAGGCGGCCTGGCTGCTGCCGTAGCAGATAAGATTGTCTCGGCACTGGGCAAGGAAAAAGCAGTGCTGGCGGTTCTCCTGGGCTGTGGTGTGCTTACCTATGGCGGTCTGAGCGTATTTGTTGTGGCCTTTGTCATGTATCCTTTTTCGGCCATCTTATTCCGCGAAGCGGATATCCCCAAAAGACTGCTGCCGGCGCTGCTATGGATGGGGATATTTACCTACAGTATGGTTGCCATCCCCGGAACACCGCAGATCCAGAATATTATACCGACCTCTTTCTTTGGTACAACAACCTGGGCTGGTATGGGGCTTGGACTTATCGGTGGCGCTTTGTATTTTATCATTGCCTGGGGCTGGATCAGTTATCGACATAAGAAACTGCGGGAGAAGGGCGAGGGATATGGCCGTCATATACGCAATGAACCAGAAGCTTCAAAGGAGGCTTTGCCGGATTGGCGTCTTTCAGCGCTGCCACTCCTTATGGTTATTGTCCTGAATCTCCTGATCAGCAATCCGTTTCATTGGAGCTGGGCCTATCACTGGGAGGCTGCAAGTCTTGATAGCTTTGTGCCGCTCAGGCTCTCGCTGCTGGCTGGAAGCGTAGACAAGGTGCAGGCCATATGGTCCATCAATGCGGCCCTGCTCGTCAGTTGTATTGCTGCGGCCTGGATCGGCCGCCGGCGTCTGGCACTGAAAGGCGGTGTCGTCCATCCAATCAATGCTGGTGCGTCCAGCTCAACCGGTGCGATCCTGAATGTGGCATCAGGCTATGCCTTTGGCTGTGTCATTGCGGCTTTGCCAGCCTTCGAGGTCATCAGACAGGCGCTGCTGCAACTATCAATCGGTGACGGCCCGTTGATGTCAGCCATCATTACGACGAATATCATGACGGGGGTTACGGGATCATCTTCGGGCGGCATGACCATTGCCCTTGGTATGCTCGGACAGGAATGGCTCCAGTGGGCACAGCAGCTGGGGATGCCGCCTGAGGTACTGCACCGCATCATCTGTATGGCGTCTGAATGTATTGATACCGTGCCGCAGTCAGGTGCACTTGTCACGCTGATGGCAGTCTGCGGTCTCACCCACAGGGAGTCCTACTATGATGTTGTAGTGCTTACCTTGCTAAAAACGGCGGTTGTATTCATTTGTCTGGCCATCTATGTCGCGACAGGGATTGTATAACCGAGGATAGATGGGATATGGTCAAAACTGTTCCTGTTATCGCTGCTATCCATGGATAATAGGAAAATCTGATCATCGTTGTTAGTATTATTTTACATTGCTATAGCGTAGAGACAGGGAGTTCAATTCACGATAATAAGAATATGGATCAATAAAGCAAAAAAATGTAGTCGTTCACTTTATTCTTGTCTTTTTTTTTACAGAAATGGGATGAACCCTTTATTGTTTGACATGTGGGAATAATCACATAGTTCTGGAAGACAATTTTTTATAGATATAATAGTTTGAAAAATGCTAAAATATATATAAAAGATATTCAGAAGGGCGCCAAAACATTATCAAAACATTGTAATCATCAAATTGGAGGGGTTTTTATGAGTAATCCAGGAACAGGTACGAATATGGTTTCACCGGGATCAGGACAGCTTTCATGGATGACACGGGTAGCCTATGGACTAGGGGATACCGCCCAAAATGTTGTCTGGGGTGCAATGGGCATCCTGACGTTCTTCTATACGGACTATGCAGGAATCGATCCAGCGGTCGTCGGCCTTGTCATGTTAATATCCCGTTGCTTTGATGGTATTTCTGATGTTATCATGGGATTTATTGTCGAAAAGACGAATTCCAAATGGGGTAAGTCACGACCGTGGATATTATGGATGAGTGTTCCATTCGCTATATCGATCGTACTGATATATACGGTACCACAGACAACGTCAGCGTTGCAGTTTGCGTACATATTTGTCACGTATAATTTCTGTACCACGTTCTGCTATACGGCACTGAATCTTCCGTACGGCAGTCTGTCAGCTATGATGACCAGACTTTCGAAGGAACGCGACATGCTGTCGATTACGCGTATGTGCCTGTCTCCCTGGGGGCGTATCCTGTCGGTATCGGCAACGCTGCCGCTGGTGAAGATATTTGGTGATTCGCAGGCGGCCTGGGTTGAGGTAATGTCGATCTGGGCAGTTGTCGGACTGCTGCTGTTATTATTCTGCTTTTCAAAATGCAAGGAAACAGTTGTTATTGAAGCGCGTCAGAAGACGGAAAAGATTCCTGTTCGCAAGGCTCTGATGGGACTGGCCTGCAATAAATACTTCTGGTGCGGCATGACCATCTGGATGATGCAGAATGTTATTTTCACAGTGACTGGTACGATTTTGCCGTATTATTGCAAATATATTTTTATGAATGATTCTTTATACAGTGGATTGTATCTGTTGGAGACGCTGGTCACGATTGCCGTGATGGCTGTATTCAGCCCGAGACTGCTTAAACGGTTCGGGAAGAGGAACATGTCTTTAGGTGGCGTGGTTATCTGTCTGGTTGGACACCTGATGTTCCTGATCAATCCACTTGATTTTAACTGGGTCGTATTCAGCTGTGTGGTTCGTGGCATTGGTTTTGCGCCAGTCCAGTCGGTTATCTTTGGCTTCCTTGGTGATGCGGTAGAATATGGACAGTGGAAATCTCATCTGCGTCAGGAGGGCCTGGTATTCTCCGGCGGTTCTGTAGGCACGAAGATCGGCAGCGGACTTACGAGTGCAATCCTGACGGGGCTGCTCTCCTATGCTGGCTATGTGGCTAGTTCGAGTGGAGCCGTGGTGCAGTCACAGGCGGTTATTGATATGATTGTGCATATCTACATGTATGCGCCAATATTTGTATGGGGCGTACTGCTGGTAGTCCTGAGTTCGTATAAGCTGGATAAAATATATCCGCAGATCATGCAGGATTTGGTTCAGCGTGAAGCGAAAGGTGAGCTTTAAGGTCTGAGGTTTATGCGAGGAGGAAATAAAATGGAAAAAAATACATTGGTGACGATTACACGGCAATATGGCAGTGGCGGCCGGGAAGTCGCTGATCTTGTAGCCAAAAAGATGGATGTACGCCGCTATGACCGCAAGGTCGTAGCGATGGCGGCCGAACGGATGGGCCGGAGTGAGGACTTTCATGCGATCATGGAGGCATCCTACAATGCGCCTGAGAACTGCCTGGGAAATCTGGGAGACTATGCGTATGAAAAAGTTCCACAGCATAACCGTATGTATATTGAGCAGGCTAAAGTGATTCGCGAGGTGGCGCGGGAAGATGGGAGTGCAGTGTTCCTGGGACGCTGCGCTGACTATATCCTCAAGGATTTCCCCAATACTTATTCTTTTTTCATCTATGCCGATGAAGGCTTTCGGCAAAATCGGTCGCGGGATCACTATGGCAATCGGACGCTGAAGGAGCTCGATGCCGAAGATGCGCAGCGCAAACGGTATTATGCCTATTATACGGGGCAGACATGGGGGGAAGCGCAGAATTATGATTTAATGATAAATACCAGCCGTATATCGCTTGAGTCAGCTGCAGAACTGATCCTTTCCTATATCAATATCTGTCAGACGGCCGATCATCGTGGCGGTCAGCAGTAAGAGGAACCTGACTGGGCAGTCCGATAGGAGCAGATAATCAAAAAAACGCAACAGCGGGATAGGCCGCTGTTGCGTTTTTGCGTACGTGTCAGGTTATTTGGTCCATCGGCGCCGGTAGTCTCCTGGGGTCATGTTTACTGCGGCGCGGAATACGTTCTGAAAATAATTGGAATTGTTGTAGCCGACGGTGGCGGCAATCTGCGTGATTGTAAGGGGAGTATTGATCAGCAGATTCTGTGCTTCGCCGATGCGGCGGAGTGTTACATATTTCATAGGGGAAAGTCCGGTTTCAGCCTTGAAGATATGGGAGAGATAGTAGGCATTGGCGCAGGTCGCCTGGGCGATATCTTCCAGATGGATATTTTCCCGATAGTGCTTATCGATGAAGTTCCGGGTAGCGGTGGCCAGTGTCAGTTCAGGCTGACGGCATGGCTGTCCCTGTTCTTTTATCAGGCTGCAGATCTTGAGGATCAGCGCCTGCGTAAGATGATTGGCAATCTCAGCCCCACCGGAAATCAGGCATTCCTGCTCAACGCTTTTGTAGCAGTGCAGCAGCGCATCAAAATATTTGCCTGTTGGCAGGACCGGGGAGCAGGAATCCGGAACGATGGTATCCAGCGGGAGCCCTTCAAGTTTCAGATTGCTGACGGCGATACAATAGGTGGCAAGACCGCTGCCGCTGCCACAGAACTCATCATGAACCGTGTGGCTGTTATAGAGGATGAGATCACCTTCCTTGGCTGTGTATCGCTCGCCATCGATCATATAGATGCCAGCTCCATGATACAGCAGCAGCATTTCAATCAGATGCTCGTGCTCATGCATGCTGCGTGGCATCTTTGATGATTCGGAATCAACGTTGCAGATATACTCGATCTGCGGGAGATAGCCGCGCGTTAATGCAGAGCGGTAATGCTTGTCAACAAAATATTGCAGCAAAGAAATCACCTCCGGATGTCTTATTGAATTATATTAAATTAAATTCTATCAGAAATGAGAACAGATGGCAAAGGACAGGTGAAAAAGGCGGCCGTTAATACGGCCGCCCAAAAGGGGAATGATCGGGGAACATAATAAAATTAGGGGAATCCATTGGATTGGGTGAGATTAGATATGATATTCTTTGCGGATTTCATCAATGAGGACCGGACGATGCTCATCGACAGATTTGCGTGCTGCCAGGCCGATAAGTACTGGCTCAAGTCCATCCTGCGCGTTGACGATCGTCGGCGTATCGTTGACGATCGCCTCTATGAATGAATCAACCTCGGTAGCATATGCCATCATATAGCGCTCGAGGAAGAAGAACATCGGTTTTTCCGCGATAACGCCATCTTTCCCGCTGAATACAGCATTGGAATCCGAGTCATTGGCAATGGCGATGCAGCCCTTGGTGCCGAATACCTCTGCCCGCTGATCATAGCCGTAGCAGGCAGCGCGGCAGTTATCAATGACAGCAGTAGCACCATTATCGAGTTTCAGTGTAATGATCGCTGTATCGATATCACCAGCCTTGCCAATTTCGGGATCGACCGTTACAGAACCCTCGGCATAGACTTCCTCCACTTCAGCTCCCGAGAGATAGCGTACCATATCAAAATCATGGATTGTCATGTCGAGGAAGATGCCGCCAGAGATCTTTACATAATCGATGGAAGGTGGTTCCGGGTCCCGGGAGGTGATCTTAATGATCTGCTGCTTGCCAACTTTGCCGGCAGCTACAGCATCATGGATGGCCTTGAAATTATGGTCGAAACGGCGATTGAAGCCAACCTGATATTTCTTGCCACTTTCTTTGACGACAGCAAGAACTTCCTTTATCTTATCGACATCATGATCAATCGGCTTCTCGCAGAATACGTGCTTGCCGGCGCGCAATGCTTCAATAGAGACTGGGGAATGCTGGTCGGTTGAGGCACAGATGAGTACTGCTTCGATTTCAGGATCATTCAGGATTTCGTGATAATCCTTTGTTGTGTGCTCAACGCCGATCGACCGTGCCCAGGCCTCGGTTTTCTCATTCATGAACGGATCGGCAATTGTTTTCACGGTTGAATTCTTGACGAATTTAGAGATACTTTCTCCATGAACGTGTCCGATACGGCCTGCGCCAATAATACCTACTTTAATCACTGTAATTCCGCCTTTCATTCTGTTGTTGCCGGTTTACCGGACCGACAGGTTTTAGTTGGATAACTTATTGGTATGTTAGTTGTCCTTCTTGGTTATCTTTATGTTTATTATAGCATGTCTGACTGACTGTTTTCTTCGAAATTTTGGCAAAATTTCGAAGAAAAGTGTCGGTATTTTGTGTATAATAGCGGGAGTCACAGAAGTGATACTATAAAATCTTGCGATAGACAGCGCGAGAGGATATTTTTGCCTTTTTGAAAAGGCGGAAGCTGAAACTGCGGCTTGGCAGGAGGGGACAGCAATTTCAATCAATAGAAAAAATATGGGTGAAAAACAGGCAATAAAACCAAAAAATCTGAAGTAATGAATGGCAGTTCTGAAAATTTTTATTTTGGTAAAATTTGCCGGAAAACGTTTTACTTATAGGGGTAAAACGTGTAGAA
>JAGPMW010000040.1 GCA_018052705.1 Selenomonas sp. | reverse complement strand
CTGTGGTAAGATAAGACATAAAGGAACCTTCTTTCTTTGTGTTTTGTTTGGTCACTTAACACTATAAAGAAAAGTGGTTCCTTTTTCTATATCCACTTTGAGTTTACACAAATGATTTTACACTATCAATTCAGGGAGGATAAGAGAAATGGATAAGAGTAAGGTTATAGCAACAGGGGTTTTAGCAGCGGTAGTGGCAGTTTCTGGACAGTTTGTTCAAGTGGGGAATCTTACTGCAGAAACATCTTGTGTTGGGATGCAAAGTGCCGAGGCATTTGGTTTTGGTGATGTGAAAAGCTTTGCCAGTAATGCCGTAAAGAAGGCATTTGATGTTAATGTTGACAGCCTTAATGCTAAACAGCAGGATATGATCGTGAATCTGAGCCGCGCGGCGCAGATGGAAGCGTATTCACAGATTGATTTAGGAAAGGCATTGGAATTGAATCCATCCGAATTCTCGGCTGAAAATGATGCGCTGTATTCGATGCAGCATGGCAGCGCGTTAGATAAGAATTTAATCAAGAAGGTGAGCACAGGCTTATCGGCGGAGGATGCGAAGGTCTGGTCTGCTAAAGCGGATGCTGCAATCAGCGATAAATCGAAATTGAATAGTGCAGATTTTCGTAATCTGGTAAAAGCATCATCTAGTGCACGGTCAGCAGCTGCTATGTACAATGCGCTGGCTTTCCGTGATGCGGCAATGATGATTGCACAGGCAAGCAAAGCAATGGCCAGCGGCAGCCTGGGGGATAAGGCTGATGCAGTAGCTAATATTCTGTCAGCGGCTAAGGAAGGTCAGAGTCTGCTCAATGAACAGAAAGCGCATTCGAAGGCGTTGCATGAGATCTCGGCTAAAATAGAGAAGGCCACGAATATCAAGCCGGCCAGCAAGAAAGAAATAGAAGAAACAGGCGCAAAACTTACCGTTAAAGAGTAATTTTTAGCTGGAGGTATACCCGGAATAATAAGGGTATGCCTCTTTGTTTTGTCTAAGGGGAGAGAAACTTGCAATTAAAGAAAATATTGAGGCTTGGCTTACTGAGTCTGGCTGCAATAAGTATCAGTACTAATTTTGCTGCCGTTGCCGGAGCTGCTGAAAAGCCGGAAGTTCAATGGGTACCGGATGTTTACGCCGCTGGGTCATCGGAAGGATTACTTGACAGTCCCGGGGTTCGTGAGCGCATCTGCCAAGCTTTGACGGATAAGCTGCATGAACTCGATGCCCAGGGCCGGCTGCCGTTCAAGTTGAAGACAACAAGCAGTGACAGTGATATTTATGGGATCAATGGCGATGTGCATGTTTCGTTGATACCATTCTCTGTCATGGATGTGAGCTTTGATAGTACGTATCATCTGCCTAAGGGCAATTTTTTTCATTCAATCATAGTCAGCGGACTCGACATTGCCTTTACCTGTCCGGAAAGTGCCGAAAGTGGACGAAAAGGTGAGCGTTTGCTTGGTATTATTCCATTGTATGGCTATGGAGAAATGGGGAAAGACTTGCAGCTTCAGGCACCGGTGACGGATGAGGAGAAGCAGGAAGTCAGACAGCAGAAGGCCAAAGTATACGGCGATGTGACGGTTCAAATGATCAAGGATTATCTGAATTTTGATGAGCAGAAGCGGTTAGCTAGACAGCTCACGGTGAAAGCACTAGAGGAAGGCAATACATGGCAGGTAACAGATGTAGCCATCAGCTCGAATAAAGCTAATATGATCTTTAATGGACAGCAGCAAAAGCTTAAACAGGTCATTGCTGCATTCTTTACAGGCAGTTATCAGCAGAAAACCGGGCGAACGGTATATCCTGCTTCGGTGTTGAAAGATTTATCGAAACAGGTTAATGATAATATGAATGCTTTAACCATGAATAGTCTGGTGGGGACGCGAACGCTGCAGATACCAGAGGCAGACCATAAGGTTACGCTGGATTTCGATGGCGTATCTGAGGGCGAGGTCCAGACCAGGAAGGACTCTGATGTCAAGAAGGATATTGCATATAAAGCCTGGCTGAAGAAGAGCCCGGCAGAAGGGCATGAGCAGGCGGAGTTGGATGCAATTGTCGTCCGGCGTGAGTATAAGACCGATAATGTTCAGGTCAGCTATGACAAGAAAGACGTATATACGGAACTGATGATGAAGCTGGCTGATGCCATGGGAAAACAGAAGCAATGAACAGGTGACAGATGATGAACAGTATGATGAATAAGATGAGGCAGCTGACAGCTGGAGGGCTGCTGATTTCCCTGCTGCAGGTTGCTGCAATGGGGATTTGTTCGGCTGAGATTGTTGAAGGACAGGCCGCAATTATTGATGGAAACATCGATAAAGCGCGTTTTGCCGCCCGTCAGGATGCGATGCGGAATTTTGTCGAGGCCAGAGTCGGGGTGCATGTCAACAGCCATACGCAGGTAGATATGGGGCAAGTGGTTGCTGACCGCATCCTGACGGACTCGAATGGCTATGTGCAGATCAAGAGCGTGGTCAAAGAGCAGCAGCAGGGTGGAGTATATACCGTTCAGATGGATCTTGAGGCCAGCCCGCAGATGTTTCAGACGGCGGCTGCTGATCTGGAAGGTCGCCTGCAGCAGCTGGAGGGAAGCTCATCCCGCAGCGGGGTGTCGGTGGCGATCAGCGGTCGTGATGAATATGGTCAGCCA
This sequence comes from Selenomonas sp., assembly GCA_018052705.1. Lineage (GTDB taxonomy): Bacteria > Bacillota > Negativicutes > Selenomonadales > Selenomonadaceae > Selenomonas_A. The sequence continues at coordinate 13,783 of JAGPMW010000040.1, read as the reverse complement.
GAAGAAGCAGGACAGATTAATAACTATGTTCGCGGCAAAATGGAGGATAAAGGATTCCGGACGGTTACGAATGATGCGGTGCTGCAGTATATGGGTGTGCATGGTGATCTGTCTGATCCGTCTACAGCGATAGAAATCCGTAAGATTGCCAGAGAAAACCGGGAAAGTGAGAATTCACTGTTACGTGGTACCCTGTCGACAACCAGTGTGAAGACTTTGGGCAAATATACGGAAGCCATGGTCAATGCATCGTTTGAGTTGATCGGGCTGGATAATAATATGTCGAATAGCTTTGCCACCTATGTCACAGCTGTGGGCCGGAATGCAGCTGAAGCCAAAGCGAAAGCTAGGGACGAAGCTGCCAGACAGGCTGTTGAGGCGCTGGGACAAAAAGCGCTGAAAACAGATCAGCTGGAAAATCGCGGCGGTGTACACCACATCAAAATCAGTGTTGTATTTCAGGGGATTACAGACCGGGCGGGCCAGTCGCAACAGATTCTGTCTGCTTTAGGCAGCATGAACTGTCGGGTGATCCGCTATGTGTTTGCTCCAAATGGAGAATTCCGCGTATTCCTCGATGCATCTGGTTATGAGACGACAGCGGACTTGGGGGCGGAGATTCAGGCACATATTCAGGGGCTGAATCCAGGTGTTAATAACAGCAATGCCGTGGGCAGCGATAAAATCTATCTTTCGTTTTGAGGTGTAGAGCGATGAAACAGTGGAAAGTATGGTTGGGGGCGCTGGTTGTTGCTGGGATGCAGCAGGTTATGCTGCCATTGTCGGCTGTTGAGGCTGCGCCGGTGGTATTTACTGTGTGTGGTCAGTCCGCGTCCGGTGACCGCGATGCGGCGCTGCAGGATGCACAGAAACGAGCAGTCAGGAAAGCACTGTTGCAGTATTTGTGCGAAGACAATCCCCAATTTCAGGAGTTGATTGGCCGCTACCAGGAATTTGTGGCACAGCCACAGGTATTCGAAAAGAAAAAACAGGGTGCGAAATTGATGCTGTTCAGCAAGGTGTTTGTGAACATGGATGCGCTTCATAGCGAATTGGTGCGCAATAATACCGATAAACAGGCCCGGCATGAGGATCATAATGCTTGTTTTTTTGTTCGGGTCAGTGGGCTGGCAAATGATGCTGCTGATGGCAGCGGACAGGACAGGGCATTGAAAACCTACAGCGATGCATTTGAGCGGCTGGGGTTCCAGCCGGCAGATGAGGATGCGATGGTAGCTGAGATGAAGCCGTATCGTAAAAGCCCTTATGAAGCGTTTTGGCCACAATTAAGAGATGCGATTTGTTCCAAGTATGAAAATATCCAACTGGCTGTAATCGGTGAGATCGTTATCAATGCCGAGCCGCAGGCTGGTAATGGTGTTTCGCGTGCAGGCATAGTAAGATTAAAGGCAATTGACCTTCAGACGAGGCAAGTGATTGCCTCGCTGGAGGACAGTTATGAGGTTCGGCGGGATAATGCAGCAGAAGCCGATCAATTTATCGTAGATAAGGCAGCGGTCAATTCGGCCAGGGCCTTATCTGACCAGACGGCTGCTTATTGGCAGCATCATTAAGGAGACGCGAAGATGAAGCAAATAGGAAGATTGTTGATTGTAGTTGGAGTGTTGCTGCTGATGATGGTACCGGCAAGCGCCGGGCTGGCAGCAGGGGGGATGAACTGGGAAAATAATGTCATCCGGGTCACAGGCTCCGGGGTGGCGCCAGCAAATGCGCGTACGCCAGCCCAGGCAAGGATGCTGGCGCGTCGGGCGGCAATCGTTGATGGCTATCGGCAGATGGCCGAGAGTGCCCAGGGCGTGAAGGTTGACTCGGAGACTACGGTTCAAAATATGATGCTTGTAAATGATGAGGTAAAGACGAAAGTCCGAGCCTGCATTCAGGGAGCAAGAATCATTTCGGAACAGGCTTTGCCGGATGGCGGTTATGAAGTGACGATGGAAGTCAGTGTCTTTGGCGTATCGGGACTGGCCCAGGCGGTCATGCCCAAGCCGGCCGTTCAGGAAAGCTTTCCAGCACCGGCACCGGATGTAATCCCTTCTGTACCGGCAGACAGCATGGCAGGGGGGACAACGGTCGGTTTGGCGTTACCGGCCCAGGGGAATTCGTCGATGGATGCCGTGGGTGGTTTTACCGGTCTGATCGTTGACTGCCGCGGAATGGGACTGAATCCGGTCATGAGCCCGGTGATAAAGAATGATCGGGAGATACCGGTTTACGGGCATAAGAATCTTGACTACGACAAAGTTGTTCTTGAGGGCATGGCGGCTTATGTCACGGACATTTCGCGGGCTGTGAGGGCTGGCAGTCATCCGCTGATGGTCCGGGCCATCCGCCTGATGGATCATAATGCCAATCCGGTGATCTCTACCGATGATGCCAATCGGGTACTGATCGAGAATGGCGCGACCGGTTTCCTCGGGAAAACGGCTGTCGTTTTTTTGCGGTAAGTGATGTCAGGAGGATCGGATGATGAAAAAGACATATAGCAGTATACTATGTGGATTATTACTGAGCAGCTGTGTTGGTTTATCTGTGTGTGCAGCTGCGGACTGGGATCCGGATCAGGCGGTGGCACAGTATACGCAAATGATCCAGCAGAATCCGGGACAGGCGGTTGCCTATAATAATCGCGGTATGGCCTATAAGAAAAAAGGGCAGCACGATTTGGCACTGCAGGATCTGAGTCAGGCGATTGCGCTGGATCCCGCCTACTCAGATGCCTATAATAATCGGGGGACGATCTACTACGAGAATGGGGACACGGTCCGCGCGATTGTAGACTATCAGCAGGCCATTCGTTGTAACCCGCAGAATGCCATTGCGCATAATAATCTGGGGCAGGCTTATGCGAGTGAAGGTAGTATCTTCGACAGGCGTGGAGACGCACAGCAACGGGATCGGAGGTATGAGCAGGCCTTGTCTGAGTACGATCAGGCAATTGCGCTGAATGGCAACTACGTAGAGGCACTTCAGAACCGTGGCACTGTTTACGGTTATCAGAATAAGGATGTACTGGCGGTTGCAGATCTGACACGGGCAATCGAGCCTTCGGGCGGTACGGTAGCTATGTTTGTCAGCCGGGCGGCGTCCTATCATTGCCTGCGACAAGATGAGCGGGCACTCAGTGACTATGCCAGAGCATTGCAGCTGGATCCATCCTATGGGGCTGCCTATAACAACCGCGGCGTCATTTATATGGGGCAGCGGAACTATATACAGGCCATCGAGGAATTTACGAAAGCCATCGATGCAGACAAGAGTGATGCTGAGGACGCCTATAATAACCGGGGAACCGCTTACTTTCGACTAGGAAACTATGACCAGGCCATCCAGGACTTTGATTGTGCGTTAGCGATCCGTCCAACATCGGAAATGGTGTTGAAAAATCTGCAGGCAGCTTATGCTGCTCGTGAACGCCATTGATCTTTAGGAAAGAGGTTGAATGAATATGAGAAGGAATGTAAGAATTTTAATGATGCTGACCGCGATGATCGCGGTTCTGATGCTGTCATCACTGAGTGTATTTGCAGCAGAAGGTGTTGACTGGGGCAATTCCACAATTACGGTAACTGGCTCGGGGATTGCACCGGCGAATGCCCGCAGCGCAGCGCAGGCCCGCATGATGGCCAGACGGGCTGCCGTGGTAGATGCTTATCGGCAGCTGGCTGAGGCCATTAAGGGCGTAAATGTTGATTCAGAGACAACCGTCCAGAATATGATGGTTGTTGATGATACGACCAAGACAAAAGTCAGTGCCTTTATCCAGGGAGCGAAGATTTTATCTGAGCAGGTAACGGCTGATGGCGGCTATGAAGTCACTATGACGGTATCGATGTTCGGCGTTTCAAATTCTCTGGCCAGTGCCGTTATGCCGAAACCGGCAGCAGTTGAGGCTTTCCCTCAGCCGGTAGCCGCTGTGGCACCATCGGTACAGGTGACTGTTACAGTGAATACGCAGTCGGCTGTTCCGACAGCATCCGTACCAGCGACCGGACCATCGGCAGCAGCAGCTCCGGCAGGCAAGGCCATTGGTGGCTATACCGGTCTGATCGTTGACTGCTCAGGCCTTGGCCTGAAGCCGGTTATGAGTCCGGTCATCAAGAATGCCTCTGGTCAGCCAATTTACGGCTATAAGAATCTGGACTATGATCGCGTGGTATCTAACGGCATGGCTGGTTATACTTCAGATGTTCATAATGCAGTACGGGCTGGTACGAATCCACTGGTTGTACGTGCTATTGGGCTGGATAATCATAATGGCAATCCAATCATTGCCACGGCAGATGCGAATCGTGTGCTGATTGAGAATGGTGCAACGGGGTTCCTTGATCGTACAGCGGTTGTATTTATTCGCTGAGCCTGCCAGGAGGTCAGGGGAATCCTTGAATTGTGAAATAATTCCTTGTACTGCCTTCCAAAAGACGATATAATATACTGAGATTCTATTTTGATAGGAGGGCTATTGATGAAACACATCACGACGGTCAACAAGCCGAAGATGCAGAGCACGCTTAAGACGGGCGGCTGCGGCGAGTGCCAGGCTTCCTGCCAGTCCGCGTGCAAGACGTCCTGCACGGTCGGCAACCAGGTTTGCGAGAAATAAGCATCGCAGTAGAGCCTTCCCTTTCGGGGGAAGGCTTTTTACATGTGGAAGTAAGGAGTACGAATGAAAGCGAAAATCCATAAATTTGAACAGAACGGCACCTATATTCTGCTGGATATCAACAGTGGCGCGGTTCATGTTGTCGATAAGATGATCTATGATATGATGGATATCTTCGATGGCAGCAATGATGATGCGGTCGTTGCTGCCTGCCAGAGCAGCTATCCAGAGCCGGAACTTCGCGAGGCGCTCTCAGAGCTGCATTCTCTGATGGCTGAGCAGGAACTCTTCGCACCGGATATCGATGTTCCGCCAACGTTTAAGCAGCATGGCCTTGTCAAGTCCTTGTGTCTGATGATTGCCCAGGATTGCAATCTGCGCTGCAAGTACTGTTTCGGCGATGGCGGCAGTTATGGGCAGGAACGCGCGGTAATGAGCCCCGAGGTTGGCAAGAAAGCCGTTGACTTCCTTATTAAGGCCAGCGGTCCACGCCGTCAGTGCGAGATGGATTTTTTTGGCGGTGAGCCGCTTATGAACATGAAGACGGTCAAGGCCGTGACAGAGTATGTCCATCAGCGTGAGAAAGAAACTGGTAAGAAATTCAAACTGACACTCACCACCAATGGTATGCTGCTCAATGATGAGAATATCGCGTGGCTGAATGAAAACAACTTTGCGCTGGTCCTGTCGATCGATGGCCGCAAGGAAGTTCACGATGCGACGCGTCCGGACGTGGGCGGGCATGGAACCTATGACCGTGTTGTGAAGAACTTCCATAAGTGTATCGATAGCCGCAAGGGCGGAGATTACGACTACCGTGGAGTCTACACATATATCCGTGGTACCTACACACATAATAATATGGACTTCACGAACGATGTCCTGGCGATGAACGATGAGGGCTTTGATATCCTGTCGATGGAGCCGGTAGTCATGAAAGACAGCCCGCTCGGTTTTACCGAGGCCGATCTGCCACGCATCTTTGAGGAATATGACCGGTTGACTGAGGCTTATATGCAGCGGCATCGTGAGGGGAAGGGGTTCTATTTCTTCCACTTTAATATGGACTTGTCTAATGGGCCGTGTGTAGCCAAGCGTCTGTCGGGCTGTGGCGCTGGTCACGAGTATTTTGCTGTCGCAGAGAATGGTGACCTTTATCCCTGCCATCAGTTTGTCGGCCGCGAGAAGTACCGGCTTGGATCGCTCGATGAGGGCGTGACCAATCAGGAACTGCCACAGTATTTCCGTGAGAGCCATGTGCTCAACAAAGAGAAATGCCGCAGCTGCTGGGCGCGGTTCTTCTGTTCGGGCGGCTGCCACGCCAATGCTGATCTGTTCCATGGAGACATCCGCCAACCGTATGAGGTTGGCTGCGAGATTCAGAAGAAGAGACTGGAATGTGCAATTCTGGTTCAGGCGCTGCTGGCGCTGGAGAAGCAGGAAAAGAAAGCTCAGACGCATAATGCATAAATATTATTTATGAAAGCAGGTGGCTGGTGACAAGCATTTATGCTTGTCACCAGCCACTTTTTAAATGGGAATTCCTATTGTTTATTTGCGTTTATAGTGGGCCTAAAAACGAAATATTATTGTTGCTTATTTGTAGTGAATATTTAGAAAATAACGGTACTGATTCATAGAATAATTGCTCAAATTTATGATAAAAAGATTGACATTTAGACGATGATTATTGTATGATTAGACCTGTAAGAACTGAATTTCTAAAGAATTTAGGGGGTATTTTTCAAATGGCAGTAAAAGTAGCAATCAATGGTTTTGGTCGTATCGGCCGTCTCGCTTTCCGTCAGATGTTCGATGCTGAGGGTTATGAAGTTGTTGCAATCAACGATCTCACGAGCCCGAAGATGCTGGCTCATCTTCTCAAGTATGATTCCTCCCAGGGAAAATACAAGTACTGCGACGCTGTAGAAGCAGGCGAAGATTCCATCACGGTTAACGGCAAAACGATTAAAATCTATGCTGAAAAAGACGCTAAGGACATTCCTTGGGGCAAGCATGATGTTGATGTTGTTCTGGAGTGCACTGGTTTCTACACTTCCAAAGAAAAAGCATCTGCACATATTGCTGCAGGCGCCAAGAAAGTTGTTATCTCCGCTCCGGCTGGTAACGACCTCCCGACTATCGTATACAATGTAAACCATGACATCCTGAAGGCAAGCGATACGGTCATTTCTGCAGCCTCCTGCACGACCAACTGCCTGGCTCCGATGACGAAAGCCCTGAATGACCTCGCTCCGATCCAGAGCGGCATCATGGCTACGATTCATGCATACACTGGCGACCAGATGACTCTGGATGGCCCGCAGCGTAAAGGCGACCTCCGTCGTTCCCGCGCAGCAGCTTGCAACATCGTTCCGAATTCCACGGGCGCTGCTAAAGCTATCGGTCTCGTTATCCCAGAGCTCAAAGGCAAGCTGATCGGTGCTGCACAGCGCGTTCCGACCCCGACGGGCTCCACGACGCTGCTCTTCGCTGTTGTTAAGGGCGAAGTTACGGTTGATCAGGTCAATGCTGCTATGAAGGCACAGGCTACTGAGTCCTTCGGCTACAACACGGATGAGATCGTATCCAGCGATATCGTTGGCATGCGTTTCGGTTCCCTGTTCGATGCTACGCAGACCATGGTAAGCCCGATCGGCGATGGCAACACGCAGGTTCAGGTTGTTTCCTGGTACGACAATGAGAACAGCTACACGAGCCAGATGGTTCGCACGATCAAATACTTCGCTGAACTCAAGTAATTACTAGAAGAAGACGAAGATCCTTAGAGGTCCGGCCGTAGTTTGGGCCGGACCTTTTTTCATGCGATGGCTGTTGATTTCTTAAACTATGGGGGTATTTAAGAATGGATAAGAAAACGCTCAAAGACGTTGACGTAAAGGGCAAGAAAGTTTTTGTCCGCGTTGATTACAATGTTCCGTTTGATGAGAAGCAGAACATCACGAATGATACACGTATGGTTCGTACGCTGCCGACGATCAACTATCTGCTCGATCATGGTGCAGCTGTAATTCTGGCTTGCCATATTGGTCGTCCGACTGAGGCTCGTGAGCCACAGTTCTCAACGAAGCATCTGGTAAAGCATCTGGGCGAACTCCTGAACAAGGATGTCAAATGGGCTTCTGACTGTGTAGGCGAAGAGGCTGAGAAGCTGGCTGCTGATCTCAAACCGGGGGAAGTACTGCTGCTTGAGAATCTCCGGTATCATAAGGCGGAGAAGAAGAATGATCCGGAATTTGCAAAACAGCTGGCATCCCTGGCTGACCTGGCTGTTGACGATGCATTTGGTGTTTCCCACCGTGCACATGCATCCAATGCTGGCGTTCCAAAGTATATCGAGTGTGTGGCTGGTTTCCTGATGGAAAAAGAGATCAATTACATTGGCAAGACGATGGAGAACCCGCAGCGTCCGTTCGTTGCCATCATCGGTGGAGCTAAGGTCTCTGATAAGATTGGCGTCATCAGCAACATGATTGACAAAGTAGATACCATCATCATTGGCGGCGGTATGGCGCATACGTTTGATGCTGCTAAGGGTCTGCCAATCGGTACGTCGCTTTGCGAAGAAGATAAGAAGCCGTTGGCGCTTGAACTGCTGAAGAAGGCAGAAGAAAAGGGTGTTAAGGTTGTTCTGCCGCTGGACGTTGTTATTGCTGACAAGTTCGCTGCTGATGCTAACACGAAGCGGGTTCCGGTCGATCAGGTTCCTGAGGGCTGGATGGCACTCGATTCCGGAGTAGAGACGTCGAAGGAGTATGTCAAAGCTTTGGAAGGTGCAAAGACTGTTGTTTGGAACGGACCAATGGGCGTATTCGAGTTTGATGCGTTTGCGAACGGAACACTGGCCGTCGCACAGGCTGTTGCCAAGGCTACGGAGCAGGGAGCAATTTCCATCGTTGGTGGTGGCGACTCTGTTGCAGCGCTGAAGAAGACCGGCCTGACGGAAAAGATTTCCCACGTATCCACTGGTGGCGGCGCTACGCTCGAGTTCCTCGAGGGCAAAGAGATGCCGGGTATTGCAGCTATTGCTGATAAATAATTGATTCGAGAAATAGGAGGTAATTTTCAAATGGCTAGAACTCCGATTATTGCAGGCAACTGGAAAATGAACAACACGATCAAAGAGGGTGTAGAGCTCGTTAAAGCTTTGGCTCCGCTGGTCAAGGGTGCTAAAGTTGATGTTGTTGTCTGCCCGACGGCTACGGCCCTGGCTGCTGTTACTGAAGCAGTCAAGGGAACGAATATCCATGTCGGCGCACAGAATGTTCATTGGGAAGCAAACGGCGCCTATACCGGCGAGATCTCTACGGGTATGCTCAATGAGATCGGTGTAGACTATGCCGTTCTCGGTCATAGCGAGCGCCGTGACTACTTCGGTGAGACGGACGAAGGCGTTAACAAGCGTGCTAAAGCTGCTTTTGCTGCGGGCATCACGCCGATCATTTGCTGCGGCGAATCCCTGGAGATCCGCGAAGCTGGCACGTATCTTGACCTCGTTGCAGGTCAGATCAAAGCTGCACTGGCTGGTTTCAAAGCCGATGAGGTTGCCAAGCTCGTCATCGCTTATGAGCCAATCTGGGCTATCGGCACGGGCAAGACGGCTACGTTTGACCAGGCTGAAGAAGTTTGCGCTCACATCCGCAAGACGGTTGCTGAGGTATTTGGTCAGGAGAGTGCTGATGCCATCCGTATCCAGTATGGCGGCAGTGTGAAACCGGCTACAATTGCTGACCTCATGAAGCAGCCGAATGTCGACGGCGCACTTGTCGGCGGCGCTTCCCTGAAGGCCAAAGATTTCAGCGAGATCGTTAACTACTAATCCAGTTCGGTTAAAGGAGTAGTAAACAATAATGGCAAAACTCAAAAATGCACCGGTTGCACTCATCATTATGGATGGCTGCGGCCTTGGTGACAAAACAGATAAGAACAATGCAGTACAGATAGCGAATACCCCGGTACTCGATGGTCTTATTGAGAAATTCCATACAAGCCAGCTTCAGGCATCCGGCGAATACGTCGGCCTGCCGGATGGTCAGATGGGCAACTCCGAAGTTGGTCATACCAACATCGGTGCTGGCCGTACTATCTATCAGCAGCTGACCCGTATCACCCGTGACATCAAGAATGGCGATTTCTTCAAGAATGAAGCTTTGGTTGCCATTGTGAAATGCGTTAAGGAAAACCATGGTGCCCTGCATCTTATGGGCCTCGTTTCTCCAGGTGGCGTACACAGTCATCAGGATCATCTGTATGCACTGCTTAAGATGGCTAAGGATAATGGTGTCGGGGAGGTCTATGTTCATGCATTCCTCGATGGCCGTGATGTACCGCCGCAGAGTGCACAGCCATACCTCGAGGAGCTCGAGGCAAAATGCCGGGAGATCGGTGTGGGGCAGATTGCTTCTGTCAGCGGCCGTTACTATGCAATGGACCGCGATAACCGCTGGGAGCGTGAGCAGAAGGCTTATGAAGCTATTGCTCATGCTGAAGGTGTCAGCGCGGATTCAGCAGTAGAAGGCCTTAAGGCCAGCTACGCTGCTGATGTCAACGATGAATTCGTTGTTCCGTTTGTCGTCAAGAGCTATGAGGGAATGAAGAACGGTGACGGCGCGATCTTCTTCAACTTCCGTCCGGATCGTGCCCGTCAGCTTACTCATGCATTCGTGGATGAGTCTTTCGACGGCTTCGAGCGTGACGAGAACCTCAAGATCCCGTTTACGACGTTCTCACAGTATGAAGACGGCCTGAATGCCAAAGTTGCATTCCCGCCGGAGTCCATCAGCAATACGCTGGGGGAGATCATTCAGGATCATGGCATGACGCAGCTGCGTATTGCTGAGACTGAAAAGTATGCGCATGTTACGTTCTTCTTCAACGGCGGTGTCGAGAAACCATATGAGGGCGAGGATCGTATTCTGGTTCCGTCCCCGAAAGTGGCAACTTATGATTTGCAGCCGGAGATGAGTGCGGTAGAAGTCACGGATAAAGTAGTGGAAGCTACGAAATCCGGCAAATACGACTTCATCATTCTTAACTATGCGAACTGCGACATGGTTGGTCATACGGGCATCATGCCGGCTGTCATCAAGGCAGTTGAGACTGTTGATACCTGCGTTGGCCGTTTCGTTGAGGCTATCCGTGAGGTTGGCGGTGAAGTCTGCATTACAGCAGACCATGGCAACGCGGACAAGATGATGGACTATGATAATGGTCAGCCGTTCACGAAGCATACGACGAATCCGGTACCATTCATCGTGGTATCTGATCGTGTCAAGTCAGTTAAAGATGGCGCACTCTGCGATATCGCACCGACACTGCTCACGCTGGCTGGCGTAGAGATCCCGGCAGAGATGACGGGCAAGAACATGGTCGAGCTCTGACTGACCGCATTACCTGTAAGACAGAAGGATATATGATTCCTGATCGGGGAGGCTGGAGTCTGTGACATCGGCTCATAGGCGGCCTGCCATTGCTAGCCCCTGACCGGGAATGATCCTTCAGTATTATATTTTAGAAAAGAGAGGAATACGAACAATGATTGCTTATTCACAGAAAGTGGAAACTATGGCATGTGTAGCGCAGGAAGTACATCATGGCGCTGCTCCGATTCCAGAGGAAGGCAAATGGGTTAAATCCAAGAATGTACAGGACATCAGCGGTCTTACCCATGGTGTTGGCTGGTGCGCTCCGCAGCAGGGTGCCTGCAAATTGACGCTGAACGTCAAAGAGGGCATTATCCAGGAAGCTCTTGTCGAGACGATCGGCTGCTCAGGCATGACGCATTCTGCTGCTATGGCTGCTGAGATTCTGCCGGGCCTTACGGTTCTTGAAGCACTGAACACGGACCTCGTTTGTGATGCCATCAATACGGCAATGCGCGAGCTGTTCCTGCAGATTGCTTATGGCCGCAGCCAGACTGCTTTCTCTGATGACGGTCTGCCAATCGGTGCTGGTCTCGATGACCTCGGCAAAGGCCTGCGCAGCCAGGTTGGTACGCTGTACAGCACACTTAAGAAGGGCCCGCGTTATCTCGAACTCGCAGAAGGCTATGTCAATAGACTTGGTCTCGACAAAGAAGGCCGCGTAATCGGCTACGAAGTTATCCAGCTCGGCAAAGTCATGGACGCTGTCCGTGCCGGCAAAGATGCCAACGAGGCAATCAAAGCTAACACGAGCACCAAAGGCCGTTTCGCTGATGCTGCGAAATACATCGATCCGCGCGAAGAGTAAGAACTATTGCTGCTGGTTTAAGATAACAGGAAGGAATGAATAGAATGTCATTATTCGAAGGCTATGAACGCCGTATTGATACGATCAATAAAGTTTGCAAACAGTATGGTATCGCATCCATTGAGGACGCTAAGAAAATTTGTGACGAAAAGGGTGTTGAGGCTGGCAAGATCGTAAAAGATCTGCAGCCGATTGCATTTGATAACGCTGCCTGGGCTTATACGCTCGGCGCTGCTATCGCCATCAAGAAGGGCTGCACCAAAGCTGTTGATGCTGCCAAGGCTATCGGCGAAGGCCTCCAGGCTTTCTGCGTACCGGGCTCCGTTGCTGACCACCGTAAAGTGGGTCTGGGTCACGGTAATCTGGCTGCTATGCTTCTCTCCGAGGATGCTGGCTGCTTCGCATTCCTCGCCGGTCACGAGTCCTTCGCTGCTGCTGAGGGTGCTATCGGTATTGCTCAGACGGCCAACAAGGTTCGCAAAAACCCGCTGCGTGTCATTCTCAATGGTCTTGGTAAAGATGCGGCTCAGATCATCAGCCGTATCAATGGCTTTACCTACGTTGTCACGGACTATGACTACAAAGCGAACAAAGTGAACGTCGTCGAGGAAATCAAGTATTCCGATGGCGTACGTTCGCAGGTCCGTTGCTATGGTGCTGACTCCGTGCAGGAAGGCGTTGCCATCATGCACATGGAGAAAGTCGACATTTCGATTACGGGCAACTCGACGAATCCGACTCGTTTTCAGCATCCGGTTGCCGGCTGCTATAAAAAAGAATGCATCGAGCAGGGTAAGAAGTACTTCTCGGTTGCATCCGGCGGCGGCACGGGCCGTACGCTCCATCCGGATAACATGGGCGCTGGCCCGGCTTCCTATGGTATGACTGATACCATGGGCCGTATGCACAGCGATGCTCAGTTTGCTGGCTCGTCCTCCGTACCGGCACATGTTGACATGATGGGCCTCATCGGTGCTGGTAACAACCCGATGGTTGGTATGTCTGTTGCTGTTGCTGTTGCTGTACAGGAAGCAATGCACAAATAATTTCCGGAACTATATATGCTAGCAAAAAATCCGCGAACCCAAAATGGTCCGCGGATTTTTTTAGATTGGGCTAAGCTGCAGGCTCCTAGAACATGCTGTCGAGCATATTGCCAATCATGCCTGCCTGTACTGATGCATTCAGCACATTTGGATTTGTGTAGGCCGAGGCGGTTGTGAGCGACTTCCCAAACATGCTCTGCATAGACGGAAAGAGATTGCTCTGCTGCGAGTTTGCCAGATCTACATGATTCTCAGCCTTGCCAGCCAGACCGTTGGTGCCAAGAGAATTCTTGACCCGGTCACCGTTCTCGACCAAAGCGCTGGCCAGCTTGTCCTCGTCAACCGAAAGTGCGCCTGTGGTACTGTCCACCGTAATGCCGAGCTGCTTATAGGTATCGGCACGATAGGTGGTATCAGCAAATGTTGTTGACAGGGCCTTCATGCGATTGCCTACACTGCTGTAGTCACTGGTGAGTCCCAGTGCATCATTGTAGTCCGATACAAGCTGCTTGACGTTGCCGATGGCACTCTTCAGAGAGTCGCTATAGGTCTTACTGCCGTTGCTGCTCGTCTGGATGTCGCTGGCAGTGAAGTCGTAGCTCATATTCGCCACGGTTGATGCCGAATGCTTGAGATCACTCATGGTGGAGCTGAACTGTGTCATGAACGTGCTTTTATTCTCGTTATAGGAGCTGACAAGTGATGCAGCACTGCTGGTGATGCCAGACAGGGTACTGAGGTTTGTCAGACTCGAAGCACTGGACGATGACGTGTAATTCGACCAGAATTTCTTGATGGAGTCCTGGGCTGAGTTTGTCGTCGAGCCTGAGTGGGCTGAGCTGAACGTGCTGACCAGATTGCT
>JAGPMW010000039.1 GCA_018052705.1 Selenomonas sp. | reverse complement strand
CTGCGTGGCATAAAGATCCTGCTGGGGAGCCGCGTAACCTGTACCTCCCCCCAGCATCTGTTCAGCCTGAGCAATATCATGTACCAGCTCATCGCTGCCCGGCCGTATCGCAGGATCTTTGCTCATAGCCCGCGACACAATAGCCTCCACTACTGGCGGAATTGACGGATCAAGCTGGCGTACAGACACCGGCTCCTCCTGCAAATGCTTCATGGCAATGCTCACCGGAGTCTCTCCATTGAATGGCAGCTGACCAGTCAGCATCTCATAAAGCACAACGCCCAGCGAATAGACATCCGATTTCGGGGTAATCATCGTTCCCTTGGCCTGCTCGGGTGAGAAATAATGCACAGAACCGACCACATTGCCCGAATAGGTCATTGTCGACTCAGTCACAGCGCGCGCTATCCCGAAATCGGCTACCTTGGCACTGCCATCTGCCATCATTAAGATATTGTGTGGCTTGATGTCACAATGCACCAGATTATTTGTATGGGCGTGTGAGAGCGCACGGGCAATATCACTGGCGATCCGCAGCGACGCATTCACGCTCAGATGGCCCTCCTGTTTGATCTTGTCTTTGAGCGTGCTGCCCGGCACATACTCCATGACAATATAATGGGCCTCTCCCGTTACGCCGACATCAAAGATATTGACAATGTTCGGATGGCTCAGCCGGGCTGCAGCCTGAGCTTCACGATGGAAGCGATTGATGAATTCCGTGTCGCTCTTGAATTGTTCATGCAGGATTTTCACGGCTACCGGACGGTCCAGCAGCAAATCCCGGGCTTTATAGACATCGGCCATACCGCCGCCGCCGATAAGCTCCTGGAGCTCATAGCGCTGATCTAATACACGCTGGTTCATTTATACGTTCCTCCCTAAAGAGTAAAAACAATGTACTTTCGGCATTTATCGAATTCCTCCAAGGATAAAATCCAGTCAATTCTGCAGACTCAGGATAATCTTGCGAGCTATTGGCGCGGCCTGTGTACCACCGCCGCCACCATTTTCAACAATGATCGCGAAAACGATACGCCGGTTGCGCAGTTCCGCTGAGCCAATGAACCAGGCATGATCCTCACCTTGTGCATTCTCCGCCGTACCGGTTTTTCCCGTCACGCGGACACCGCTGACCTGAGCCGCCCGGCCCGTTCCCTTTGTCACGACATTTTCCATAAAATGATCTATTTTCGACGCCATTTCAGGCGTTGTCGCGGTCAGCCATTTCTCAGGGCGTGCTTCATATACCACCAGTCCGCCCGGCGTAATGGCCTGCTGAACCAGATATGGCTTCATGACAACACCGCCATTGGCATAGGCTGCGGCCAGAAGTGCCATATGCATGGGCGTGACCAGAAGTGTACTCTGACCAATACCCGTCTGAGCAAGATCACCATTTCCCAGTTTGCCAAACGCTGGCAGATGAGACTTTGTCATGAGGATATCTCCGCCGATTTCCTGATTAAAGCCAAAACGCTCAAACGTTTTCTTAAGCTTCGCATCGCCCAGCCTCATGCCCAAGGTACCGAAAGTGACATTACAGGATTCAGTAAGTGCCTTGCTGATATCTACCTTGCCATGAACTTCGCCATGACTCTCGCGGATAGAATTCCCGTCGCCGAGATCAAGCGCGCCTTTGCAGTCAAATATTTCCTGCTCATTCGTGGCGCCCTCAGTAAGGGCCGCATCGGCAATCATCGGTTTGATCGTAGAACCGGGAGGATACAGTCCCTGAACCGCCCGGTTCAGCAATGGGCCGTCAGACTCCTTGGAAAGCTGCTGCCAGTTGGCTTCGATGTTGTTCGGATCATAGGACGGCGAGCTCACCATCGCAAGCACAGCACCCGTTCCGGCATCCAGCACAACCACTGCACCTTTGCGTCCGGCCAGACCATCATAAGCTGCCTGTTGTGCATCAGACTCAATGGTGGTTTTCACATTATTCCCCTGATCGGATTGAAACAGCTGCGCCGCTGGTCCCAGCCGGCTGATATCATCCGTCAGGCCTAAAAGTTCACGATTCGCATGTCCTTCGATACCCGCACTGCCAATCGTCTCACCATTATACCCCGTAACAGCTGCCATCGCTGCCCCCATCGGATAACTGCGTGTTCCATTTGGCCGGTTCTGAGCCAGCACCCGCCCCTGCGCATCGAGGATTGACCCACGCCGGATATCTGCGCGCGCAGCTGCTCCACGCATATTAAGCGGATTTGCAGCCAGGCTGTCCGCCTCCCACGTCGATAAATAGATAAGATAAACAGTAAGACAGCCCATGATCAGCATCAGGAAGGATGCTGCCTTCAGGACTTGTCGTTTTAATTTCCAATCAGCCATGTTCCTGCTCCTTTGATAATGATAATAGGATGCCCAGCAGGATAAAGCCGGATACCATCGAGCTGCCGCCATAACTAATGAACGGCAGCGTAATCCCGGTCAGTGGCAGAAACTTCGTCACACCAGCAATGATAATGAAGGCCTGCAGCAGCAGCAGCGCACTGCTGCCAGCTGCCACCAATGTCCCCTTCTCATTACGGCAGGCCAATGCGGCCATGATGCCCCGCCAGAAAAGCAGGATATAGCAGCCGATCAGCATTAGCGAAGCGACCAGCCCGATCTCTTCGGCAATCGCCGAAAAGACAAAATCGGTATGAACCTCGGGGATAAATCCCGGATGTCCAAACCCGAAGCCTGTTCCCCAGATTCCGCCTGTTCCGATAGCAAAAAGGGACTGCACAACCTGATAAGCCATACCGTTTGGGTCCTGCCATGGATGAAGCCAGATATCGAAACGCACGCGCACATGTCCGAACATCGCGTAACTGGCGGTCGAAGCCACGGCCATGAAGATCATGGCCAGGAACACATACGACTTGCTCCCCGTCGCCATATACGTCATAAGCACAGCCATGCCGAAAAACAGCAGCGCCGAGCCAAGGTCTTTCTCTACCACAAACATCAGCACGGCCAGTCCCCAGATGCAGATCAGCGGTGCAATGAAGCGCAGCGGTGGCAGCTGCAGGAACAGGAAACGGTGCGATGGCAGCGTCAGTACACGCCGGTGATCCGACAAGTATGACGCCAAAAAGAAAATAATCAATATTTTACCGAATTCAGATGGCTGCATCGAGACCGGACCTAAAACGAGCCAGTTCTTGCTGCCACCGATCTCTGTCCCAAAAAGCAATGGCAGACCAAGCAGCAATACACAGCCAACTCCTAAAAGATAGGGATAGTCCAGCATACGCCGGATGCGGTCCCATAAGCGCACGACGAGGAGCAGCACGATCATGGCAATACAGATCCACTGCAGCTGCCTTACCAGCAGGGACGGCTTGAGACGCGCAATCTCGACCACGCCAATGCTCACCAGCATCAATGACATGGGGAACAGGAACGTATCCAGCCGACGGCGGATCAGCACAGCCTGCACGAACAGCGCCAGCAGCGCTGCAAGTCCCAGCCAGGGAAGATAGAGCATCGGACTCTGTATTATATCTGGTTTAGCGGCTGCCGGATTTACTTTAAGATAGAGCACGCTCAGACCACATATGACCAGCCCCAGCGGTGCCAGCATCAATCGCCAATTCTTCATGCGCTGCACACCACCACAACTGCCGTAATATTATCTGATCCACCGGCATCGAGTGCCCGCTGGATCAGCGTCTGCGCAGGATTCGCGTTTTCTGCCAGCAGCAGTTCCGCAATCTCTTCATCCGATACATGTTTCATAAGACCATCGGTTGCCAGCAGCAGGACATCTCCGCCCTTCAAAGCCAGCCGGCCCGTATCGACAGACAGATCCCGGTCGACACCAACCGCGCGGGTCAGGAGATTACGGCGCGGATGGACCTTGGCCTCATCCTCGGTAATAGACCCCTGCGCAACCAGATCCTCTACATAGGAATGATCGCGGGTAACCCGCTGCAAAGCAGCCCCATCACGCAGCAGGTAAAGTCTGCTGTCACCGACATGTGCCCAGCAGGCCTGCCGCTCGTCCTCATCGATGTGGAGCAGCGTAGCCGTCGTGCCCATTCCCTGATAGGCCGGCGTTTCCGCTACGCAGGTGAGAATAACATCATTAGCAGCCAACACCGCCTGACGCAGGGAATTCTCCACAATATCCCTGCTGCCTGCCAGCGTCTGCCGGACCGTATCCACCAGTAAATGGCTGGCAACCTCGCCGGCAGCCTCTCCTCCCATGCCATCTGCAACAACATAGACGGACGGTTCAAATACAACCACACTGTCCTCATTGCCCTGACGGACCCGGCCAACATCGGTTGCCTGATATACCTGTATCATTTCTTCACCTCTCGAACCTTAGCGCAACCATACCGATACGGACAATATCGCCAGGTTTGATATACGCCCGGCCTTCCATCTTTTGGTCATTAACATAAGTATGGTTGACACTGCCAAGGTCTTCAATGACATATTGACTTCCATGCGGATAGATGACGGCATGATGATGGGATACGAATCCCTCAGGGATCACAATATCATTATCCTCACCACGCCCGAGCGTAATCTGCTCACTGAAAGCGAACCGCCGCCCATTAAGACTCTCTTCGCTGGCTTCGAGCACTACGAGTACCGCTTCATTCTGGCTCGTTTCCGGCCGGCGCTGGCGGATGGTCTCACGCCGGACCTCGGTGAACATTCGCTTGGTAAGCTTCAGGGAAAACCAGATGAGCCACAGGAGCATGCCGTATTCCAGCACCACCCGGACTCCTTTCAATAACATCGCCGACATAGGCAATCAAATCACCTCGTATACTAAAACCGTCGCCCCCACCCGGATTTCATCCCCGGCCGAGAGACAACAGGATTCAATGCGCGTTCCATTAACAAACGTGCCGTTCGTACTCTGAGCGTCATAAAGCACATGCCGATGCTTTTCATAGGCAATCCACGCATGCAGCCGTGACGCATTGGTATCCGTCAGAATAAATTCGTTCTTATCCCGCCGGCCAATATAGATTTGCTTTTCCCCGAAAGCCAGATAGGAATCCAGATCCGGTCCCTCGATAACCGACAGCGAAACCGTCTGATAGTCTTTCGGCAGGTTCAACGGCTTTGACTCCGAAAAAGCCGGCCGTTCGAGCACAATCGTATGGGATGCCTCTGTACAGGAAGTTACCTTCTCCGCCTCAGCAAAACGAGACTTCAGCGCATAAGTTCCCTTGGTCCTCGCCTCATCCGACTGGCAGGATACGATCAGAACCCCTTCCATCGTATAGTCCTGCAGAATGACCTGTTTCTCAACCGATTCGTACAGCTCATCAATGACCCGTTGGGCACAAAGCCGCTGATAATCTTCCGCCGCCAAGGAAAACGCATACTCATTTGCTACCAGATGCTTCGGCTTCCCACGCCCTTCGCGGGCAATTTCCTTTTCCAGCCCTTTCATGAGTTCCACCGGCTCGAGATCGCTGCTAAATCGTTTATTAAAGAATCCCTCGATATGATTTTCAAGGAAGGATTCCAGTTTACCTATTCCCATAAAACAGACCCCCTTCATAAAAACTATCTGCCCGTCTGTTTCCTGTTGTCCATTATAGCAGAAAGAATTCGTAATGTCTGCCTTACGTTCCGGATTCCTGACTGCACACTCATTCTGTCAGATGCTTGTTGCGCAGCTGGCCGCAGGCAGCCTGGATATCTGCTCCCATTTCACGACGAACCGTTACCGTTATATGCCGGTCGGTCAGATAATGTTCAAACCAGTCAATGCGTTCTTTGCCAGGACGCATCAGATTTCGTTCAACCACCGGATTAATCGGAATCAGATTGACACTCGCCAGCTGACCACGCATAAGTGCCACCAGCTCACGGGCCTGCGTCTCACCATCATTGACCTGATCAATGAGAACGTACTCATAAGTCACACGACGTTTGGTTTTATCTGCATAGTTCTTGGCGGCCTTGACAACATCAGCCAATGGATACTTGCGGTTGATGGGCATGAGTGCTGAACGCAATGCCTGCTCCGGTGCATGCAATGAAACCGAGAGTGAGATGGGAAGTCCCTCGTCAGCCAGCAGATACATTTGTGGCACAATCCCCGAGGTAGACAAAGTGATATTCCGATAACCCATGTTCAACGTATACGACTCATGCACCAGATGCAGGAAACCGATGACATTCTCATAGTTCATGAGCGGCTCACCGCTGCCCATAATGACGATCGTATCAACCTTCTGTCCATTTTCCTCATCCCGCAGCATATCATTAATCGTGATCGCCTGGCCCAGGATCTCGCCTGCCGTCAGGTCACGGGCCAGCCCATGCAGAGTCGAAGCACAGAATGCACAGCCCATGCTGCAGCCGGCCTGACTTGACACGCAGATGCTGTTGCCGTATGCCTGCCGCATAAGCACCGTCTCCACGGCCGTGCCATCATTAAACTCCAGCAGGAACTTCGTCGTTTTCGTATCCTTGGAATCCAGCCGGGTCCTGATGATTGGCCGGCCGATGATCAGCTCTCCGGCCAACGTCTCGCGCAGCTGCTTGGACAGGTTTGTCATCGCCTCAAAGGACGCGGCGCCTTTCTGATACATCCATTCGGCAATCTGCTTGGCCCGGTACCCCGGCACCTTGTAGGGTTTAAGCGTCTCCTGTAACTCAGTGAGCGTCATCCCAAAAATATTCGTCACAATGTTTTTCCTTTCATTCCGTTCCATATAGGTCCTGATGTCGGCCGTCTTTCAGGCTTCCAGTGAGCGGCGCATGCGCGCGATAAAGAAACCATCTGTTCCATCCCGCTGCGGATAAAGCTGGACCATCGCTTCCGGCCGTTTCACGGGCAGATAGTCGCCAGCCGGTTCCAGCTGGAACTGCGGATGCTTTGCCAGAAATGCCTCGACGATAGCCTGATTTTCCGCCGGCTCAATAGTACAGGTACTGTATACCAGTACCCCGCCCGGCTTCACAGCTGCTGCCGCACTCTCGATGATGGCATGCTGCAAGGCCGGCAGCTCGCCGATTTCTGCCTCACTCTTATTCCAGCGGGCATCCGGCTTACGGCGCAGCACACCAAGTCCCGAGCAGGGCGCATCGACGAGTACGCGGTCCGCCTGCGCCGGATAGCTTTGTCCGACCTCACGGGCATCCAGCAGCTGCGTCTCGATGATGGAGATCCCCAGCCGATCGGCATTTTCCTGGATTCGATCAATTTTGTGCTCGTAAATATCGCCTGCAAGAATACGGCCTTTGTCCTGCATGAGCGCTGCCAGATGGGTTGTCTTGCCGCCTGGTGCGCTGCAACAGTCGATAACAAACTCACCCGGCTGCGGATCAACTACATGCGCCACAAGCATGGAGCTCTCATCCTGTACCTGACACAAGCCATCCTGCAATGGCTGCAGGCGGTCCAGCGAACCATGCGCCGTGATGATGACGCCCTCCGGCGCCCACTTGGATGGTTCCGCTTCAGTCCCAGCCTCTTTCAGGGCTGCCAAAAGCGTATCACGGTCAGCCCGAAGTGTATTGGCACGTACCGATAACTGTGCCTGTCCATTATTGAAGTCGCATAACGACTGTGTTTCCTCAAAGCCGAAGGCCTTAACCCAGCGCTTCACCAGCCATTGCGGGTGCTGGCTGGCCAGTGCGAGTCCCTCCGTCGCATGACCATTGCCCTCCGGGAACTTCGCCCGCTCCGGCTCGCGTACCGCGGTCCGCAGGACCGCATTCACGAACTTCACGGTCCCCGGATGACTGTATTTCTTGGCCAGATCCACGGCCGTATTGCAGGCAGCAGAATCCGGTACCTTGTCAAGATAAAAGATCTGGTAGAGGCCAAGCCGCAGAATCTCCCGGATCATCGGCGGGATTTTCTTCAGCGGCCGGTTGACATAGCGACGCAGGATCCAGTCCAGTGTATCGCCAGCCTTCACTGCCCCGTAGACAAGTTCCGTCACGAAACGGCGATCTGTATCGTCAAGCTCTGCCTTGCGCAGCTGCCTCGTCAGTGCCACATTGGCATAAGCGCCATTCTCGTGGACTTCATTCATGATCTTTATCGCGGTATCACGCGCTTTATCCATAATTTATTCGTTCCCTTTCGGAATAATGATTTGTTCCAGCTGACGGCGAACCTCGGCCATATCCACATGCGTATTAAAGCACGGACCATTAGGCCGGATATTGAGCACCCCTACGGCTGGCAGCGGATAGACATCCTGAATACCGCTCATAAGGTCACGCTCACAGGCAATCGCCAGTACAGCTTTCGGCCGGGTCTTATAAACAATCTGCCGGGCAAGTGTCCCGCCCGTCGCCACGAAGAAATGGAATCCCATCTCTTCAGAAAGCGCCACGAGAGCGCCAATGTCACAGCCCCCGCAGCGCTTGCAGTTATTCGGGTCCCGCGTAATCTTATGCGGACAAGTCGCCAGCTGGAGACAGTGCGGGGTCACTACCAGCAGACGGTCAGCCGGCACCCGAATCCCCAGCCGGCTGAACAGCAGATTGCTGACTGCAATAAACGATCCCTCCAGCCGCCGCTTACCGATGCCAAATGGCCGGCCCAGCTGTACAGCCAGAGGGAACAGCAGATTGACAAATGCATACGACTGCTGTCGCAAAAACGGCAGATAGCACAGTCCTGCCACGGCCAAAGCCATATTGATAAGGCTCATGGCAGCCGCTGCCGCCATGACGGCAAAGATGCCACCGACCACAGTCGGCAGCACCGGAGCAATCCCTGCCAGTCCGGGGCGGGCAATATACCAGATGCCATAAAGCAATATCGATGCCAACGACATCGTCAGCGCAAGCAGGCTGATAAATAGCCGCTTCTTCGGACGCCCCGGAATTACAATTTTCTTTTTTACAGGCTCAGCCTGAGTACTTTTGGTTTGATCTGCCATAGAAAACCTCCAACAAACCGCCCCTGTATCGATACGGGACATAACGTACAGACTCATTCATCACTTAATGAATAAGCCCCTGCACTAAAATTGCCCCATTTTATCATATCTTAATGAAAAACCGCCGGAAGTGTGATGCCATGACCGTTCAGATAATCAGCTGCACGCATTTTTTTCTTGCCTGGGGCCTGAAGCTCAAGAATCTCAAGCAGTTCATCTCCGGCAGCCACCACCAGTCCCTCATTCTTATTTGCCTTTACGATAGTTCCAGCCTCGACAGCCGCCGGTTCACCCGTCCGCCGCGTGCGCCAGATCTTGTACTTGGCACCATCCAGTCCAGTATAAGCGCCCGGCCAGGAATTAAGCCCACGCACAAGATTGTGTACCTCAGCGGCTGGTTTCGACCAGTCGATATGACCAGTCTCCTTGGTAAGCATAGGAGCATAATTGGACTCTCCCGTCTGCGGCGTGCGCTGCAGCACACCATCCGACAGCTGCCCCAGCGTCTCCATGAGTACCTTGGACCCTAATGCCATCAGACCATCATGGACTTCCTCCAGCGTGGTATCCTGGCCAATAGCCAGTTCACGGGTGAGCAGCATATCGCCCGTATCCAGACCAGCGTCCATGAACATCGTCGTGACTCCCGTCTTCTCCTCACCATTGATGACACACCATTGCATCGGCGCAGCTCCGCGATAGCGCGGCAACAGCGACGCATGAACATTGATACAACCATATGGCGGAATATCGAGAATGCGCTGCGAAAGTATCTGCCCGAATGCTACAACAACCATAAGATCCGGTTTCATTTCCTCCAGACGGACCGTGAATTCCTCCGTCTTGATCTTCGCGGGCTGGTAGACTGGCAGATCATGCGCTTCTGCCCAGGCCTTCACCGGCGATGGCACAAGTTTCTGGCCGCGTCCGCGCGGCTTGTCCGGCTGCGTAATTACCCCAATGACCTCGCAGGTTTCATGAAGCGCGGCAAGACAGGGAACCGCAAACTCCGGCGTTCCCATGAAAATGACACGGAATTTCTTCACGCTTCACTCCCCCTATGTATACTGGTTGCAATATCGATGAACAACTGGCCATCCAGATGATCCAGCTCATGCTGGATGCAGCGGGCGAGCAGTCCCGTTGCCGTCAAATGCTGAAGCTTGCCACGGCGGTTCAGGAACTCAACCTTTACCTTCTCGGCACGCTCGACTTCGCCGAAAATATCCGGCACAGACAAACAGCCCTCCGTATCCACCTCGGAACCTTCGCGATACGTAATGACCGGATTGATAAGCTCAATCAGCCCATGATCGTCCTGACAATCCATCACGACCATACGCACACTCTCTCCGACCTGCGGTGCCGCAATACCAATTCCATCGTTTTCGTACATCGTCTGTGCCATATCATCCAGCAGTTTCTTAAGCTGCTTATCAATTCGCTCCACAGGCACGCATACCTTTTTAAGAACGGGATTACCGGCTTTCTTAATATCCAATAATGCCATATGTTTCATCTTCTCCTTATTTCTTCAACGCTGCTGCGCCTGTCACGATGCCGAGAACTGTCTCAGCAGCCTTTGCAAGGGACTCAAGCGGCAGGTACTCGAACCGGCCATGGAAGTTGGCACCACCCGTAAAGAGATTCGGACACGGCAGGCCACGGAATGACAGCTGAGCACCATCAGTGCCCCCACGAATCGGCTGAATATCTGGTGTCACACCGGCACCGATCATGGCCTGCCTGGCCAGCTCAACCACAAACATATTCCCATCCTCGATTTTCTCGAGCATATTGTAGTAGACATCATGTGACTTAACTGTTACTGTGCCTTCACCATATTTCGTGTTGAAAAAGTCCGCCAGCTGGTGAAGATACGCCTTGCGGGATTCAAACTTCTGACGATCGTGATCACGGATCAGCATGTTCATCGTACATTCCTCGACCCCGCCGGACAACTTGTGCACATGGAAGAATCCTTCACGCCCTTCCGTATACTCCGGCTTCTCTCCTGCCGGCAGCATCTGCTGCCATTCAGCAGCCAGGGTGAGCGCATTGATCATCTTTCCTTTCGCCTCACCGGGATGCACACTGCGGCCATGGAACGTGATAACCGGGTTGGCTGCATTGAAATTCTCATACTCCATTCCGCCCAGCTCACCACCATCGACAGTATAACCGAAATCCGCTCCGAACTTCGCCACATCGAAGAGTGCTGCACTGCGGCCCGTTTCCTCATCGGGCGTAAAGCCGATACGAATCTTGCCATGCTTGATTTCCGGATGCTGCCTCAGATATTCCATCGCACTGACAATTGCCGTCACACCAGCCTTGTCATCAGCTCCCAGCAGCGTCGTTCCATCAGTGAACATGATGTCCTGCCCCTGATACTTCCGTACCTCCGGAAAATCCTGCGTACGGAATACGATTGGTCCGTCCTCATTAAGCACGATATCCTTGCCATCATAGTTCGTCACGACCAACGGTTTGATGGGCCCGCCCGCAGCGTCCGGGCTCGTATCTACATGCGCAATAAAACCAACCACGGGTGCACCGCTCACGCCATTCTCCGGCAGTGTCGCCATAATATAGCCGTGGTTATCAAGCTCCACTTCACTCAGTCCAATATCTTTCAGTTCCTCTGCCAGATGCTTCGCCAACACCATTTGCCCTGGCGTACTGGGACAGGATGCCTCATTCTCCTCATCCGACTGCGTATCAAAACTAATATAATCCTTGAACCGTCTGACTAAAACATCCATATTTAATTCCATGGATAAACACCTCGATTAAATTTTTCTATTTATATATCTTCTTATTATAACAAATTTCCGGACAATAAAAAAGGGCAGTCTGTCCTGCCCTCTTTCAACCAACAAAATAATCAGATTTTAAACTTGCTGACGGCGCCTTCCATTGTCTGTGCCATATTCGTAAGAGTTCGGCTGGCATCGGCAATCTCATGCATTGTTGCCGTCTGCTCCTCCGTTGCCGCTGATACGGTCTCAGTTTCAGAAGCGACACTGCGGCTCATCGTTCTGATTTTCTCAACGGCGCGTCCAATCACCTGCGTATTCTGTTTCAAAGTTTCAACGATCTTCTCCATCGCCATTGATTCGTCAGCAACGCGGTCCACCATACCAGCAATATCATGGAAAGTTGTTCCCGCTCCATTGACTGCTCCAGCGCCAGTCTGCACCTGATCTACCCCAGCCTGCATAACCTCAACGGCCTGCCCAGCCTTCTGCTGGATAGACTCAATCAGTGCAGCAATCTCCGCTGCCGATTCGCTCGACTGCTCAGCCAGTTTGCGAACCTCGTCAGCAACGACAGCAAAACCGCGACCATGCTCACCAGCACGCGCTGCCTCAATCGCTGCATTGAGTGCCAAGAGATTCGTCTGCTCCGAAATCTTTGCAATCGCGTCAACGATTACACCAATCTTATCCGACTCCTGGCCAAGATCTGTGATAACTCTGGCAGACTCGCTGACTGAATCCTCAATCCGCTTCATCTGCGTAACTGCTTCGCCCACTCGCATCTCACCATTATCTGCATCTTTTTTCGTCTGCCCGATAAGCTGCCCCACACGACCGATAGTTGTAACAAACTCGGTCATATGTCCAGACAATGTCTCTATCTGCTCACCAGCATTCTCTACCTCGGTAAACTGCTCACTGCAGGATGCCGCTACGTTAACAATCGAATCTGCTACCTGCCCGCTGACCGTTGCCGACTGCTCCGAACTATTTGTCAGCTGGGCGGCCGACTGTGCCACCTGTTGTGAAGACTCGGCCACCTGCTGCATCATGCTGCAGACATGCTCCTGAAGTGTCTGTAAGGCACGATTCATTGCCCCGATCTCATCCTGGCGGTTCTCAACCTCCGCCATTGGTTCCTTCCGGAAGTCGCCAGTCGCTATTACCTCCAACCGCTGCGTCACACGGCGGATTGGCGCGATGATCCGGTTGCCGGCCAAGACTGCCAGTGCTGTCATAATGGCCTGCATGACCACAATCAGGGCCAGCACATTCAGTAAGCTTTGCCGGAACACCGCATTAGCCCGCTCCCGTTCGGCCTCGACCTGAGCGTCTATATTATCAATCCAGACCCCAGTTCCCAGCACCCACTGATAGGGAGCAAAGGTTACGGTGTAATTACATTTCGGCAACGGCGTAGTCTCATTCGGTTTCGCAAACATCAGGTCCGTATAGCCGCCACCATCTTTGCGGCCATTCTCGATCATTTCTCTGATGAACTGCTTCCCACTCGGATCTACCAGATCGATACGAGATTTCCCCTCCGTATCCCGGCCTAACAGAACTACATTGACACCATCATAGGTATCAATCCAGAAATAGCCTTTCCCATCATCATAGTGAAGATCCCGTACCCGGTCAGCTGCTTCTTTACGGGCCTGCGCTTCGGTCAGTTCCCCTGCCTGCTGTTTCTTATAAACTTCCTGGATAACAGAAACCGCCATCTGCGTCTCCATTTTTAGCTGATTCTTCACATTAGTTGTCAGCGTCGCACGGAAATTTTCTACCTGCCGGTCTGCTTCACCCCACATGTTATTGATAAAGACGGCACCAACACCGACTGTCGTAAGCAACGAAGCCCCGACCATCAAAGTAATGAACTTTCCTCGTAATGTCATAGCTGCCTGCATAACAACCCCCCCATTACCAAATGAAAACTACGTCTTATCCTTACTGCACTTCCTCGATTCTATATAGTTATTATTCCACACGATTCTCATAAATCCTTTCCTATTCTTTAAGTTTTCAAAATATAAGCATTTTATATTATATATGCGTATAGAAATGTATCCTCGGTATTACTTCTAATTTCTCCGCGATTAAGCTATAATGAAACATGTTTCTGTAATTCTTATTCAGCTGACATCTCAGCTGCAGGAGGTTTGCCTTATGCATCAATATCTTTTCTATATCGGGCAGTTTCCCGTACGCGCTTATGGACTCGTACTCTCGTTGTCCATCATCCTGGCCACAGGTGTCGGTTACTTTCTTGCTAAAAGCGATGGACGCGGCTACGAAAAACACCTTGTTGATATAGGGATCTACTGCGGAATTGCCGGCCTTTTGGGTGCCCGTCTCTGGGATGTATTTTTCTTTGACTGGGACTATTACAGTCACCATCTGACTGAGCTCCTGAATGTCTGGCAAGGCGGTATGGCCATTCAGGGCGGGGTCTTTCTTGGCGTCATTACCGGTATCCTATATTGCCGCCATCACCATTTGGACACCGTTCACCTGATGGATGTCCTCGCCCCAGCCATTATTCTTGGGCAGTCTCTCGGCCGCTGTGCCAACCTGCTAAACGGCGATGCCTTTGGCGCACCAACTGGCGGTGCCTTCGGCATCATCTATCCGGCTGCGACTTTGGCGGCCCACACCTACGGCAACCAGCCACTCTGGCCAGCTGAAATCTGGGAGGGACAGCTTGATCTTGTTATTTTTGCCTTGTTGCTCATGTTCCGTACCACCAGGCATGCCAAAGGACAATGTTTTGCCCTCTACATCATGCTCTACAGCCTCGCACGCTTCGCACTCGAGTTTCTGCGCGGCGACTATGCCGAAAAAGTCCTTGGCTTCATGACCAGTGCCCAGACGACCAGCTTCTTTGCCTTTCTCATTGCAATTATTTGCTTCATCGGATTAGAATTACATCGGCAGCGGCAGCAGACACAAAAATAAAACCGACCAGAACCAATGCATCCTTCAATGTGATTTGACGAATTACACCTGAATCAACTATAATAGTAACCATATGTGTCATTAAACCACAATGAAGGAGCGAATGAGCTAATGAAAATCTTAGCCCGTCATATGACTGCCGACCTGTTCAATTGCCAGAACAGCCAATTGAACGATATTGCACTCATAAAAGAAACACTGCGGGATACACTTGCTGACCTGCAGCTGAAACTAATAAATCTTACTACTGAAAAACTCGACGAGGAACACTATGTATTCATGGTTGTTTTTGGTGACGGCCATTTGACTCTGCATGTCTACACCCAATTGAAGTACGTTGCCATGGACATCTTTATCTGTCAGGAAGATGCTGCACCAGATAAGATTGCTCAAAACATGCGCGCTTTCTTCAAGCCTGATAAGACAAAAACCACCGTATTAAAACGTGGAAATTTTGGCAGTGCCAAAGAGCTGAAGCCAAAAGTAAAGACAAAGGTTGCACCGCTGCGCCGAATCCACAATACTGGTGCAAAAGTCATCCGCATTCTGGCACATCGCAATCATCAGTAACTGCATCGGATATACAAAAAGACCTTCCCGTTTAAGGAAGGTCCTTTTGTATATTCAAATCATTGCTTATTTGAAATTATCCACAAAACGGCTGAGCTCTTCAGCTGCTTTTGTTACCCGGGACAGATGTGCCGTAATCTCTTCCGTTGAGGCTGCCTGTTCCTGACTGATGGCCCCCGTCGTTTCAATCGACTTCGATATAGCGACAACGGCTTTGTTCATCTCAGTCAAGGTTGACTGGATCTTTTCCGTCGCAGTACGAGACTGCTCCGCCAGCTTACGGACTTCCTCTGCTACAACAGCAAAGCCGCGTCCCTGCTCGCCAGCACGAGCAGCCTCAATCGCCGCATTAAGCCCTAAAAGGTTCGTCTGACCAGCAATATTATTGATAAAATCAATAACCTTGATGGTTTCTGCATTGCGTTCCTCAAGAGCTCTGGCCTGTGCTACAGACTGCTGCCCGGCATTAGCCAGTTCGCCGGCACTCTGCGCTACCTGTTCAACAGCCTGATAAACCGTCTGCGTTGAAGATGCGATCTCTTCCACTGCCTTGACCAGATTCATATTGTTCGCCATATCGACACCCGTACTGAGCGTACCAATCAACTCACCGTTGATGCCATGGATCGGCGTAAAAATAGTCTTGATAGGAACGCCATATACTTCTGCTGGCTGATCATCGTAAGTATCCTGATTCTTTCGCAGGCATTCCTGAATAGTAGGGATATCCTGGATTGGTTTGCCGGCTTCCAGATCAATATCTAATTTTTTGCCCGGAATATAATCGAGATACTCCTTAGTATCGGTAAGACCAATAACCACATCTTCACGCACAATATGATTGATATAAGGAATAACTACTTTAAACGCGTTAAGAATGTCTTCATTTGTCTTAATGCTTGCTGGTAATGCCATAATATTTTCCCCCTTAAACTACATCACTACATCATCATTATTTAAAATTTCTCGAGAACTGATCCAACGACTCTGCAGCTTTGGTCACTCTTGCCAGATTTGCTGTAATCTCCTCGGTGGAGGCAGCCTGCTCTTCACTGATGGCCCCCGTCGTTTCAATTGATTTCGTGATCTCTGCTACAGCCAGATTCATTTCCTGCAGTGTTGCCTGAATCTTCTCCGTCGCTTCCTTGGACTGCTCGGCCAGCTTACGCACTTCCTCGGCTACCACCGCAAAGCCACGTCCCTGCTCACCAGCGCGTGCTGCCTCAATCGCCGCATTAAGACCCAGCAGATTCGTCTGACCCGCAATATTATTGATGAATTCAATGACTTTGATCGTCTCCGCATTACAACGCTTGAGTTCTGCCGCCTGTGCGACCGACACCTGCCCGGCATCGGCCAGTTCGGTGGCACTTTTTGCTACCTGCTCAACCGATTCATAAACAGTGGCCGTAGTCTTTGATACCTCGTCAATCGAATGAATCAATTTCTCATTCGCATCCATATCTATTCCAGAAACCAATGCGCCTATCATAGAGCCATCCAGCCCCCGGACCGGAGTCACCATGGTCTTCACGCTCATACCATGAACGGATTCTGGCAGATCTTCAGCAATATCACGGCCTGACGCGATTGCATTAGCAATCCCCCCGGATATCGGTTTTCCGGCCTCAATGTTAAGACGAAGCTTGGCTCCAGGATCAAACTCCAAAAATTCCTTGGTCGAAGTAACACCTACAGCCAGCTCTTCGCGGACAACATGATTGATATATGGGACTACTAATTTGAACGCATCTAAAATATCCTCATTTGACTTGATATTTTCTGGAAAAGTCATCCTATCCATCTCCCTAACTATATTCGCATCTCTAATATCCTATATTTCGACAAAAAATAAAAAATGGTCGGTTGTATAATGAAGTTGAACAGTTAATCAAAAAATAAAAATCCATAGTGACTTCCTGTGTTAAAATGGTTTTGCTAAACAACACAAACAAAGGAGTAATCACTATGGATCAATCCAATTTTA
>JAGPMW010000007.1 GCA_018052705.1 Selenomonas sp. | reverse complement strand
ATATAATGAGTTGACGTTGACGCCAATCTCTCTAGCAACCTGGCTGGCAGGTACGCCACTCAAAACCCTTTTAACGGCTTCTTCTTTAAATTCGTTGCTGTATTTTATCAATACTCTCACCTCATGAGTGTATTTTACCATTCATTTTAGGTGTCTAGCAAAGCGGGTATAGGTCATTCTAAGCACACTAACCGGAACCATTTCATCATTTTTTATAAAAAACGAAAAAAAGAATTATCAGCACAAAGAAATTGATAATGCCATTCAAATGCTGCAACATTTTGATGAGCTTTCCAAAGAAGATATTATACAAATGAGCCATGTATTATTGGCTTTGAAAGAACCCAGGGAGTAAAAAACAAGCCTGCCCTTATACGCAAGGGACAGGCTTGTTTTTATACGCTTTTTCCTATAGGTACTCTGTTTCTTTGCGGGCAGCCTTTCATGCCAGCTTACTGGCATACTCATCACCCAGAAACTGCCGGATCTTTTCCCTGGCCTGCTGGCGGATCTCATCGGTGATATAAGCCTGAGCCAGCACCAGAGCCAAAGCAATCACTGCGGCATCATCCGTATAGCCGATAACAGGAATCATATCCGCAATCAGGTCAATCGGCGAAATCAAATACCCAAGTGCCCCATAGATGCCTGCTTTGACCATTGGTGGACAATGCGGTGCCCTGGTTACATAATAAAGCTGCACTGCCTCATAGATCAGACGAATTCCGATCGATCCCGCCTGATGCTTGATTTTGCCCCAAAGTCCGGCTTCGGAATAATTCTTCTCATATTTCTTCAGATCAATCTTGCGCAGTTCCTCTTCCGTAACATGAATGGATTCAGCCATTTCCCCCGCCTCCCTCAAACCAGATAGCAACGTGTCCAGCCGGTAATTCCAGGATTAAACCACATTAAAACTTAAATTGATTCAAAGAATTCTGCAGACCTTGCGCCAGATCAGCCAGCGACGTGCTGGCATTAGCGATTTCTGTAGCGGATGCTGCCTGTTCTTCAGAAGCTGCAGACACACTTTCCATTTCCGAGGCAACGACACCACCCTTCTTGAGTATTCCTTCCGATTTGGACTTGACATGTCCAGTTGCCTCAGCTACTGCACGAATCTCCGCCGTCATTGCCTCTGCCTGCTGCGCTACCCCCAGTGCTGATTCATGAATGCGTCTGAATGTCTCACGCAGCTGTTCAACAGACCGGGTCCCCTCTTGCACGGCCTGGCTTCCCTGTTGCATTGCCTGAACCGCCTCAACCGTCTCAGCCTGAATACCACCAATCAATCCGGCAATCTGCTGTGCTGCGCCCTGAGAAGCTTCCGCCAATTTCCTTACTTCATCTGCTACTACAGCAAATCCACGACCATGCTCACCAGCGCGAGCTGCCTCGAT
Organism: Selenomonas sp.; assembly: GCA_018052705.1. Classification (GTDB taxonomy): domain Bacteria; phylum Bacillota; class Negativicutes; order Selenomonadales; family Selenomonadaceae; genus Selenomonas_A. The sequence continues at coordinate 91,618 of JAGPMW010000007.1, read as the reverse complement.
AGCAGCATTAAGGGCCAATAAGTTTGTCTGCTCGGCAATGGTCTAGATTGTCTCTACAATCTGGCCAATCTGCTGTGAACTCTGCCCCAGCTTATCTACCGTTGCTGCTGACTTATTAACGACTGTCGCAGCACTGGTAATCTGCTGCACCGCCTGTTTTACTGCTTCATTGCCCTGTACGGCTTCTTCCTTGCTGTCCGAAGCATAACTGGATACCTGACCAGCAGTCTGACTCAGCCGGTTAACCGATGTTACCGTATTGTCAATAGAGTCCATGGCATCTGATACGTCCTGCTGCTGCTCCGCAACAGCGCCAGCAGCATTCGTAACAGACTGAGCAACCTGATCGGATGCCTGTGCAGACTGCTGGGCACTGGCCGTGAGTTCCTCGGACGACGCCGCCAGCTGTTCGGCACTCTTACTTGTGTTCTGCATGAGCTTATTGAGACTCATACGGACTCCCGCTACCTTATCAGCCATCTCGCCAAACTCATCCGCACGATTAATGGTGCGGGCGTGATCGCTGAAATCGCCCCCCTGCAAGCGTTCAAGTGCTCGCATCATCTTTTGCAGTGGATTCGTGATCTCTTTGGTGATCCAAAGCGCCGCCGCGACCAGCACAATCAACGTCACGAGCAGCTGGATAATCATATTGCGGACAGCAGCGCGCGATTCTATGTCATTCTGCTTATTCAGCTGCTCGGCCGCCGTGGTTTCCATCATTGCCAGACCATCGACATGCTCACGAATGTCGTTGGCTTCTTTGGAACCGGTCGCATTATAGCTGGCGAGCCCAGCCTCTGGTTGTCCATCTTTACAATTTTTCATTACCTCATCAAGATTTTTCTTTAGTCGCTGCCAGCGCGCCTTGGTTTCAACAAGCTCTGCCTGCATCTCTGCCGTCCGCCCTGGAATAGCTTCATACTGCTGCAGATTTTGTTCGACGATATCAACGCCATCCTGATACTTTTGCTGCAAAGTCTGTACGCGTTGTGGATCATTGCGCACAGTTGTCGTAATGACAGCCATCCCCTGCGCATAACGTATTCCAAAACGAATTTGACCGACATAATCCAATGATTTTACGGAAGATGAATACATCATCTCCATGTCTTTCTGGGCATTGGTTATTGCTGAATACCCGGAATAGCCGATAAAGCTCATGCCAACCACTGCGATAGCGGTCAGGATCAGCATTTTATAAGCTACTTTCAGATTATTTATCCATCCCATAATCAGTCACCCTTTCTTCTTTTATTTCCTTTATCTTCTATATTCGCAATCCTCCCCCTATTTCCCTTCACTCCGGTAACATTCTCCCAATAAAAAACCGTTGCCTCTAAAAGCAACGGTTTTCGATTATATGCTATTATTTTTCGTCCATCAGCTCGACCAGCTCATCGTAGTCCTTCTTTAACTGATTATATTCCTCCGCCAGCTGAAGCGCGGTGAGCACTGCAATCTTGCGGTCATCAAAGCTGCGAACAGACCGGGACATTCGTTTCATCCGTTTATCCAGATCTTCAGCCAGCTGGATCATATGCTCTGGCTTATCCGTCCTGAGCGGATAACTGCTGCCATAAATATCCACAACCACTCGTTCAGCCGGACTGTTCTTCTTTTCTTCTGCCATATTCGTCACCTTTATGCGCGCAGTTCCGCCTGGAACTGTTTCTCAACGGCGTTCAGGATACTCTGGAATGCAGCATCTGCTTCCTCATCCGTCAGCGTCTTGTCCTTGGACTGGAACTGCAGGTTGAAAGCCAGACTCTTCTTGCCTTCAGCAACATGCTCGCCGGTATAGACATCGAAGAGCGTCACGCCCTTAAAGTGCTTGCCGGCATTCTTTGCGATAACGGCCTCGATATCCGCAGCAGCAGCTGCCTCATCGACAACAATAGCCAGGTCACGGGCAGTTGCCGGATACTTCGGCAGGGATTCGAAATGGAAGTTCTTAGCCGTATACTTCATAAGCGTCTCAACATCCATCTCAAAGAGATAGACCGACTGTTTGATGCCAAAGTTCTCCGCCGCTGCCGGATGAAGCTCACCGACTACTGCGATGACTTCCTGTCCTTTCTTGAACACAGCCGTCTTGCCCGGATGCAGCGCGAAATGCTCCCCAGCCTCGACCGTATACTTGGAAATGGACAGCTCTTTCAGGAGTTCCTCAACGATGCCCTTCATGTCATAGAAGTCTACCATGTCGTTGCCCTGATTCCAGCCCATCTCATTGCGGCGGCCAGTGATAAGCCCTGCCAATTTAATGACCTCATCGGGCAGTTCCGTGACCGGCAACGCCTTCGGGTAGAATACCGGCGCCACATCAAAGAGGCGGATATCCATATTTTTACGGGAGAAATTGCGAACTGCATTTTCCATGATACTGGTCAGCAAACTGGTACGAACCAGCGGACACTCATCAGTCAATGGATTCATGATGGGAATTGCCTGCCGCAGCTTGCTGTCCGCCGGCACGCGCATCTTATCCAGCATATCCACACTCGTGAAGCAAAAAGACAATTCCTCTGTCATACCAAGCCCCGACAAGATGTGCTTAATATGATCGATGAAATTCTGTCGGTCGCTCTGACGCCCCTGCATCACACGCCCATACGGTGTCGTGGACTGAATGTTGTCAAAACCATAGAGGCGGGAAACTTCCTCAGAAAGATCCTCCATATAGCTGCAATCATTACGCCAGGTCGGTACTGTGACCTTATAGGCCTCGTTTCCCGTTTCCTCAACCGCAAAACCGATGCTCTCGAGAATCTCGACCATTCTGGCACCTGAGAGACTCGTGCCGAGTCGCTTATTAATCTGTTCCGCCGTGAAATCAATAATAACCGGCTGTTTGGGCTCTGGGTAGACATCAACAATCCCCTGCGTAACCGTGCAGGCGCCCATATCCTGCAGCAATTGGCAGGCACGGTCAAGTGCGCGCGGGATATTCGGTACATCCACACCGCGCTCAAAGCGTCCAGATGCCTCGGAATGCAGACCGCAGGCGCGGGATGTACGGCGGACACTCGGCCCATTGAAGGATGCTGCCTCAAGGACAATCGTCGTCGTATGTTCGGTGACCTCGGTCTCCAGCCCCCCCATAATGCCAGCCAGACTGGCCGGCTTCTCGGCATCTGCAATGACGAGCTCTGTGCCCTTGGCAATACGGGAAGAATCATCCAGCGTATGCAGATTCTCGCCCTCAGCGGCCAGACGCGCTGTCAGCTCGTGTCCCTTGAGCTGGTCGTAGTCATAGGCATGAAGCGGCTGACCCAGCTCAACCATGACAAAATTCGTGACATCCACCACGTTGTTGATGGCACGGATGCCAGCCCCTTCCAGACGCTGCTGGATCCATTCCGGTGACGGGCCGATCTTTACATTCTTGATGACACGAGCCGCAAAACGATCGCAAAGTTCATGCGCTTCAATACCGATCTTCACCAGATCAGCTGCCTTGGCCGGATCATCCTCTTTGACCGTGATCTCTGGATAATGCGGCTCATTGCCAGTGAGGACTGCAGCCTCACGAACCAGACCGAATACGCTGAAACAGTCGCCTCGGTTCGCGGTCAGTTCATACTCGAGCACAACATCATCGAGGCCCAATACATCTTTTGCTGGCACACCAACCGGTGTATCAGCTGGCAGGATATAGATACCATCCTTCTGCGCATCCGTCAATTTGGATAAATCCATATGAAGTTCACCAGCGGAGCAAAGCATGCCATTCGATGGCAGGCCGCGCAGCTTGCCTTTCTTGATGTGAAGGCCATTCGGCAGATGGGCACCGACCATTGCTACCGGTACGATCTGCCCTTCTTTAACATTCTGTGCCCCCGTGATGATCTGGATACGCTCAGCCTCACCTACGTTGATCTGGCAGATCTGCAGATGATCCGAATCTGGATGAGCCTTGAGTTCTTCAATCTTTCCTGTGATAACCTTGTCCAGTCCGGCATCTGCCCGGATGACATTCTCGACCGGTACACCGGCCATGGTATATTTATCGGCGAGTTCTTCTGCCGTCTCAGTACATTTGATATAGTCGTTAAGCCACTTAATAGAAACCTGCATCGTTTAACCTCCTCAAATATCAGAACTGGCGCAGGAAGCGCATGTCATTATCATAGAACAGACGGAGATCATCAACGCCATAGGACAGCATCGCAATACGCTCCACGCCCATGCCGAATGCAAACCCGCTGACCTTTTTCGGATCATAGCCGCTCATCTCAAGAACATGCGGATGAACCATGCCAGCACCAAGGATCTCCAGCCAGCCCGTACCCTTACAGACCTTGCAGCCCTTGCCATGACACATAACACAGGAAATATCGACCTCAGCCGATGGCTCCGTAAACGGGAAGAAGCTTGGACGGAATCGGACGCCGACGTTCTCGTCGAAAATCTGATGCAGGAACAGCTCGAGCGTCCCCTTGAGATCCGCGAGGCTGATTCCCTCATCGATGACCAGACCTTCAACCTGCGTGAACATTGGGGAATGCGTCGCATCATACTCATCGCGGCGGTACACACGGCCCGGTGCAATCATGCGGATTGGCTTATTCGGCTCGTTGCTCTGCATCGTACGCGCCTGTACCGGCGAAGTCTGCGAGCGCAGCAGAATTTCATCAGTAATATAGAAGGAATCCTGCATATCACGGGCTGGATGGTCTTTCGGCAGATTCAATGCCTCGAAATTAAAATAATCGCGTTCAATTTCAGGACCTTCCTCAACACTGAAGCCCATGTGTACAAAGATATCCTTGATGCGCTCAAGCGTCAAGGTCAGCGGATGCAGGTGTCCCATGGGCACATTGCGCCCCGGCAGTGTGACATCAATCTTTTCACTGGCCAGTCGGGCTTCCAGATCCTTGGCCTTGAGCATCTCGCCCTGCTGACCAATCAACGTCTCGATCTCAGCCTTGGCAACGTTGACAATTTTCCCGACCTTTGGACGTTCTTCAGCACTCAGGCTGCCCATACCACGCAGAATTGAGGTGAACTCACCTTTCTTGCCTAGATATTTGACACGGATATCATTGAGAGCCGCCACATCGGCTGCACCCTGGACTGCTGCGGCAGCTTCGGCCTTCAGCTGTGCAATCTTCTCTTCCATCACAAAACCTCCTAAATTATAAAAGCCTTCGCCCCCGCACAATACGTGCATGAGGGGCGAAGGCAAATGTTCGCGGTACCACCCTGATTTTTTACTCAGCGGCCTTAACGCAGCCTGACGTCCGGCTTTTCCTCCGGAGACTCCAAAGTGAACTTTCTGCTCCCGGCATCATCCCATTTCCAGCTCCAGGGACTCTCTAGCAATGCCTGATGAACATACTCTTCTTTTTCATCGTCACAATATTTTATAGTGTAACATAGTTCCATGTGAAATGCAACCGTCGGGCTACGTCTCAGCTGTCACCAAAACAGCGTACGCCCTGCTCCTGGCTGCGCCGTTTGATCACCACGGGATAGTTCTCATTGATAACCTGAAAACGCGGACATTCCTGCGCGTGATCATTGATAATACCGCAAGCCTGCAAGTGCGAATAAACCGTAATGCTGCCCAGATACTTAAAACCGTACCGTTTCAGATCCTTACTAATCTGATCAGAAAGGCCGTTGCCAGCCGGAATCCAGCCTTCGGAATGATGGTTATAGATTATAGTCTTTCCATCGGTATAGCTCCAGATATACTGCGAGAAAGACCCATGCTCCTCCCGGATTTGCTGATAGCAACGTGCATTACCGATAACTGCTTCGATTTTTCTGCGTGAACGGATCACCCCCGGCATCTTCATGATTCGCTGGATATCCGCCTCGCCGAAAGCAGCTACCTGATCAAAATCAAAACCGGCAAAACATTCCCGAAAGATTTGCCGCTTATTTATCATCATATTCCAGTTCAGACCGCACTGCATAACCTCCATCATCAGAAACTCGAACTGTTTCCGATCATCATGCAGCGGTACTCCCCACTCCTCATCATGGTAACGAATCATTGCTTCGCTCACCATGCTCCAATCGCAATACGCCATGATAGTTCCTCTCTTTCCCTGATGACCTCATTTCTCCTATCGTACCATTTCTGCCACCAAGATAAAAGCAGTCATAATTTTATTAGCCCCTTGTTATTTTACTAGCCGCTTATTAGAAAGAAATGCCCCAAATACACAGGATCCGATTTGATACCCTCATAGATTCCTGTTATACTAGTGTACTAGGATTATTTTATCTGCTACTGTCTTTTAAAGGAGAAAACCATCTATGATATTGAACCGTAAATCTGTTGAACTTCTTGCTCCTGCTGGTACCTGGGATGCACTGGTAGCTGGTGTGGAGTCCGGTGCCGATGCGGTCTACCTGGGCGGAAAGCACTTCAATATGCGTATGCATGAAGGAGACTTCAATTTCGATGACGAAATGCTCAAGAAAGCAATCAACTATACACACGAACACGGCGTCCATCTCTACATCACGCTGAACAACCTCATTAGTGATGAGGAAGTCCCAGCCCTGCGCGAATATCTGGCGTATCTGGAAGAAATCCAGCCTGACGCATTACTGGTACAGGACTTTGCGGTTCTGGAGCTGATCCATGAGATGAAGCTCAGCATCCCGATTCATACGTCGGTTATGATGAATACCCACAATGAACATGCTATCGAGAAACTCAAGGAGTATGGCATCACTCGTATCGTCGTCGGCCGTGAGATGACCTTATCAGAGCTGTCGCTCTTCCGTGAGCGTACCGGCATCGAGGTTGAATACTTCATGCACGGTGACATGTGTATGAGCGAGAGCGGCCAGTGCATTCATTCCGGCGTAGTTTTCGGCCAGAGCGGCAACCGCGGCCGCTGCCTGAAACCCTGCCGCTGGCCATATCAGCTCATTGATGAGCAGTCAGGTGAAATAATGGACACCGAAGGTCCGGGACCTTACAAACTTGCCCTCAAGGATATGTGTATGTACCGCTCCATCCCGCAGCTGATTCAGGCTGGTGTTTTTTCCTTCAAAATTGAGGGACGGATGCGTCCGGCACCATTCGTTCGGCGCATCGTAAGCACCTACCGCAAGGCCATCGATGCCTATTTAGCCGACCCGGCTGGCTATCAGGTCGACGAGGAAGGCTGGAAGAGCCTCTACGAAAACCGTGCACGTGATTTCACGACTACATTTGCTTTTGGCAAACCCACAAAGAAAGATATTGGCTTCGATGGCAAACGCGAGCCGCGCTTTTTCAGCGATGCAGTCAAGGAAGCCGGATTTCAAGATGATGTCCTCAAACAGGAGCCGGATATCCAGCGGGAAAATGCCCCCCATCGCACGCTGAGTGTGCGCGTGGGCACTTTCGCGTCAGCCAAAGCTGCCATCGATAATGGCGCGGATGTCATCTATGTCGGCGGTGAAGCATTCCGCCCGAACCGCCCCTGGACCTTGCAGGACTATGCCGGGATTATTGCCTACGCCAAAGGCCGGACAAAAGTCGTCATCAACACGCCGCGCACGACGATGCGTCGTGAGTGTGGCGAGCTCGAGCAGTTCTTCACAGCACTGAATGAAAACGACTCACTCAAGGCTGATGGCATCATGGTCAGCAATCTTGGCTCCCTGAAACTGGCGAAAAATCTCACACAGCTGCCGGTGCAGGCCGATATATCTTTCAACCTTTTCAACCATCTCGCAGCCAGATTCCTAAAAGAAAACGGCTTAACGCAGGCGGCAGCATCGTATGAGCTGTCGTTCGAGCAGTTACGCGAAATTGTTGAAAACTCCGAGCTGCCAATTGAGGTCATCGTTCACGGCTCCTATGAGTCAATGATCTGCGACCACAACATCCCGGCCATGTCACTGCCACAGTTCAACGAGCTCAACAATCCGGAAATACTGGACCGTCGCTATGCTCTGCTCGACAAGTCCCAGGAAAAACACGCCATCCGCATTGACCAGTTTGGCCGCAACCACATCTATTTTGCCAAGGACCTCTGCCTCTATCCGTATCTGGCCAAGTTCAATGGTGTTGCCTCCTATCGCATCGAAGCGCAGGACTACACACCGGACTTCACAGGAACAGTCACGAAGACCTATCGGGCTGCTCTCGATCAGCTTAGTGCCGGTCAAAGCGTAAATATCGATGGACTGGCCGCTCTCCAGCAGGGCCCGCGAGAACTTGGTCTCGGTACCTACCGCTTCCGCCAGAGCCGCAATTCGATCTAAGGCTCAACGTATTATAAGGGGAAACAATCATTATGGAAGAAAAACATTATATTGGCCCTGAGGCCATTATTGAAAAAAAGAAGAAATATATCATGCCCTGTCTGGCCCATTTCTATCGCCATCCACAGCAGCTCGTAAAAGGCTCTATGCAGTATCTCTGGGACAGCACAGGCAAGAAATACCTCGACATGTATGCCGGTGTCTCCGTCATGAACTGCGGGCATGCCAATCCAGATATTCTCAGCAAAATGAAAGCACAAATGGATGATCTGCAGCATGTCTGCAACATTTACCTGACCGAAAACTTCGTCAATCTGGCAGAAAAGCTTGCTCAGGTCACACCGGGCAGACTGCAGAAGTCCTTCTTCTGCTCCACAGGATCTGAGGCCACAGAAGGCGCGTTGCTGCTGGCCGAGGTCTACTCGGGCAATAGTGAGATCATTGCCCTGCGCCAGGGGCTCCATGGACGCACAAAGCTCGGTATGAGCGTGACCGGACTCACGATGTGGCGCACAGCGCCAACACCGGTTGGAGGCATCCATTTCGCACCAAATCCAAACTGCTACCGCTGCCCAATGAACAAAAAGTATCCGGAATGCGATTTCGCCTGTGCCAATGCCATCGAGGATGTCATCAAGACCGCAACATCCGGCCATCCAGGTGCTTTCATTGCCGAAACGATTCAGGGCAATGCCGGCTGTGTTGTGCCGCCGAAGGGCTATTTCCAGCGTGTCAAGCAAATCCTTGATCAATATAATACACTGCTTATTATCGACGAAGTCCAGACCGGCTTTGCACGCTCAGGCAAGATGTTCGCCATAGAGCACTACGGTGTCGACCCGGATATTATGTGCATGGCCAAAGCGCTTGGCAATGGTGCACCAATTTCAGCCTTTATCACAACGCCTGAGATTGCAGATACTTACACCCGCCCGGGTGCTTCGACACTTGGTGGCAACCCTGTCTCCTCAACCGCAGGTCTTGCTGTACTCGACTATATTGAGGAACATGCACTGGCCCAAAATGCACAGGAACGGGGCGAGCAGCTGCGGGCAGGCTTGCGCGAGCTGCAGCAGAAACATCCCGTCATCGGTGATGTCCGGGGTCTCGGGCTCATGGATGGTGCCGAGTTCATCCATGCCGACGGCAGTGAAGCTCCCGAAATCCTGGATGATTGCCTCGAGATCCTCAAGGATCGCGGCTTCATCGTTGGCAAAAACGGCGTTGGCCGCAATGTCATGGCCTTCCAGCCGCCACTGATTGTCACTGAGGAAAACATCAACGATGTCCTCAATGCTCTTGATCTGGTATTGACGGAAAAACATCTCTGATCCTCTCCCCAAAAGCATAGACAAAAAAGGAGCAGTCCATCATTACGATGAACTGCTCTTCTTTTATGTCCAGCTATTCTTTTTGCCCGTGCAGATCCGCCTGTTCGGCCTGCATCGCCCGGATTCCCTGTTGGAATTCCTCCATACTCAGCTTGAAATATGGCAGCTCGCTCAGGATCGCATAGACCTCCTGCTGCGACCTCGCCACATCAAGCCGTTCCGTCACGGTATCCTCTGTCAGCGCATGCAACAGCAGATGCTCAATTTCTTCATTTTCCATGGGCGTCTTCCCCTGTACCTTTCATATCACTGCCTCTGTATCCTTCTCACCGGCAGTTTCCTGATGGCGGGCTGCGTACTCCGGCTGATTCTCGAAGATAACCGTTGGCGCCAGATAGAATCCATTGAACCTTGTTGCACTTACATTGGTATAAGCGCCCATCTCCGTCACGAGCAGCCGATCACCAATCCGCAGTGACGGTGCCTCAAAATCACGGTACAGCACATCAATGCCATCACAGCTGGGGCCCCCAAACATCGATGGTATCTTAGGGCCCTTGCCAAAGCAGTGCAGCGGATAAGTCCAATGGTCATACATAATACCCGAGAAACAGCCGTAAATCCCTTCATCAAGGATATACCAGGGTTTGCCATTGCGATTTTTGGTACCGATCACTGAGGTCACAAGATTTACAGCTGTGCCGCAGATATAGCGGCCCGGTTCTGTCCAGACATTTGTGTCAGGAAACAGCCGGTCAATCTGCCGGTTGATCGATTCCATCATCGCCGCCAGATCAACAGACAGTCCGTCTGCATCCGGCACAGGGAAACCACCACCAATATCAAGATCAGTCAGGTGAATCCCCTGTACTTCAGCTTCATCGAAAAGTTTACGCGCCACCAGCAAAGCTTCCTCATAAGCAGCGGTCGAAAGCGACTGGCTGCCTACATGGAAACAAATTCCTGCAGCATGCAGGCCAGCCGCTTCCGCCTGCTGCAACAACGCCAACGCCTCACTAACAGGAGTCCCAAACTTCGTGTTCAGGTCCACCAACGCTTTGTTGTTCCGCACAGAAATACGTACCAGCACATCTGCACCCGGCACATATTCCGCCATCTTCGGGATCTCCGTCGCATCATCAAAAGTGAAGCGCGTTACCCCATAAACAGCAGCAGCTCTAAGGCCGCGCGTATCCTTCACCGGATTGGCATAAATCATCTGTGATCCATTCACGCCCAATCCATATAACTGCTCCATCTCGCCAGCAGAAGCTACATCAAAATGTGCTCCCAGATCAGCAAGACAACAGAGAACCTCTGGTGTCGGATTCGCTTTCATTGCATAGCATATGCCAGCTCGCGGCAAATGCTGCCGCATAAACTGGTAGTTTTCCTCTACTTTATCCAGTGATGCCACCAGAAACGGTGTAGGAAAACGTTCCGCCATAGCGTTCATTTCCTTTTCGGTAAGTCTGAAGTTTTTCATAACACAACCCATTCCAATTTTTTATTTAAGACCAGATTCTCATCCATTTCAAGCAACGAAAATCCACAACGATCTCATAAAATGTATCGTAACACAAACGTGCTCAATAAACAATATATAAAATCTGTAAATTCATTAAGATTTGCGCAGATTGAGGAAAGAGAGTATAATGATTCCGTTATCATATGAAAGAGGTGCAATTAACGAATTATGGCTGATAGATTCTATGAACTCAAAGTTGCAGGCTGCAAACGCGCCCTGCCAATTCTCAATGTTACTGACAAACTCGCTATTGCCGGCTTTATTATGCTTGGTGATGCCGAATTGACGCTCGCCTGTGCCAAGGCACTGGCCCCCAAAATACCGGCTGAGACCGATGTCATCCTGACGGCTGAGACAAAAGGCATTCCCCTCGCGGCTGATCTTGCCCGTGAGCTGGGTATGGCCCGCTACATCGTTGCCCGCAAGTCCGTCAAGGCTTATATGGAAAACGCCATCTGGGTCGAGGATATCTCCATCACCACCAAGGGTATACAGAATCTCTGCCTTGATGGTACGGATGTTAACCGCCTCAAGGGCAAGAATGTACTGCTGCTCGACGATGTCATCAGTACTGGCGGATCCATGAAAGCCCTGTCGGAGTTGACCGAAAAAGCAGGCGGAAAAGTTATCGGCGAAGCTTGTGTCCTCGCAGAAGGCGATGCCGCCAAGCGCGATGACATTATCTTCCTCGAGCCCCTGCCACTATTTGACGCACAGTGAATATACCCAAAAATATCCCGCACCTGCTCAACGCAGTGCGGGATATTTTTGGGTATATTCACGTTTTAAAATCAGAACTTCACCGTAATGCCGGCACCAACGCCATTCTCACGATGACCATTGTCTGGCTTGAAGTTATGATAGTTGACATTAAGGTCTACATTCAAAAGAAGGTTTTTATTGATCCCTACCTGCGTCTCATTGAAGTCCTTACCGGCAACATAAGAAGCATAAGCATCAAAGCCCATAACTTTCGGCGTACTCAGAGCAACTCCGCCAAAAGCTTCATTTTTATCACCTGGTAAATTCCAGCGATAACCACCGATAAGCTTAACCTCCGAACCAACAACATCATACTGCAGATAAGCATCCTTATGATCACCATACTCATCACGATCTGCATACTGATAACCGACGGTCGCCTTGCTCGTTACCTTATGCTCAATATAGGACTCCCTCGTACCAACACCAATGGCTGTCTCATGTGTTGCCATCTGGTTGATCGGTGCTGCCATGACAGCCGATGTGCCCATAATCATCAATGCTGCTGTTAGTAATGCTGTTTTTTTCATAATCGAATCCCTCCAAGGAAAAACTAATGTCACGTATACTAATACTAGCCTACCTGATTTTTTAATGACTGTCAATTAAAGCAATCTTAAAATTACGCTAATACTCTCATTCCTGTGCAGCAAGCAGCTCGTAGAGGTCTACCATCACCCGTATTCGTTCGAGTTCCTCAGCCGAAAGAATCTGCTGTCTGGATTTTCCCCCATGCCTATAGTATACGACCTCCGCATAGGAGGATACGGCCAACTGGCGCAATACCGCCAGCGAAACAACATCGGCATCCATCACATAATCTTCCATCAGCCATTCTGCATCCGGTGCCATCTGCTTATGCATCATCCCAGGATCAAAAACCAGTGTTGTCCGCTGCCCCCCGACAATGACATCCAGCCGGTCGCCATTGATCCACGCCGTCTTCTGCGGATCATCAATCGAATAGGAATAGCAAACATCATTTTTCAATATGCAACGCCCACTGCCAACGGCAATATACGGCCGCAGATAGACCCCGGTCGGCATCCGTTGCGGCCAGTCATATCGATAATAGGTAACCCCATGGATAGTCTCTACCTTCAGGCCCGCTTTCAAAGTCTCAATACGCTGTTCCTGCTGCTTTGCTTTTTGCTGCTCCGCCTCAGCCTGTTTGGCTGCAGCCTGATCCTCTGCGGAAGGCGTTTTCATCGCCACTGCGGCAGGAGTCTTTACCGGTGCCACAGGCGGGCGCTGGCGGTGCGCATAGTAAACGGCTCCACCTGCCACCAACATAGCCAGATAGATAAACAATGCCGCCAGGATAATATGAGATTTCTTCACAACGCCCTCCCCAAAACAGATTAACGGGCCATCACCGCCCCACAGCAATTCTGGCCGTATCATAGATCCGCTTTATTGACGGATTCGTATGACTCGTATACTTATTCCACTGGCCACGCCAATGATGGTACTCCGCCCGCCACATCAAATCCTCATACTGTTCCTTGAAAAAATATGTGATTGTTTCTTTGCCAAAGCTATAGTCCCGCACACTAAGTACAATCACGGCCACCTCTCCGTCCGCGCTGATGCAGGCCGAATGGCGGTCAACAAAAAGATAACTGGTATCTGTATGATCTACCAAGGGATAGTTTGGATCGCCATTCCAGCAATTGTTTGTTACTCGTATCATCGCTGCCTCAGCAGGGACTGATTCCAGCCCCATGCAGGAAAAGACTGCGGCAGCAATTAATGTACTAAGCATAAATAATCTCAAACTGCGCATATGCCGGCCTCCCTGTTATCCACAGAAGTTTCTACTCCCTCTATTTTAGCGAAAATTCAGCAATCCTGCAAGCGCTTCATAAGTCAGCAGGGCTCTCTTCACGCTCGGACAGTCACAAAAAACCGGCTGGCTGCCAAAACGGCAGCCAGCCGGTTCTTCCGTGTTCATTACACAGTTTTGATAAATTAGTATTTTACGCTGGATTTGAATGCCATACTGTCGCTGGCAGCAATTTCCAAAGCTGCTCCCGTCTGCGGGTTGCGGCCCGTGCGGGCATTACGATGAGCTTTCTTGAACGTACCAAAACCAATCAGACGAATCTCAGCATCTGCCTTGACGCTCTCTTTGACAGTCTCCAGCAGCGCATCAACAACAACTTTCGTATCTTTCTTGGATACACCAGCAGCCTCTGCAACTTTATCAACCAGTAAGGATTTGCTAATAACTTCTTTTGCCATAGTGGATTATCCCCTTTCTCTATATAACAAAGCGTATTATAGCGGATATTATTGCCCGCGTCAACTCTTTTCGCTATCCCCACGCGCGAATACGACCAAATGCTGCCTGCGGCTCCCTATGCAGGGATACTTGCAAAAAGAGCACAAAAAAACTCCATGAAATATCATGGAGTCTGTTGCACCAAATGGTGCCGGCGGCCGGACTTGAACCGGCACGTTGTTGCCAACGTCAGATTTTGAGTCTGATGCGTCTGCCAATTCCGCCACGCCGGCGAATGACATCGTAATCGCGTCATTAACAGGTAGTATTATATCAAGCATTTCTGATCTTGTCAAACATTTTATTTAAAATATGTCAGATTCCAGCCAATAAGTTGCGCAAACGAATTTGCACTGCTCTGGCCTGCGTGATAGAATTGAGCTGCTAACTCATGCGCAAAGGAGGACATCCGTCTGATGAATAAAAAATATCTTTATATGTTGTCAACTGGTCATTTGAGTGTCGATATCAACAGCGGCTCATTGCCAGCCATCCTGCCATTCTTTGTGAGCGAATACGGCATGGACTACACCTCAATTGCGGGGCTCATGTTTGCCTCGTCGTTCCTGTCATCCGTAATTCAGCCGCTATTCGGCTGGCTGGCCGACAAGGGCTCCCGGCAATGGTTCATGGGGCTTGGTGTGCTTATGACCGGTCTATCGCTCGCACTTACAGGCTTTGTCCAAGATTACTGGTCCATCTTTGCCGCAGTCACGATCATGGGCATCGGCAGCTCGATCTTCCATCCGGAAGGCGCTCGCAACGTCAACGCGATTGCCGGTACCCAAAAAGGGCAGGGAATGAGTATATTCAGCGCTGGTGGCAATTCCGGATTTGGTATTGGTCCACTGCTGGCAGTATTCCTCATCACAACATTTGGCATGAAAGGTACCGCGGTTTACGGCCTTATTTCCGTCCTCACCTCTTCCCTGCTGTTTCTGGCTGCTCCATCGATACGCCGGGCAGCCGAGGCCAGTCGAAAAGCCAGTCAGCATGGAAGGACTGTCAACGCCCCTGCCGACCAGCCAAAACAAAATGACTGGCCAGCCTTCAGACGTCTCTTTCTGGTCATTATTTTCCGCTCGACTGCCGCTACAGCTATCAGCAGTTTTCTCCCTCTTTTTTGCATCCAGTCCCTCGGTACCAGCCCCGCAATTGGCAGTGCTACGCTGTCCATTGCCTCCATTGCCGGCGTCCTGGCTACATTGGTTGGCGGCTGGCTGGCTGACCGGAAAGGTTATGTCCATACTTTACGCTATGGCTGCTGCCTGCTGGTTCCCTGCCTGGCTGTTATCGCCTTCTCCCACAATATCTGGGCCGTCTTTGCGATGCTGATTCCCATGAGTTTTGCTATGCAGGGTCCTTATGCAGCTTTCGTCGTACTCGGACAAAGCTATCTGGGCAGAAGCGTAGGGTTTGCCTCCGGTGTCACACTCGGCCTCTCCGCCAGTATGGGTGGTATTATGGTGCCGTCCCTAGGCT
Organism: Selenomonas sp.; assembly: GCA_018052705.1. Classification (GTDB taxonomy): domain Bacteria; phylum Bacillota; class Negativicutes; order Selenomonadales; family Selenomonadaceae; genus Selenomonas_A. The sequence goes on along the minus strand of JAGPMW010000007.1, from coordinate 76,008 downwards.
GGTACGCCGACCATTTTGGCATCGACGCCGTCATGATGCTCATCCTGATTATTGCAGCCTGCGCGGCTGCCGCAACCTTTTTGCTGCCACAGCCGCAACGAAGATGAGTCATACAAAAACCCCGATGAGCTGTTTTTTCAAACAGTTCATCGGGGTTTTTCATATCGTATCCCGTTTACTTAACCGGGATTGCCAGAATCTTCTCAACGGCCCCCGGCTTTTCCTGAAACAACTCCAGCACCAGACCATCTGGCAGTTGAATCCACTTCTCCGGTTTCCCATCGATTGCATGAACACCGGGTTCAGCCAGCATTTCCCGGCGTACCTGTCCAAAATCCTGAACTACAATGCCAAGATGGTGTCCACGGCCAGCCGCGGGGTTATCAGGTGCTGCCACCAACTGAATACCACCGTCCAGCCAGACCTGCATCAGTTGTCCATTCACTTCCTTGCGCCGTGTCTCCATCATCCCCAGAATACGTTCAAAAAAGGATTGGCTCCACTTGATATCCTGCACGGTCACAGCTGCATGTTCCAAATAAGACTGTCTTGCCATGTTGTTTCCCCCTGCCTGTCACTCTTCATACTGCAGTGCATTTTCCTCACACCAGTCACGGGCTGCCTCAACCAAGTATGCCTTAAGGAAATTCTCCCAGGCCGGTTTCAGCAGCAGATGCCGCACCTCGCGCTGAAACCGTGATGCAGCCCCGGACCCTGACAGGATTGCGAGCAGCCGTTCTTTGATATCATCACGCCGCTGCATCTGTGCAAACTTCTGCATAACCGCATGTTCTTCTCCATCAATAAGATTCGGCAAGGGAATATAATGCTCCCAGTCTTCCTCGATATCAAAGACATGATTAAGTGCTTCTTCCTCGACCATATCTTCCTCTATGATGATCACTTTTCCCCGGACGATGTCGACATATCCCTGCCGGACATCAGACTTGGCCAAAGCGTCGGCCAGTTCGTTCAGTTTTACTTTCATTGATTTCCCTCCGCAATCGATTCCCCTCTATTTTCTCGCATCTTTACGCAAAAAGCAAGTCTGACTCATACGAGACAGGCTTGCTTTTTTCTATGATTGTAACGATCGATCTTTAGTTTGGGTCAAATTCTTTCACTACATGCTCAAGAATGCTGTCGCGGCGTTCCCTGGAAACCGTAAAATAATGATAGACAGCCTCACGGTCACGCTCCTCACAGGCTGTGATGACTTCACCCAGGATATCCTGCAAGGTTTTGAGGTTGTTGACAATAGCTTTTGAGTTCGTCATGCAGATATCGGCCCACATATCAGCATTCGATGAGGCAATACGTGTTGTATCCTTGAACCCGCCACCGATCAGCTTGATGCACGAATCCATATCATCACCAGAGCGGTTCAGCAGCGTCACCAGCGCGGCTGCCGTTACATGCGGTACATGACTGATGACTGCGGCACAACGATCATGTCTGGCAATATCGAGTGTCGTGAAGTTCGCTCCGGTATGCTGCAGCAGGCCCATAAGTTTTTCATGGGCTGCCGGCGGCGCTCCAGTGTCTTCCACGATGACGTAAGCTTTACCAGCAAACAGATTTTTCGTTGCTGCTTCAACTCCACTTTTTTCGCGGCCAGTCATCGGGTGACCGGCAATATAGTAGATATCTGGTGGCAAAATCTGCTGCAGCTGCTGCCAGATATACTGTTTTGTGCTGCCAGCATCCGTGATGATCGTACCTTTTTTCAAATACGGCAGGATTTTTTTGACCATTGGTACAATCTGCAGGACTGGCGGGCTCAGAAAGACGATATCCGCCTCGCAGACCACCGCCTCAATATCCGAGGTTGCAAAATCAACAGCGCCGACTTCGATCGCTTTATCCATTGATTGCTGGGTCCGGCAAAGCCCGGTAATATGGATGGCTGCCCCGAGCTTATCCTTGAGACAGAGCCCCAGAGATCCGCCAATAAGACCAACGCCGATAATTGCCAGATTCAGCTCTGCCTTACTCATAGCGTCCGATCCATTACAGCAGCAATCCGTCCCAGCTCATCCATCAGCTGATTGAAATTTTTCGGCGTCAGACTCTGGTCACCATCGGAGAGCGCGACCTCCGGATGCGGATGGACTTCAATAATAAGACCATCACAGCCAGTGGCCACTGCCGCCCGGGCCATCGGCTGGACCATCTGCCAGCGGCCGGTTCCATGACTCGGATCGACGATGACAGGAAGATGTGAGAGCTCCTTGACAGCGGCTACTGCACTGAGATCCAGCGTGTTGCGCGTAAAGGTCTCATAAGTACGGATACCACGTTCACAGAGAATAACACGCTCATTCCCGCCCGCCATAATGTACTCAGCGGCATTAAGCCATTCGCTGATTGTCGCCGACAGGCCGCGTTTCAGCATAACAGGCGTATCTGTTTTTCCCAGGGCCTTAAGCAGCTGGAAGTTCTGCATATTACGTGCGCCTACCTGATAGATATCTGCGTACTGACCAACAACAGGGATATCATCCTTATCGACGATCTCCGTAACGACCTTTAGTCCCTCCTCATCCGCTACCTGACGCAGCATCTTTAGTCCATCCTCAGCCAGTCCCTGGAAATCATACGGGCTGGTACGAGGCTTGAACGCACCACCGCGCAGGAACTGGGCTCCGCCTGCCTTAACAGCTCTGGCTGCCTCACGCAGCTGCTCAAGGCTCTCCACAGAGCATGGCCCCGCCATAACGACAATCTGCCTGCCGCCGATTTTGACTCCATCAACATCCACAACGGTATTTTCCGGATGAAAATTGCGACTGACCAGCTTATATTTTTCAGTAATACGGACGGTTTTTTCTACTCCATCCATCATATTCATTTCAAGATTGGCGATTTTCTTCTTATCGCCGATTACACCAACGATCGTAACTTCCTCTCCTTCCGAGGTATGAACCCTGAGGCCGGCAGCCTCAACTTTTGCGATGACTTTTTCGATATTTTCTTTGGTTGCACTGGGACTCATCACGATAATCATAGCATTTCCTCCACATAAAATCAAAAAAAAAGCCCGCCCCTCTACAGGGACGAGCTGATATACCCGTGGTACCACCCTGCTTGCCAAAGCAAGCCTCTCACTTCGGATACTGACATATCCTAGCCCATGGTAACGGTGGCATTCCGGCACGACCTACTACAATGTTCAGTCTGCTGCTCAGGAGTGTATTTCGATCTCATCCTCCACGATGTCACACCATCCCATCGCTCTCTGCCGGATTCTGTGGATCTACTTCTCTCCGTCGTTGCATTTCGTCTTATTGACTGATACTATACCAGTTAATCTCCTGTCTGTCAACTAATTTTTGTAATTCAATATCCAAAAATTCCATTCAGAGCAGACTTTTATCCTGTATTTATACCTATCCATCCATTTAAGCTTAGACTTTCACCATCGCAATTTCATCACAGTTCGGGAATTTAGGACAGTCAATGCATTCCTTCCAGACCTTATGCGGCAGTTCTTCCTTGGTAATAATCTGAAAACCCAGAGTTTCAAAGAATCCCGGCTTGTAGGTCAGTGTAAACACCTTCTCTATCCCCAGGCCCTCGCCCTCATCAATCAGGCGGCGCACAATTTCCGCGCCAATACCCTGACGAATCATCTTCGGCGAGACTGCCATTGTGCGAACTTCAGCCAGGCGGTCCCAGATGATATGAAGACCACCGACTCCGACGATCTCACCATCATCGGTTACCGCCACGATCATATCCCGCAGTGTCTCATAGAGCGTATTGCGAGAGCGGGCCAGCATTACACCATCTGCCGCATAGTCAGTCACTAATTGGAAAATTGCCTCGATATCTTCAAATGTCGCCTTCCGGTAAATCATTACTATCATCTCATTTCATTTATTTCAAACGCGCCGTATTCCTCAAGCCAATGGTTCAGCCGCAGGACAAACATGCACCAGCGGACACTGGCCGCATAGGGGTTTGCGGGCCTTGCAAAGCTGACGGCCATGCCAGATCAGCCAGTGATGAGCATCAGACCATTTCGCCCGCGGAATTACCCGCTGCAGCCCCTGCTCTACCTCAAGCGGCGTAGCGCCTACCGCCAGTTTCAGCCGATTTGACACCCGGAATACATGCGTATCCACAGCAATCGCCGGATGATGGAAGCCCACGCTTTCCACCACGTTGGCTGTTTTACGGCCTACGCCCGGCAGCTTCTGCAGCTCATCGAAATCATCCGGCACCTCACCGCCATACTGCTCGCACAGCAGCTGGCAGGTTGCCAGAATATTTTTTGCCTTATTGCGAAACAGTCCACAATCGTGGATCTCAGCCTCAAGTTCCTGCAGTCCCAGCTTTAAAACAGCCTCAGGCGTTGCCGCCCGCTGAAAAAGACGTGCCGTTGTCACATTAACCCGCTTATCCGTACACTGCGCCGACAATATGACGGCAATGAGCAGTTCAAACGGATTACGAAAAATCAACGCTGGCTTTACGCCTCGATAGGCCTTCTCCAGAATAGCAATCTGTTCATCCCTTATTTTCTTCGTTACACGCATCAGTTTCACCTCACTGGTTTCTTTATAGCAGAGCGGCCTTCCTCAGCGCGAGGAAGGCCGCTCTGTAAACAGGGGCAGAAATCTGCACCATGTCCAGTGTACATCAATTAGTCAGACTGCGAATTGGCGCCGGAATACGGCCGCCACGCGCAATAAATGCCTCCGAGCTGTACTGGTTGCGTACCGGCAGGATCGGGCAGTAACCAAGCAGGCCGCCAAACTCAACCGTATCGCCCACCTTTTTGCCCGGTACAGGAATAACACGGACAGCAGTAGTCTTGTTATTGATCATACCAATTGCCGCTTCATCGGCGATAATGCCGGAAATTGTTGCCGCTGAAGTATCACCTTCTATAGCAATCATGTCCAGCCCGACTGAGCAGACGCAGGTCATAGCTTCAAGTTTCTCGATGGAGAGACTCCCCTTGGCCACAGCCTGGATCATTCCCTCATCCTCACTGACCGGAATGAATGCACCAGACAAACCACCGACATGCGAGGATGCCATGAGGCCGCCCTTCTTGACTGCATCATTCAGCAGTGCCAGTGCTGCCGTCGTGCCCGGTGCACCACAACTCTCGATACCCATCTCTTCAATGATACGAGCCACACTGTCGCCTACCGCCGGAGTTGGCGCCAACGACAGATCGATGATGCCGAACGGAACACCCAGACGCTTCGACGCTTCACGGGCAACCAGCTGTCCGACACGCGTAATCTTGAACGCCGTCTTCTTAATGGTCTCTGCTACCTCAGTGAAGTCTGCCCCCTTGAGATCCTCAAGCGCATGCTTGACCACGCCCGGGCCACTGACACCAACGCTGACGACCTTATCCGCCTCGCTGACGCCATGGAAGGCACCGGCCATAAACGGATTATCTCCCGGTGCATTGCAGAACACCACCAGTTTCGCACAGCCCAAGGCTTCCTGATCGCGGGTCAGCTCTGCCGTCCGCTTGATCACCTCGCCCATCTCACGAACACAGTCCATATTGATACCAGTCTTCGTAGTGCCCAGATTGACGGAGGAGCAGACAAGATCCGTCGATGCCAGCGCCTGCGGAATAGAATTGATGAGAACACGGTCCCCATTCGTGAATCCCTTTTCGACCAGTGCCGAAAAGCCGCCAATGAAGTTGACACCAATCTCTTTAGCGGCCCGGTCCATCGCCTCAGCGACTGGCACATAAGAATCCGTCTTACAGGCATCTGCCACAATGGCAATCGGCGTAACAGATACACGCTTATGGATAATAGGGATACCATACTCGGCTTCTATATCCTCACCGGTTTTCACCAGGAACTCCGCCGATTTGGTGACCTTGTCATACACATTCTGGCAGAACTGATTGATATTCGGATGCGCACAATCACGCAGCGAGATGCCCATCGTGATGGTACGCACATCAAGCTTGTTCTCCGTGATCATCTCATTGGTTTCTAATATATCATCTATAGTGATCAAAGAATTTTCCTCCTAAGAACGTCGAACATCAGATATTGTGCATAACATTGAAGATATCTTCATGCTGCGCCTTGATATCCACATTGATTTCCTCTCCACTCTCCCTGAGCTTCTTCTGCAAATCGGTCAACTGGATTTTGCTCCCGCCGATCTCCGCAATCAGAATCATGTTGAAATAACCATCCAGAATGTTCTGGCTGATAGAAAGGATGTTTACATTGTTCTCAGCCAAAATCTGGCTGACCATCGCAATGATGCCGACCCGGTCTTTACCTACTACGGTCACTACAAGTTTCATTTACACATTTCTCCTTTTGAATCCATTGTTGTCTGCTCATTGTGTAACATAGAATACAGTGTCTCGACACAAATCAGCTGATTTCATTATACCAAGGGAACGACAAAAAACCAATATGCAAACGGTAATTCTTTCGAAAAAACGTGTCATCTGTCCTTTTTTCCGCTATAATAGATGTGATATGGCAAATAAGATGATACTTTAAGGAGGTATTTTTATGGAATACGGCTTTTTCGACGGCGTATTCGTCGCACTGGACGAACCGAAAGTACAGCTTGAAGACCGTGGCTACCAGTTCGGCGATGGTATCTACGAAGTAACACGAATATATAATGGAAAACTTTTTGCACTGGAGCGCCATCTTGAGCGCTGCCGTCACTCCCTGCGTGAGCTGCGAATTCCAATTACCTATATGGATGAAGAACTCACTGCCATTCATTACGACCTCATCAAAAAGAGCGGCATCAAGGATGGTTCTATCTACTTTCAGATAACCCGTGGCGCGGCACCACGGACTCATGCCTTCCCGGATCAGATTGTCCCCTTGCTGTCGATGACCATCCGGCCATCAAAGCCGGATGCGGACCAGCAGGAAAATGGTATCCATTGTACGCTGGCCGAGGATATCCGCTGGCTGCGCTGCGACATTAAAACACTGAACCTCTTGGGCAATGTACTGGCCAAGCAGATTGCCCATGATAAGGGGGTGCAGGGCACGATCCAGTTCCGCAAGGATCAGAACCTCATCACCGAAGGCTCCAGCAGTAATTTCTTTATCGTCAAAGATGGCCTGATCTGGACGCATCCTACTAATAATTATATCCTCAAGGGCGTAACCCGCTCCATCCTGATGGAAGAGCTCATCCCCAAACTGGGTTATACGGTCGTCGAAAAAGCCTTCACCCCGGAGTTTGCCCTGACTGCCGACGAGGCATTTGCGACCAGCACATCGCTTGAGGTCACGCCAGTTGTCAACATTGATGGACAAACTATTGGCACAGGTGCTCCGGGAACGGTCACCCAATCTCTGCTCAAAGCGTATCATCAGCTTGTCGCCAAAGAATGCAAATAAATACCAAATCCGATCCGATTTTCATCTTTTTCAGCCTGCTTATGCAGGCTATTCTTTTGGGTTATATCAACGATAACATAAATGCAATAATAAATGCCGTCTATGATTCTAATTAGTTATAGATTGAGAAAAAAATCACTATTTCCATTGACAAAGACCTTTTTAGTACCTATACTATTCTTGTGATGTAAATTTCATCTAATTGTGAAAACGCCTGTAAACAAAGGGCTCTGCTAGCTTTTTACTCCCGTTTTTCACGAAATATCGCCGTTAGTATTCATAAGTTATGCTTATGCATCAATAACTCAGAGGAGAGTGTTAATTATGGCAAAGAAACCGGTACAGATTATGGAGACAGTCCTTCGTGATGGTCATCAGTCTTTGTGTGCAACTCGCATGCGTATTGAGGATATGCTCCCACAGCTCGAGGCTCTTGACGCTGTCGGCTACAAAGCATTAGAGGCATGGGGCGGTGCAACCTTCGATACCTGCCTGCGTTTCCTGGATGAGGATCCGTGGGAGCGTCTGGACACGCTAAAAGCAAACCTGAAGACCCCGATCCAGATGCTGCTCCGTGGTCAGAACCTCTTGGGCTATAACCACTACTCCAATGATGTCGTTGAGAAATTCGTCCGGAAAGCCTCTGCTCATGGCATTGGTGTATTCCGTATCTTCGATGCACTCAATGATGTCCGCAACCTCAAAGTTGCCATCAAAGCAGCGCTTGAATGCCCAGAGAAACCAGAAGTACAGGGCTGCCTCGTTTATACGCTGAGCCCGGTCCACACGAATGAGAAATTCGTCGAGCTGGCAAAAGAGCTGCAGTCTATGGGCTGTCACTCCATCTGTATCAAAGATATGTCCGGCCTGTTGAAGCCGTTCGTTGCTGAGGACCTCGTCAAGAAGCTCAAAGCTGCTTTGGACATTCCGGTTCAGCTTCATACACACTGCACGTCCGGTTTTGGCCATGCAACGTATCTCAAGGCTGTTGAAGCTGGTGTCGATGTCATCGATACTGCTCTGGCTCCGTTCTCTTCAGACACGTCCCAGCCATGCACCGAGACGATGGTCCGCGCTCTTGAGGGCACGGAATATGACACGGGCATTGACGTCAAGAAACTCACGCCGATTTCCAAACATTTCCTCGGTGTCAAGAAACGTATCATCAACGAGTTCAACCTTAAAGGTTATTTCGATATCAACCCGAATGTTATCGACTTCCAGATCCCGGGCGGCATGCTCTCGAATCTGACCAACCAGCTGAAAGAAGCCGGCATGGAAGATAAATATCAGGATCTCCTCGACGAGATGCCGCGTGTCCGCAAAGACCTCGGTTATCCGCCACTCGTTACGCCGTCTTCCCAGATTGTCGGCACGATGGCTACGTTCAATGTCATGTCTGGCGAGCGCTATAAGATGGTTCCAAAAGAGTTCAAAGATCTGGCCCGCGGCAAGTTCGGCCGTACGCCAGTTGAGATTGACCATGACTTCCTCACGAAGACGCTGGGCATTCCAGATGACGAGATCATCAAAGACTGCTCCATCGAAGATGCAAAGGCTGCAACTTTTGCTGATTTCGAAGCTGAACTCAAAGAGAAAGGCTTCCTGAACCCGACGGAAGAAGATGTTCTCTCCTACGCCCTGTTCCCACAGGTTGCTGAGGAATTCTTCCAGAAACACTATCAGAAAGTCGCAGCTTACAAAAAAGCATAATTAAGACATTCTGTCACACCCCGGTATTCCTAAAGTCAAAAAAAAGCTCCGCAGCCGCGGAGCTTTTTTTGTGTTGCAAACCAAAAATCAGATCTGACCAATCATTTTATGTGTCTGGGGGATAACACGTACATCAGCCAGTCTGGAGAGCGCATAATCCTGACACCGGAGAATCTGTTCCGGACTGGCGGCCTGACATCCGCCAAAAGGTGTCACAGGCTGAATAATGAATAACGTCTCCGGTGCCGTTTCCGCCACTAGATCGACGGCCTGCTGAAACTCCTCCCTTGTCGTTTCAGCAGCCACCACCAGCTTGATATAGAGGTCCTTCTGCCGCGCAATCGCGATGAAGCGGCGGTGTGCCTCCCATTGGGGCTGGCTCACGATACTGGGCAGCTTAATATCCATACTGATAATATCGCAAACATCAATGCAGTCCGCCAGCGGCTGGTCAAGTGTACCATTTGTCTCAAGAAAGAACTTCGTCTGCAGCTGCCCAGCCAAGGCCCGGATGAAAGGTACATGCAGCAGCGGTTCGCCACCCGTGAAACTGACTGCCTGATGCGGAACTTCCTGCAGCATGGCATTGATCTTAGCCGCGACAGTCTCTATCGGCAGTGGATTTGGCAGCGCAACGAACTCCCGGCTGCCTGCCCGTGTCTCCGATTGACAGACGGCATGACTTCCCGGCACATTTTCCGTATCACAGTAACTGCAGTCGAGGTTGCACCCCTCGAAACGCACGAAGACCTGACGGCAGCCTACATATTTTCCCTCTCCCTGAATCGAGGAGAATATCTCAATCAAGTTCTCTTTCATCGTCTGCCGTCCTCAATCCTTTGTAAAGGTCACGCTGGACTTCGGCGATTCAAAGACCGTGATCGCAGCCAGCTCACTGTCACGGGTAAACGCCTCATGACCGGTCAGCTCCTCGAAAATAACACGCGCCAGATTTTCGGCCGTAGGGTTCGTACCGCTGCAAAACGGCTCCAGCTCATTCAGATAACGATGATCAAAACGATCCAGCGTGTCCTTCAGTGCCTTCTTGACAACGGTGAAGTCCACCAGCATCCCCAGTTCATCGAGTTCAGTCCCTTTTACCACAGCCTCAACCACCCAGTTATGGCCATGCAGGCGCGCGCATTTTCCGGGATACCCAGTAATCTTGTGGGCCGCTTCGAAGGCCCCTTCTACCTTTAATGTATACATACTTATTCTCCTTCAGTTTTAATTTTCTAATGCAAAACCTCCCTCGATGAGGGAGGTCTTTTTCAGCGGTCGGTGCGCTCAATTGTCTTTGTATTTTTTACATTGCCGACGATATCGTCCATACTCATTGCCCGGGTATGCTGCGTATGACTCCATTCATGCTCATTCCGATGGATGAAACCGAGGAAAATAATCGGAATCCAGGAATAGATGAACACTGGATACAGCAGCATGTACAGCCAGGATTTCCACTTTGCGCGAATCTTGATGAGAATAATCATCGGCAGGATGTACTGCCCCAGCATAATCGCGGTCATGAGCTGCGATGGCATGAAATTGTAGATGTTGGTGTAGAATGGCTCAAATCCCAGCTGCAGGTAACTGATAATGATGAAAATCGTCGAGATCATCAGGAAATGCGGCTGCATCAGATAGATGCACTCATCCCACATGCGGATGTCCTTGTGCTTCCAGCCAGCTGCCAGCATCTTCGGGATAAACCGGTTGCCAACATCAAACTGTCCTTGTGCCCAGCGGCGGCGCTGATTCCACGACTGCTTGAATGTCAGTGGCTTCTCGTCGTAGATAATCGCATCATGTGCCCAGCTGGTCTTGATTCCCTCCGCCATGCATTTCATGGTAAACTCCATATCCTCTGTCAGGCAGGTTGCCTGCCAGCCATGGCGTTTGAGAACCTCCGTATCAAAGCACATGCCCGTGCCACCAAGACACGCCGACAGCCCGATATTGGATTTAGCCAGATGTGAGATATGGCAGATGACCCAAAAAGCAATGGCAAAGGTGCCAGATACCCAGGTATCATACGGATTCTTGGCATCCATATACCCCTGGATAACTTTATCGCCCTTGCAGAGACGATTATTCATCTCCATAAGGAACTGCGGATGTACAAGGTTGTCGGCGTCGAAAACGCAGACAGCATCGTACTGCTTCTCCTGCTTGAACAGACGGTCAAACATCCAGTCCAGTGCATAGCCCTTGCTCTTCTTGGTTGGATGCGTACGTTCATGAACCAGTGCCCCGGCATTGCGGGCAATTTCAGCCGTATTATCGGAGCAATTATCCGCAATCACATGGATATCGAACATATCCTTCGGATAATTAAGCTGATTGAGATTCTGTACCAGCTGGCCGATAACCGCATGCTCATTATGTGCAGCCACCACCAGGGCAAAAGTCTTCTTCGCCGTCTTGATCTTATTCTCTTTCCGCCGCCACATGCCGCAGAAACCAATAATAAAAAAATACAAGGTAAACAGGAATATCAAAATCTGCATCGGCACCATGATGATGTCAAATGGATGTGTCAAAAATCATCAGCCTTCCTTTGCAAACAACGCAACAATCGTATTGAGAATACCTGCGACCGCATAGGTGCAGAACACCGCTACAGCCAGTGCCGGCAACAGCGCCGTATGACCATACCAGAGAATTCCGGCGAACAGCAGGACAGCGACCAGTTTGGAGACCAGATAAAATGGCTCTGCACCATCGCCCTTGAAATTTGGATAATGCACGTGGCTGACCATCAGATAGCCGACAATCGCCATGATAATCGGATATGCCAGACCAAACGACAGTGGGTTAATGCCCATCGTCACAAACAGCAGCGTCGTCATGGCAACGATATTGCCGCCTGCCGGAATGGCCAGTCCCATGAAATAACCATGCACCACGCTCGCGTTGACATTGAAACGGGCCAGCCGCCACATACCACAGACTGCGAACAGGACAACGACTGCTATCCCCAGAAGCCCATAGTTGTGCAGTACAAACGCCCATGCCAGAAATCCCGGTGCAATACCAAAAGAGCCAAGATCACAAAGCGAATCCATTTCCTTGCCCATCTCGCTTGAAACACCAAAGAAGCGGGCCGTGCGCCCATCGAGACCGTCAGCGACCAATGCCAACAGAATAAAGAGAGAGCCCCAGACCAGGTCTCCGCTGTATGTTGAAAGAAGGGAGCATACACCAAAAACAAGATTCATTGATGTACACAGATTCGGTAAAAAATGTCGATAGTCCATCAGTCTTTAATCCTCCCGAGTATTGTTTGTCCGCCAACAACCTTCTGCCCCTTGGTCACGGCAATTTCAACATGTTTCGGCATCACGACTTCCAGGCAGGAACCGAATTTAATCATACCGTAGAGCTCTCCCTGTTTCAGCTCATCATCAAGTGTCACGTAAGACACAATACGGCGAGCCAGTATCCCGGCAATCTGCTTGACGCTGATACGAAGACGGTCATTCTCGATACCGAGAAGATGATGCTCATTTTCGAAACCAACAGTATCTTTATAAGCCGGACGAAAACGTCCGCAGAAATACTTCTGCAGCTTTATCCGACCCTGAATCGGACTGCGGTTTACATGCACGTTAAAAACCGACATGAATATGATGACCTTGTTGCAAGGCTCTTTGACGAACTCATCCGTGTCCAAAGCAACAATATCCGTGACAGTTCCATCTGCAGGAGACAATACCACTGAATCATCCATCGGAATCGTCCGGTTCGGATTGCGAAAGAAATAACAGAAGTACAGCATCAGCACCAATGGCACAACAGCCACATACGGATGAATCGACCAGCCCAAAAGCAGCGCCAGCGCTGCACAGCCGCCAATATAGGAATACCCTTCGGAAATAATAGGAGTCAAGCCCCCACCTCCTGTTTCTTATATTTTGTAGAATAATTGCACGATAAACGGGTCAGCACGTACTGACCCTTCATTATTATAGATGATGCATCAGTCTTTGTCCATGAGTCCCCGGTTATTTTCGGGAATGATGAACCTTCAGGACAAACTTCGGCAGAGCAATCAGTCGCCCGGCCCGCTTTGGCTGCAGCACCCCTCGGAACAACCACTCCAACTTCGCCTTCTGCATCCAGCGCGGTGCACGCTTCATGACACCAGCCATGACATCCAGCGTACCACCGACCCCGATGGCCACAGGAACACCCAGCTCTGCCTGATGCTTATAGAGCCATTTCTCCTGTTTTGGCACCCCAAGTGCGGCCAAAAGCAAATCCGGCTTCGCTGCCCGGATTTCCTCGATAATCTCCAGCTCATCCTTCTCCGTAAAGAAACCATTGCGCGTCCCGACAATCTCTATGCCCGGATACAGTTCCTCAGCCTTTGCCCTGGCCTTGTCCGCAACTCCCGGTGCCGAACCGAAGAAAAAAATCCGGCGATGGTTCATCGGCGCGCGTTTCATGAGCTCCTGCGCCATATCATAGCCAGCTACACGCTCCGGCATGGCATATCCCAGATGACGGGCAGCCCATACGGTGCCTGCGCCGTCCGGCACCACCAATGCGGCATCATTAAGGATATGGAAGAGCTCCTCATCATGCGTCGCCCGCATGATCATCTCTGCATTCGCCGTCGCAATGAGCACGCCGGCCCGCTCATCCATATAGTTCTCCACCTGAGCTACAGCTTCATTCATGGTGATGGAATCTACTGCTACTCCCAGGATCTCTACCTTATTGGACACACTGTTCCCTCCAGTAATTTCATAAATACCCATATTGAATTAGTTTACTACAAAAAGAAGGGAGCGTCAATGTACGACGCTCCCCCCCACTCAATATCGCAAGAAACCTTACTGGTTTTCCGGCTTATTCTCTTTTTTCTTGACAGCCGTACGGATGGACAGCTCACGGAGCTGCTTATCATCAACCGGCGACGGTGCATTCGACATCACATCGCGTGCACTCTGATTCTTCGGGAAAGCAATGACGTCGCGGATGGATGCGCGCTTGGCCATAAGCATAACCAGACGATCCAGTCCGAAAGCCAGTCCGCCATGTGGCGGCGTGCCATACTCGAAAGCATCCATCATGAAGCCAAACTTCTGATGTGCTTCCTCTGGCGTAAGCCCGAGAGACTCGAAAACCTTCTCCTGCAGCTCAGCATTGTAGATACGCAGCGAACCGCCGCCAACCTCAACACCGTTGAGGACCATATCATAAGCATTCGCCTTCACGCGGCCCGGGTCGGACTGCAGATACTGGATATCCTCATCGCGCGGTGCGGTGAACGGATGATGCATTGCCTTCCAGCGTTTCTCTTCCTCGCTCCATTCGTACATCGGGAAGTCAACAACCCACAGGAAACGCAGTGCATCCGGATCGATAAGATCGCGCTCTTTGCCCATTTCCAGACGGAGCTGGCCTAGAGCCGTATCGACCACGAGACGCTGATCAGCAACAACCAGCAGCAGGTCGCCCGTCTTGGCGCCCGTAACCTCAGCAATCTTGGCGAACGTCTCGTCGCTGTAGAACTTCTTGAACGGACTCTTGATGCCTTCTTCCGTATACTGGATCCAGGCAAGGCCCTTGGCACCATAGATCTGGACGAACTTGACCAGATCGTCGAGGCGGCGGCGCGGAATGTCCGCATAGCCATCCACCTTGATGCACTTGACCATGCCGCCACTACCGATAACCGCATTGAATACCTTGAACTCTGAGCCCTGTACATACTCAGAGATATCCATGAGCGGCATATCAAAGCGGAGGTCAGGCTTATCCGAGCCATACTTATCCATTGCCATATCCCAGTCCATACGCTCAAACGGCGTCTCAACTTTGGCACCGATGGCCTTCTCGAAGAGCTCCTTGGTCATGGATTCCATCAAAGTCAGGATATCATTCTGATCCATGAAGGACATCTCGATATCGAGCTGCGTGAACTCCGGCTGGCGGTCAGCACGCAGATCCTCATCACGGAAGCAGCGAACAATCTGGAAGTACTTCTCAAAGCCGGATACCTGCAGGATCTGCTTGAAGATCTGCGGGGACTGCGGCAAAGCATAGAACTCACCCGGATTGACACGGCTCGGCACGAGGAAGTCACGTGCACCTTCCGGCGTGCTCTTGCAGAGCATCGGCGTCTCGATTTCGAGGAAATCATTGCGGTCAAAGAAATCGCGCATGATCTTCGTCACACGATGGCGAAGGATAATGTTCTTCTGCATCTCCGGACGGCGCAAGTCAAGATAACGGTACTTCATGCGCACCATCTCATCGACATCGACATCATCCTGAATGTAGAACGGCGGCGTCTTGGACTTATTGAGGACGCGCAGTTCCACGCAGACCACTTCAATCTCGCCAGTCTCGATGTTCGCATTGACCGTCTCCGCGCTGCGGGCACGGACCTTGCCGCGAACCGCGATGCAGAACTCGTTGCGCAGCGACTCGGCCTTGTGGAACGTTCCCTCGCTCATAGATGCCTCATCGAAGACAACCTGCGTAAAACCAGAACGGTCGCGCATGTCTACGAAGATCAGTCCGCCATGATCACGGCGGCGGGATACCCAGCCGCAGAGTATGACTTCCTGGTCAACGTCTGCTTTGCGAAGCTCGCCACAATGATGGTCGCGCTTCATTCCTTGTAATGTTTCCATTAACCTCTCACCTCAGCACTTAGCTTTTCAATTATATTATCAAAAGAAACCTTTTGTTGCTCGCTCTTTTCCATATCCTTGAGCTGCACGCAGGATTCTTTGACTTCATCTTCACCGATGATCAGCGCAAAACGGGCACCAGCCTTATTTGCCTGTTTCATCTGGGCCTTCATACTCCGGCCGGCATAGTCCATCCCAGCCCGAATACCTGCCTGACGAAGCTTCGTCAGGATCTGGAACGCTGGTCCCTGAGCAGACTCGCCCAGCGCCACGACAAAAGCATCCGTCGCCTTATCCATCTCTGGCAGAAGCCCCTGCTTCTCGAGCGCAAGCAATACACGCTCAAGTCCTGTCGCAAACCCTACTGCCGGGGTTGAATTGCCGCCGACCTCCTCAATCAGTCCATCATAGCGGCCGCCACCGGCTACCGCGCTCTGTGCCCCCAGCGGTGCATACTTGACCTCAAAAGCGGTCTTCGTATAGTAGTCAAGTCCACGGACGAGACGGGCATCGAGTTCAAAGGCTACACCAGCCTGTGTCAGATACTCCTGAACTTTATGGAAGTGATCCTGACATTCCTCGCAGAGACAGTCCGTAATCTTCGGTGCATCGGCCATGAACGGCTGATGCGCATCGGCCTTGCAGTCGAGAATACGCAGCGGGCTGCGCTCAAAACGATCCTTGCAGTCATCACAGAGCACATCGAGCTTATCCCGGAAGTAATCCTGCAGGACCTTCCGATAGACCGGACGGCATTTCGGGCAGCCAACCGAGTTCAACGACAGCTTCAGGTCCCTAAGGCCCAGTGACTGCAGGAAATCCATCGCCAGCATGATAATCTCTGCATCGACAGCCGGATTCTCCTCACCCAGTGCCTCGACACCAAACTGATGGAATTCACGCATACGGCCAGCCTGCGGCCGGTCATAGCGGAACATTGAGCCGATATAGAAAAGCTTCGTCAGGCTGTTATCGCCATAGAGCTTGTTCTGCAGATAGGCCCGCACAGCCGAAGCCGTATTCTCCGGGCGCAACGTAATGCTGCGGTCGCCACGGTCCTTGAACGTATACATTTCCTTATCGACTACATCGGTGCCTTCACCAATGCCACGATGGAAAAGCTCCGTATGCTCGAACATCGGCGTCCGTATTTCCTGATAGCCATAGCGGCTGCAGAGCTCACGAATTTTTGCTTCTACATAGTTCCATTCGCCGACGCTGTCGGGCAGAATATCCTTGGTTCCCCGTGGGGCATTAGTTAACATTCGTCGATTTCCCCTCTTTTCCGTAGGCTTCCTCTAAAAGATTCCTACGTTTTTCGATATATAGATCCACATCACGCAAATAGGTCACGAGGTCCTTGGCATTAAATGAGGACTTCATCCTCTTGCGCCGGAAATCTACGACCTTCGTCGTAGCCGCCCCGCCAATACCAATGATGGTCTGATGTTCCTCCATGATCTGGATGTTGTACATGCCTTCAGCTCCCGTATGACAGCAGCCTACATTCTCGAGATCGCCGGCCATATAACCCTGACGATAAAGATAATATGGCTTGTAGTCATACCTTGCCATATAGTCCATTGCAATTTCGGACATTCTGCGGGTCTCCTCGCCATCCGGAAGATCAACCTGCCGCTGCTCCATAATGAGGCGCAGCCGTGAACCACGCTTGAGCGCAAGCGCATGCAATGTGATATCGTCTGGAGCAAGTGCCGTGACCTTCTCCATCGTATCCCGGACATCCCCGGCCGTTTCTCCCGGCAGTCCGAGAATCAGATCCATATTGATATGTGGGATTCCTGCCTCGCGTAATGCCCGATACATCTCCACCACATCTTCCGGCGTATGCTGCCGGCCAATGACCCGGAGCGTTCGTTCCTGCATGGTCTGCGGGTTCACGCTCACACGACTGACCTGAAGACGTTTCATCGTCTCAATCTTGGCGGGCGTGATGCTGTCCGGACGTCCGGCCTCAACAGTGAACTCCACGATCTTGGGCCCATAGAATGAATTATATACCATCTGCAGCATACTTGCAAAATACGCATCCGGCAGTGCCGTTGGCGTACCGCCGCCCACATAGATATTCTGGACCGTAAAGCCGTGCTCCCTGACAGCCTCTTTGGCCGCCTCGATGTCCTTCTGCAGAACTGTCATAAACTGCCGCAGTGTATGATCGGGTGGCAGGATATTGGACGGAAATGAGCAGTACAGGCAACGGGTCAGACAGAACGGGATTCCCACATAAACGCTGACCGTCTTCTCATGGGAAGAGTTCAGGAATGGCAGCTGCCGGAACGCCATAGGGGTAATTACCCTCGCCTTATCCTCACTGCAGGCAAAGTCACGCATCAGCCGCGTGACAATCGACGCCTCATCCAGCCCATAGGTAATCCAGCGATGAACAATCTTGGTCGGCCGCACACCATGCAGAATGCCCCAGGGCGCCTGGGGCATTCCAAGTTCTTGGCAAAAGATACGATATAGATTCAGCTTGATCGTCCGGTTAATTGCCGCCCGCTCAAGCTCATCAGGCTTGCCGGCCTCTGTCCGCTGGTACTTCTGGCAGCTGCCGTCAGCGGCAAAGAGCATCAGCGTCGTCTGCATCCGGACCAGCGCACCATCATGTGCCTCTGCCTGCTCCAGCGCCGGCAGCCGATGGTTCACAACCGACAGCTGTACATAGTCTGCTTCTCCGCGCCGCCCCGTAATCTCTACCTTGAACAGACTCAATACCTCACGGGTAATCTTGGAGATGATTTCCTTTTTCGTATTGAGCGTAAATATATTAACCTTCAACAGATTTCTGACACTCCTTGCAGATTCCATAGAACTTCACCTGATGATTCTCAACCTTGAAGCCCATCTTTTCCTGAATATCTGCCTCCAGATTTTCCAGCAGATCATCCTCAAACTCCGTCACCTTGCCGCACTTCGTGCAGATCAGATGATGATGATGATGTTCTGACGGGTCCGTCGTATTGACCTCATAGCGGCTGCAGCCGTCACCGAACTCCATCTTCTGCAGGATGCCCAGATCCGACAGCAATTCCAGACTACGGTAAACCGTTGCCAGACCAATTTCCGATTTATTCTGACGCAGGATGTCATGCACGTCCTCAGCTGAGAGATGCGTACCCGGATGATCCAGAAATACCTGCAGAACAGTCTGCCGCTGCGGCGTCATCTTATGTTGACGCGCCTGCAGACGCTGTTTCAGGTCACCCATGGTAAATGTTTGTGCCATACTGTCAACTCCTCTGCCTCAACCTTACAGCCAATAAAAGCTTCAGGATTGGGCGTTCCATTCAAATACACCTATTATAACAAAAATACTGTCATATTACAAATTACAAACGATTTCCAGACGATTTGCAGCAGCTGCCAATTAATTCGAGCTGCCGCCCATTCTGCGAGTTACGCTGTAAACATCCTTAAGACGGCGCAGTTTCGTCATGATCTGGGTGACCTGCGTCGAACTGTGCACATCAAGTCCAAGCATCATTGTCGAAGTACGGTTGCTGCGATTCGGATTCGCATTGATGCTGCGGATGTTGATTTTCATTTCTGTTGGCACAGCCAGGATATTGGCCAGGATTCCGCTCTTATCGTTGCAAACGATTTCCAGTTCCACCATATACTGCTTATCCAGTCCGATATCCCAGCTGACCTCGATCATCCGGGAAAAGTCCGTATCGTGGAGGATATTTGAACAGTCTGAACGGTGCACGGACACGCCACGGCCACGCGTGATATAGCCCGTAATCGGATCACCTGGAATCGGATTACAGCAGCGGGCAAGACGGACCATCAGACCGCTTTCCCCCTCAACCAGTACCCCATGACTGGACTTGCGTTTCTGTCCATTCTGTTGTGGATGCTTGAGCTCCGAAAGCATCTTCGATACATCGGGGGGCGTATTCTGTTTGATTTCCTTCTTATGCAGCTCGATAAGTTTCGTCATGATGCCATGGATAACTACACCGCCATAGCCCAGCGTTGCAAGCAGATCATCCTGTGTCAGGATATTGAGCTTTCTGGCCACCTCCAGCAGTCGGCCTTCCTTGATCAAGTCCTTCGGCGCATAGCCAAGCCGCTTCGCCTCATCCTTGATCAGTTCCATACCGCGCTCAATATTCTCTTCACGTTTCTCTTTCTTGAACCAGGAGCGGATCTTGCTGCGTGTCTCTGACGAAGCCACAATATTAAGCCAGTCACGGCTTGGACCATTATTGGCCTTGTTCGTGATAACCGAAACAATATCGCCGTTCTTAAGCTTATGCTCAAGCGGCACGATCTTGCCATTAACCTTGGCCCCAACACAGTGATGCCCGACCTCCGTATGAATCCGATAGGCAAAATCAATGGGAACCGAGCCCTTCGGCAGATCAACGACATCACCTTTTGGCGTGAACACGAAGACCTCATCGGAGAAGATATCGACTTTCAGCGCCTCGAAATATTCTTTGGGATCACTAAGCTCCTGCTGCAGGCTCACCATCTGACGCAACCAGTTCATCTTCTGATCCACTGCATTGCCGGCCGTAGCCCCCTTGCCGGCTTCCTTATACTTCCAGTGGGCGGCCACGCCGTACTCAGAGACCTGATGCATCTGGAATGTGCGAATCTGGATCTCAAGCGGATAGCCACGCGTCATGACCGTCGTATGCAGCGATTGATAGCCATTGGACTTTGGCATGGCGATATAATCCTTAAACCGCCCCGGAATCGGTTTCCACATTGCATGGATGACACCCAGCACGCCATAGCAGTCCTTGACCGAATCCACCAGCACACGAACCGCCGACAGGTCATAGATCTCACTGATATCCTTATGATCACGCTTCATCTTCTTATAGATGCTGTAGAAATGCTTGGCACGTCCCTTGATATCAGCCTCAATATGAGCCTCATCCAGTTTTTCCGTGATCTGCTGGATGGACAGATCGATAAAGGTCTGACGCTCCTTGCGCTTCTGCTTGACATTCTCAACCAGATCATAGTACGTCTCCGGCTCAAGATAGCGCAGGCAAAGGTCTTCCAGCTCCCACTTGACATTAGAGATACCAAGCCGGTTCGCCAGCGGTGCATAAATCTCAATGGTCTCCTTGGCAATGCGGCGCTGTTTATCCTCACGCATATACTTGAGTGTACGCATATTATGCAGACGGTCCGCCAGCTTCACCATAATGACCCGGATATCCTTTGCCATCGCCAGGAACATCTTGCGATAATTCTCCAGCTGGACCTCTTCCTTGGATTTATACTCGATGCGGCCCAACTTCGTGACACCATCAACGATCATGGCAACCTCTTCGCCAAACATCTCCTCGATCTGTTCCTTCGTATAAATTGTATCTTCCACCACATCATGTAATAATGATGCACTGATGGTCACATCATCAATGTGAAGTTCCGTCAGGATCTGCGCCACATGCAATGGGTGGATAATGTACTCTTCCCCTGAAACACGAGTCTGTCCCTTATGGGCCGAACTAGCCAGATCATATGCCCGCTGGATCTTCTGCGTATCTGCTGTTGGCTCATATTCCTTCACCGCTTCGATAATGGACTCAATCGTCACAGGTGCTTTCCCTTTATCATTCATAAGCTATTCCCTTTCACTGGTGCCGCCGAAATGTCGGCGAACTTGCCAGTTCCATTTTTCCCACTGCTTTTGGCAGGTAATACTCTTTTTCATACAGATCCATGCGCAACAAGCTCAATTCCTGAAAAATACGCAGCCCCGTCCGCATCGTATAGCAGGAGATATGTCCGCTGCACTGGCCGAATTTAACCGCCAGTTCCGCTGCAGTATACGGGATACGCCCCTCCTGCTGCTGAATCTGATACAAGAAACGATAAATTGCTGCGAGCATTTCCCGTTCAGGAAATATGCGTTCCTGATCGGCCGGACGAAGTGACTCTACCATACACTGCAGGCTGCGCCGCCCCTGCCATTCATTAACAGCAGGGGAATAAACCATATCCACGGCCTCACGGTTCACCACACTGACATACTCGCTCTTATTCCAGTACAAGGCACTAAGCGGCTGCTCCGGCGTACCAACCTGAAAACGTAGATGCTGTCCATCTCGTCCGATTGCCGCTGCCCCCATACCCCGGATATTCCGGCAGCCAAAAAGAGGCTTGGGATTGCCCATGCCATATGGCTCAAGCAGGGCCAATTCTTCTACCAGATCAAAAGAAACGTTCTCTGGTGCCAGCTCAAATTCTACAGTCACTTTTGGCGTATAGTCCTCGACCGACAATGCCGATGCTGCCGCCTGCTGAAAAGCCTGACGGAAGGCAGGCAGTTCTTCGCCGTGCACGGACAGTCCCGCTGCCTGAGCGTGACCACCAAACTGGATAATGTGTTCCTGACAAAGCTTCAGCGTTTCATACATATGAAGCCCCTCGATACTACGGCAGGACCCCTTGCACACGCCATCCGGCTGGACAGAGAAAACGATGACCGGTTTATAGTAGTGCTCTACCAGACGTGATGCGACAATGCCGATAACCCCCGGATTCCAGCCCTCGCCCGCGACGACAATCGCCGGCATCTGCTCCGGTTCCTGACCAGCCAGCGATTCCTCTGCTTTCTGCAAAATATCCTGCTCGATTGCCTGACGCTGGCTGTTGAGTATATCCAGCTCCATAGCCAATGCATCGGCCGTTTCCTTATCCTTTGACAGCAGAAGTTCTACGCCCTTACGAGCCGAACCAATGCGGCCAGCGGCATTGAGCCGCGGGGCCAGCCGAAAACCGACATGCCCGGCATTAAGCTGCTGATCTCCAATATCGGCAACATCGATCAGTGCCTGAATCCCAGCAAAAGCAGAGTCTTTCATACGAGCCAGACCCATTTTCACAATCTTGCGATTTTCTCCCAGCAGTGGAACAATGTCTGCTACCGTCCCAAGGGCAGCCAGCTCAAGATCCTGCTCATAGGCTTCCCCTTCCAGCTCCTGCCACAACGCCTGACAGAGCTTAAACGCCACACCGACACCAGCCAGTTCCTTATCTGGATACGGACAGTCCGGACGATGCGGATTCACGACTGCCACCGCCGGTGGCAACTGCGCCCCCGGCAGATGATGATCCGTAACGATAATATCGAGCGTATCCTGCATTGCCGCAACATCAGCCACTGAGGCAACGCCGCAATCAACGGACACCAGCAGCTTCGTTCCCTCCGCCGCCAGCTTTTGCAGCGCCGACAGATTAAATCCATAGCCTTCCTTCTGCCGTTCCGGAATATAGAAATCCGCCTGCGCACCAAGCGCCCGCAGATTATGCAGCAAAAGCGATGTCGCGGTCATACCATCAACATCATAATCCCCATAGACGGTAATTTTCTCTTCCTGGTCAATGGCCTGGCGAATCCTGGCCACAGCCTTATCCATGTCTTTCATCAGCAGCGGATCATAAAACGGCTGCTGCTCCGGATGAAGGAACGCTTCTGCCTCCGTCACGGTCCGCAAACCCCGATGCCACAATATCCCGGCTGCCATCTCGGTAGTACCTAATTCTTTAGCCAAATCAGCAACATCTGGCACTGTATCATAAAGTTTCCATTGTTTTAACATTTGTTTACAACTCCTGGATACTATCTTACATGAAATTTAGTTCGTCGTAAACCGTAAATTTCCCAATCCCGGCCATACCGTATTGGTTTATCTCTGTCATTTGATTAAATATAAAGAAGCTCATCCACGTCCGGATGAGCTTCTTTATATTCAGCCTGATTTTATTTTGCTTCAGCAACCTTTGGCTGAGCTTTATGCCTATCTCCCCATTGGCGGAATATAATCCACAGTGGGCTGGCAATAAAAATCGAAGAATAACAGCCACAGGCAAAGCCAACCAGCAATGCAAAGGCAAAATCTTTGGTCGTATCACCACCGAAAAGATACAAGGCCAGCGTGGTAAACAGCACGGTGAACACCGTATACAACGAACGTGTCAGCGTCTGCAGAATCGACGTGTTGACCAGCTGGACCACATCGCCGCCCCGGCGAAAATGAAGCTTGAGATTCTCACGAATACGGTCAAAAATAACAATTGTATCATTAATGGAATAGCCGACAATCGTCAGCAGCGCCGCTATAAAGGACGAATCCACCTGACGCCCGGTCAATGAGAACACCGACAGGACAATCAGAATATCATGGATCAGTGCCAGCACCGCCGCTACACCAAAACGCCACTCAAAACGATAAGCAACATACAGGATGATGAGCGCCCACGAGACCAGCAGGGCTAACAGCGCGTTGGTAATGAGCTCATTTCCGACTGTGGCGCCGACCTTCTCTTCACGCAGGACCGTGTAGTCGCCCACATCCGTTTTAAGTGTGGCCATGACCGCCTTGCGCTGGTCTTCTTCCATATCCGCTGCACGGACCATGACGTCCTGTGATTCCAGAACATCTGACTGTGCGCCTGACAGCTGGATCGTTGCCCCGTCCAGACCGAACTTCGCCAAGCTGGCACGAACCTGAGCAATCGTTACCGGCTGCTCGAATTTCATATCAATGATTGTGCCGCCCATAAAATCAATCCCGAAGTTAAAGCCTTTGGTAAACATGCAGAAGATACCCGGAATGATGACAAGGAGCGACATGATGAACCAGACTTTGGAACGTCCGGCAATATCAAACTTTTTCATTCTTCATATCCTCCTTTCCCCAAAGCATGTAACCATTAGCACCATAGGCGCTTGGGTTATCAAATACCTTTGAATTAATCATGAGCTTGAGCATATACTGCGACAGCGTGATTGCCGTAAACATCGACAGTATTGTACCAACACCCAGCGTAATAGCAAACCCTCGAATCGTACCCGTTCCGAGGAAAAACAAAACACCAGCAGCTATGATGGTCGTAATATTCGAGTCAAAGATAGTCGTAAACGCACGTTTAAACCCTGAATCCATCGCGAGCCGCAATGACTTCCCCTGCGTCTGATACTCTTCTTTGAAATGCTCAAAAATCAGTACATTAGCATCAACCGCCATACCAATTGTCAGGATGATACCAGCCACACCAGGCAGCGTCAATGTCGCATCCATAAGGTATAAGAGCCCCAGCAGCATGACCGTATAAGCCATCAGGGCAACATCGGCAATAAAACCAGCCAGACGATAGAACAGGATCATGAACAGCAGCACCGCGCCAATACCAATGGCAAACGCCATCTCGGACTTATCCTTGGAATCCTGTCCGAGGGACGGTCCAACCGTACGCGTCTCGATGATATTGACCTTAACCGGCAGAGCACCACTGCGCAATACCACTGCCAGATTCTGAGCTTCCTCCAACGATTTCTGTCCAGAAATCTCTGCCTTGCCGCCAAGAATCGGTTCACGGACATTCGGTGCTGTCAGCACTTCTCCATCAAGCAGGATTGCGATCGTACGCCCTACATTCTTTGTCGTGAGATCCGCAAACTTTTTGGCACCCTCGTCGCTGAACTCAAGATTGACGACATTCTGACCACTCTGCTGGTTCGTAGAAGCCTGTGCATCCTTCAGATCAGTACCGGTAAGGACAGTATTACCATCCTCATCCTTGAATTCCAGCATAGCCGTCTTGCCAATTGTCTGAATCGCCGCATCCGGATCCTTGACCCCCGGCAGCTCAATAATGACACGACGCTCGCCTTCGCGTTGGATGATCGGCTCCGTAAGACCAAGCGCATTGACACGCTTCTCCATGATGGTAACCACACGATTCATGGCATCATCATTTACTTTTGCGATGTCTGTGTCCTCCGCTTCCAGTACAACATGCGTACCGCCCTGCAGATCAAGGCCCTGGCGAATGGAAAATGCCAGTGGCTTGACGAAAGCGACAAAAATGCCGATGATAGCAACGACACAGACAATCAGTTTCATGAGACTGTCTTTTCTCAATGGATTCAACCCTTTCTATGGTTTCGTATAAACCTGAATGCATTCCTCTGCATCCGGTATATGATGAAAAAGCATTCAGGCAAGTTTGTCTGCCTTTCCAGCTTCCCATTCCTTAACAAAAGCGATAACCCGCGCCCGAACCGCTGCCGCACTAAGGGCATCAGTCTGGATATAAAGATTGGCATGCTCACGTGCATCAGCCAGCCGCTGATGCTGTACCGCCAGCCGGTTCTCATCCCAGTAGACTTTCCGCCGCTGATGAATGGCCGGCATAGTCGCATCAATCATCACCAACAAATCAGGCTGATGCTTCGACCAGAAATCATGGATACAGGAATGCTCCTGCGCTACATTATAAGCATCATAACCTGCCGCCCTGAGTCCAGCTACCAACGTAGTTTTCCCCGAGGCACAGACACCGACAATCGCGATTTTCATAATACCATGCTCCATTTAGATCCCATCAATAAGGATAAGTGATTTCCATCTGTTCAATCTTCGGCGAACTGGCTGACCCATTCGTGATACCCATAACCAGTACCGTCATATCATCAGAAGCCTTATCTGCATCCAGTGTCAAGGCATAATCCATAATGCTCTTGGCTATAAAGGAAACATCTGCGGCTTCATTCTGGCGAACGATTTCCTGAATCCTGGTGAATTCTGCCGGATGCCCAGTACGTTTCTTCCCCGCATGGGCAATACCATCAGTATAGGAAACAATCAGCATCCCCGGCTCAAGCGGAATCTCATACATCAACGGCTTCATGTGCCGATTAACCCCGATTGGCTCCACGTTCTCATCGTAGACCGTCTCATATTCTTCCGTCCAGATAAGGACTGGACAGTTTGAGTTGCGGCTGATGACCACCGTTTCAGTATCAAGATCTGCACTGACCACAGTCAGCGTACAAGAAACCTTCTTGTCCTTCATCGCATAAAGATAATCATGTACAGCCCGGGCTACAGCACCATCGCGTGCTCCATCAGCAATGAGCTGGACCGCCTTGTTGACCACCCAGCCGCTTGTATGATGAGCGGACAAGCCATTTCCCTGCCCATCAGCAATAATTGCCGAGATACCACCATGCGGCCGCTCGACGACATCACAGGTATCACCACAGACCTCAGTGGCATATTTAGCAGTCTTAGCTAACCCAATCTTTATTTCCACATTCCATCACTCACTTTTAGGCATCTATTCTCGGTAATAACCAGATCGACAATCTGATCATGTGGTTCTACAGGTACACAATCTGCCAGCTGGCAGTCAAACGCCAATGCAATCCGTTTGGCCTGTGGTGCCCGTTCGGCCATGAAACGATCATAATAGCCAGCGCCCAGTCCCAGACGTCTGCCCCGGTCATCAAAGGCTGCGCCGGGCACTACAATCAAATCAATAACCGACGGCGGTACAAGTTCACACTGCACCGGATCAATCGTTTTGATTCCGAACTCCCCCGGTACCAGTGCATCCATAGCCGACAGTCTTACCGCGTCCATTGTGCCCGGTCCTGTAATAAGGGGCAGGCACACCGTCTTTTCGAGCAGCAGACACTGTTCCATAAGCGGATACAGCTGCACTTCATCGGCCATCGATGCATAAAGGAATACAGTCCTCGCCGACACAAAGTCAGGCTGGGTATAAAGTTCTGTCAGCATTTGCCGACTGGCTGCCTGGCGGCTTGCTGGCGACATCGCCCGGCGAGCCGCCAGCACCGACTGTCGCAGCATTTTCTTCGCAGCTTTCACTGCAGAAGCGATCTCCATGATTACGCCTGTTTATCCTGGGAAATATTAGCATTGATTGAGGATCTGGCCACCTCAATGACCGTATGCTCAGCAATCTTCAGTTTTACGGTTTTCTCGTCAATATCGACAATCGTACCATAAATCCCTCCGATCGTCATGACCTTATTGTCTTTTTCCAGGCTGTCAAGCATACCACGGCGGCGCTTCTGTGCCGTCTTCTGTGGACGATACAACAGAAAATAGAAAATCAGTACCATAATAATGATTGGGCCCCAGGTTCCCAGGGCAGCTATCGTTTCCGGACTCATAAGACAACACTCCTTCTATGCATTCTACTTTTTCTGTGACCCTTTGTGATAATCCGCCAAAAACTCCTGGCGGAACTCGCTGAACTGTCCATCGATAATCGACTGGCGCATACGGCGCACAAATTCCTCAAGGAAATACAGATTATGCAGCGATAACAGCCTCAGTCCAAAGATTTCGCCAGCCCGTACCAGATGACGGATATAGGCCCGTGTATAACCATTACGGCAGGCATAACAGCCGCAGCCATCTTCGATAACATGATGATCGTGAGTCAGGTTGGCATTTTTCATGACCAGCCGTCCTGTCCATGTCATTGCCATCCCATTACGTGCTACCCGCGTCGGATAAACGCAGTCAAACATATCGATACCACGCATAACCCCCTCAACGAGATGATCCGGCGTGCCGACCCCCATCAGATAGCGTGGTTTATTCTCAGGCAGCAGTGAGGTTGAATATTCCAGCATCTCATACATGAGATCGGCCGGTTCACCGACCGACAATCCACCAACCGCATAACCTGGGAAATCCATTTTTACCAGTTCCTGCGCATGCCATTTGCGCAAATCCTTGTGCATGCCGCCCTGCACGATGCCAAACAGTCCCTGATGAGGTGCCGTCATCGTCTTCTGGCAGCGCTCCGCCCAGCGCAGCGTACGCTCACTGGACTTACGGGCATAGTCATGATCAGCAGGATAGGGCACACACTCATCAAAAGCCATGACAATATCGGAGCCAAGACACATCTGCACCTGCATTGACACTTCTGGTGACAGGAATTTCTTCGAGCCATCAATATGCGAGCGGAAAGTCACGCCTTCCTCCGTAATCTTGCGCAGATCACCAAGTGAGAACACCTGAAATCCGCCACTGTCTGTCAGGATGGCACGATCCCAATGCATGAACTTATGAAGTCCGCCAGCCTCTTTGATCAGTTCCATGCCTGGACGCAGGAACAGATGGTATGTATTGGAGAGGATGATACCCGCCCCCAGATCTTTCAGTTCCTCCGGCGAAACGCCCTTGACACTGGCCTGTGTACCAACAGGCATAAAGATTGGTGTAGGAAAACTGCCATGCGGCGTGTGGATGATACCCGCACGAGCTCCTGTCTTTTCGTCCTTCTTGACTAATTCATAGGTAATTGCAGCCAAATAAAAACCTCCTATTTTGGCAATATCCAGGCAGTGTGTACACACACTACCATCAAGTTTATATCATAACATAAATAAAGCGGAAATAAAAGCCTTCCCCATTACTGTGGAAGGCTTACTGATGCTATAAATATGTAATCACTGCAAGGCTTCGCGCAGTTTCTGTTTCATAAGGGAAAGGTCTGGACGAACCCCCGTCCAAAGCTGGAACGCAGCCGCTCCCTGGCCAGCCAGCATAGCTTCACCATTGAGCGTCACATGTCCGCACAGCCGGGCTTCGCGCAGAAACCGCGTCTCAGCCGGCGTATAAATGATATCATAGGCAAACGCCGAGGGATTGACCTTTGACCAGTCAACCGGCGCCATGCCATCCAGATGCGGCGTCATCCCCAAAGGGGTCGTATTGACCAGCAGATCCGTTGTTTGCAGCCACTGCTGAAACGTTTTACTTTCCCAATGAGACACATCCAAGGCACCATAGGAATGGAACTCATCCACAAGCGGCTGCACCTTTTCAGGGCTGCGTACACCGATATGAATCCCCCTGGCGCCTGCCTTAATAAGGCCCCAGACAACAGCCCGAGCCGCTCCGCCAGCACCAAGGAGTACCACCTCTCTGCCGGCCGGATTGAACCCCTGATCGAGCAGTGCCTGGATAAAGCCGGTCATGTCGGTATTATAACCAATCAGTTTTCCATCGTCATTGACTACCGTATTGACCGCTCCGATCATCCGCGCGTCTTCATCAATTTCATCGAGCAGCGGTATGATCGCTGCTTTGTGCGGAATTGTAACATTCCAGCCCCGGAACTGCAACGCTTTAAGTCCGGTCACCGCCTCAGGCAGCTGATCCGGGCGCACCGGCAAAGCGGTATACACATAGTCCAGCCCAGCCTTCACGATGGCCGCATTTTGCAGGACCGGGGATAACGAATGTGCAATTGGCCAGCCCATTACCCCAAGGTTTCGGGTTTTTCCTGTTAACATAGACATATCCTCCATGATGCTTCAGGCATGCTCTTCGCGCGTCTTGGAGAGCAGTTCCATCTTGAGTTCATAATATGCAGGTGTCATATCCAGATAATGACGATGCGGATTCTCGAAGCGCTGCTCTTCCTGCCAAATCTCTTCATCGAGCTGACGCTTCACATTATTGCGGATTTCATCGAGCGTCGGCAGCGGCTCGGTTCGCTTCCCCTGACGCACATACAACCGGCGCAAATTTCTGAGCGTACAATCTTCAAACATACGATTCTTCCAAGGTTTCTGAGGATCAATGTAGCGATACGGCTTGGAAAAATCAACCGCCTCGCCACAGGCAGCCAGCAGATCCGCTACAGCATGCCCGTTTTTATCATAAACACGGTAAAGATCCTTGAGCCCCGGATTCGTGATCTTCTCGACATTCTCCGAAACCTTGATCCGGGGCACAAATTCGCCATTCTCACCGACAGCAGCCAGCTTATAAACGGCCCCGAACACGGGCTCAGACTTGGCTGTAATCAAGCGTTCACCAATGCCAAAACTGTCGATACAGGCCCCCTGCCCCAGCAGCGATGTAACCGTAAACTCATCCAGACTGTTTGATACCACAATCTTGCAGTCTCTGAGATCTGCCGCATCAAGCATCTTGCGAACACGCTTCGAAAGATACGCCAGGTCGCCTGAATCGATACGGATACCAGCCAGACGCTTGCCCATCGGTTCAAGAATCTCATGAGCTACCCGAATCGCATTGGGGATTCCTGAATGGATAACATCATAGGTATCTACCAGTAATACCGTTGCATCCGGATAGGTTTCTGCGTATTTCTTAAACGCCATGAATTCATCGCCATAGAACATCACCCAGCTATGTGCCATTGTCCCGGAAATCGGTATATTGAACAGCTGGCCAGCTGACACGGTAGCGGTCCCGACCACACCGCCGATATAGGCTGCGCGGGCGCCGTAGGTAGCTGCATCAATATTATGAGCGCGGCGCGCCCCAAAATCTGATACGGCACGCCCATTGGCCGCCCGGACAATCCGGCGGGCCTTCGTTGCAATCAGGGACTGGTGATTGACCTGTGCCAGAATTGCCGTCTCCACCAGCTGCGCATCAATCAGTGGAGCAACCACGGTAATACAAGGCTCATTAGGATACATGATTGTTCCTTCTGGCATGGCATAGATATCACCCGAAAAATGAAACGTTGCCAGATACTGAAGAAATTGCTCCGAGAACATGTTCTGCTGCCGGAAGTATTCTACATCATCGGCCGAAAACACCATATTCTCTACATATTCTATTACCTGTTCCAGACCGGCAAAAATAGCAAAACCACCTTCATCAGGATTCGCACGGTAAAATACGTCAAAAGCAACCTGGACATCTTTATCATGATCCTGAAAATAGCCATTAGCCATCGTCAACTCATAAAAATCCATCATCATTGTAATATTGCGTTTGTCAAACTGTGTCAAAGTGACACCTCCTGTGTGCGGCTGCTGCCGCCTGTGTAAAAGTGACCATTTACCTCAGACATTATACCATTTTGGCATAACCCTTGCAAAGTTATTGCAGTCCGTACTAAAAAGACGCATCGTCAAGCTACGATGCGCCTTCGCTGTATTCGGATTACCATGTACCTGACAGCCTCAATCTGACACTACCGCAGCCAGCCGGAAATCAACTTTGACTCCTGACATAACTTTTCCCATTCGGCAATATCCACTACAATCATGTCTGCTCCACTTGAATCATAATCTCTTACTGCTTCCCAAGCCAGCCTTTTATCGACAAAAGTAACTGGTTTATTGGTTCGCGAGTCACATAGCAGCTCATTCTTAGACATCAATACAATACCATATTTCATGGCAGGACCCCTCTCAACTGAGAGGCACACCAATAATCCAGTGGATTCTCCCCACCAATACTATTATACCACAAATTAGGACATTTTTCCTTTTCTATATCATTATATCAGCGAATAACCTTGCAAATGATAAAAAACTCCCGAATGGTCTTTATCACTCATTCGGGAGTTTCTTTATCATCTATTTCTTGATCCAGTAATTGATATGCAGTTCGTCGCCTGCTTTGGCTTCGCGGTTTAATAACCAGTCATTGAGTTCCTTAATGCCAGCAGTGAACTCACGGATTTCTCTGGGTCCGTAGTTGTTCTTTGCCATGTACTCCTGTGCGATATTGTTCAGCGTATCGCCCTCTTGTACGGTATAAGTTGCTTCGATGAGTTCATAATTTTTCTCTGCTGCCTCGCAATCCATGCCAGCAAAGCCGATGAACACGGCAGCCACGAGAATGACCAGCGCCTTCTTCATTTTGGGTTCCTCCTGATAAGAATAAAATAATTAAATAATATAAATGCAACTATCCTTGATTTGTGCCTTCATTGTAATCTATTCCGTGTCCCTTGACAATACTTTTTCGATTAAAAAATCACGAGTTTTACAGATTTTTTTCAGATATGACGGAAACCGCATGGCATAAGGAATAAGCGTGCTTTTTTTACATAGATACACTTGTTTTTAACAATATTCTCATATTTACAGGCACAAAAAAAGGCATCCTCCTGAATGAGAATGCCTAAAAATGCGAAGAACCGTCATCAATCCACTGACTCGAAGTTCTTCTAAAAAAAGATGTAAGGAAATGGGATTCTGAAAACTGGGATAAGTTTTCAGAGAAGAGACCGATAGGTTTCGATGCTCACCGATGGGATATTCGGACAAGCTCCCTACCGATACCCTTAGTCTATCACATTTTTTTTTAAAAAGCATCCTTTTTCCGCAAAAAAGAACTTTTTATGCTATTTTTTCAAACTTAGCGAACAGACACTGCATTAATTCATGAATAATAGGAAATCGGTTTACAAAATTCCCTTAACTATAGAAATACCCGCCGAAAAACGATATAATAATAAACAGTCATTCTATTAATGGAGGTTCTGTTATGCAGAAAATCGCAATCTACGGAAAAGGTGGTATCGGTAAATCCACCATTACCAGCAATCTCTCCGCCGCGTTCGCCACTCTGGGCAAGAAAGTCATCCAGATTGGCTGCGATCCTAAAGCAGATTCGACCATAAACCTGCTGGGCGGCGAACCTTTGCAGCCGGTCATGAGTTATATGAGAGAATTCGATAAAGAACCGGATCAGCTGGATCAGATTTCCCGGACCGGCTTTGGTGGCGTACTCTGCCTTGAAACCGGCGGTCCCACGCCCGGTCTTGGCTGTGCCGGCCGTGGTATCATTGCAACCTTTGGACTGCTCGAGGATTTACAGCTCTTTGAGAGATTCCAGCCGGATATCGTCCTTTATGATGTTTTGGGCGATGTCGTCTGCGGCGGTTTCGCTGCGCCAATCCGTGAGGGCTATGCCGAAGATGTACTCATCGTCACCTCCGGTGAAAAGATGGCCCTCTACGCGGCCAACAACATTGCCAGCGCCGTTGATAATTTTGCGGACCGCGGCTATGCGAAAGTGCGCGGCATTATTCTGAACCGCCGCAATATCCCGCAGGAAACCGAGAAGGTCGAGGCTTTTGCCCAGCAGCGCAGCCTGCATATCGTCGCTGACATTCCTCGCAGTGATGCGATTAACGATTTTGAAGAACGCGGAATGACCGTCATTGAAGGGGATCCGTCCCTGCCCATCAGTCAGCGCTTCATTGGCCTGGCGCAGGCTCTATTGAAGGATAGCCATTATGCTGTATAAGCCATATTCTATTACGATGCGCGATCTCGCTGCGGCTGGACGCGACAATATTCCCCGCGAACTGCGGACCGATACAGGACTCATCTATAACTCGCCCGCTGCTCTTGATTTCAACTCCCCGGGTGCGCAGGGCTTCGGTGTTAAGCGGGCAGGGCTTGCTATTCCTGGCAGCATCATGCTCCTGCTTGCCCCCGGCTGCTGCGGCCGAAACACATCTGCCATTGAAGCTGCCGATCACTACGGAGACCGCTTTGCCTACTTCATGCTGGATGAGAACGATATCGTCACGGGCCGTCATCTGACCAGAGTGCCGGAAGCAGTCAAGGCCTTTGTCGCCAGCCGTCGTACGCCGCCTTCGGTCGTCATGATCTGCATTACCTGTGTTGATGCCCTGCTCGGCACGGATATGGAACGAGTCTGCCGCAAAGCCAGCCAGGCCTGCGGGCTGCCCGTACTGCCCAGCTACATGTATGCACTGACCCGCGACAGTCGCAAGCCACCAATGACGGCAATACGCCAGACCATCTACAGCCTGCTGGAACCCCGAACGAAAGACCCTGCGGCGGTGAATCTGTTGGGCC
Organism: Selenomonas sp.; assembly: GCA_018052705.1. Taxonomy (GTDB): domain Bacteria; phylum Bacillota; class Negativicutes; order Selenomonadales; family Selenomonadaceae; genus Selenomonas_A. The sequence goes on along the minus strand of JAGPMW010000007.1, from coordinate 41,836 downwards.
ATTTCTCCCCATTGATGGATGACTGTGAACTCTATGCGCTGCTCCGGGCGCTCGGAATCCGCTCCGTTCGGGAAATTGCCCGCTGCGATAATTATGAACAGTATCAGCAACTGGCTGAAGCCAATTTTAATCTGGTTCTGAATCCGGAAGCCTTTGAAGCTGCAGACTGGTTCCAAAAACAGTTGTCAATTCCGTCAATCGAGCTAAAACGTCTCTACCAGCTGGACAAGATCAGCCGTCAGTATCAGAGTCTGGGGCAGGTGCTGGGTACAAAGCTGAACGATGAACCCTATCGTGCCGAAGCGAAAGCTGCTATCACCTCCTTCGCCAGGGACCACGGGGACATCATCCTTGGCATTGGCAGCCGGCTGAACGCCAATCCCTTTGAGCTGGCACTCGCCATGGTGCGCTACGGTCTTCATGTCGCAGAGCTCTATGCGATTCCCCAGCCATCAGACTTCTTCTACATCCAGCGGCTGGCTGAACTTTGCCCGGATATCCGGCTCTATATGAACTTGTCACCGAGCATGGTCAACTATGCTGAGGATCTGAGTCCGGTCAATTTTGCACTGGGGGTCGACGCCGCATATTATCATCCTCACAGCCGCAGCGTAAGCTGGAATGATGAGCAGCAGCCGTTTGGCTATCAGGCCGTCCGCGACCTGTTCACCCGCATGAAGGAGGCCTGCTCATGAAAGGACTGCGACTTTACCTGCCCCCATTCGCGCCGGATACCAGTGGTGCGGCCAGTGTCTTCTATCCGGCTGGCGGGATGGTCATCATCATCGATGCCGGAGGCTGCGCTGGCAACATCTGTGGTTTCGATGAGCCGCGCTGGCAAAGCGAGAGCAATACCAGTGCTGTCTTCAGTGCGGGGCTGAGGGATATGGATGCCATCATGGGCCGTGATGACCGTTTGCTGCAGAAGATCCGGCTGGCCAGCCAGGAAATTCCGGTCCGTTTTGCTGCCCTCATCAGCACGCCAGTCCCGGCCATCATCGGCACGGACCTGCGGGCCCTGCAGCGCATGGGCGAACACCAGTTGAAACTGCCTGTACTCACTGTGAATAGCGACGGCACCCGACTCTATGACGAAGGTGAGGAAAAAGCCTGGCTGGCACTTTTTGAGCGATTCACGTCCCCGTGCAATGCCACGATCCCGCAAAGTATCGGTGTCCTCGGATTTACACCGATGGATTTCTCCCGTCTGGACGGCCAGAATATACGCCGCCTGCTCATGGAGCAGGGTGCCAATCAGGTGCTCATCTATGGCACAGAAAACGGTCTGCATGACTACGAGTCGGCCGCTGCCATGGAGCGAAATCTGGTTGTAAGCCCTGCCGGACTGGCTGCTGCCCGCTATCTGGAAAAGACCTTCCAGATTCCATATACCATCGGCAATCCGCTGATGCCCGACTGGCTGGCCAGTCAGGGTGAATCAGCAGCCAGTACACTTGCTGCAGGTCATCGTGTGCTGATCATACATCAGCAGATCACAGCCAACGCGCTGCGCGAAACCATCAGGACTGCCTACCCCCAGCTAAAGATAACCTGCGCCACGTGGTTTCAGCAGCATACATCCCTGCAATTGACGGGCGATCAGCGATTCCACGAGGAAAATGATCTGATTGCTGCCGTTACCAGTCTGGCTCCTGATGTGATTATTGCCGATCCGCTCTTTGCCCGTGCCCTGCAGAATTATACAGGACGCTGGCTCCCGTTCCCGCATTTTGCGGTATCTGGTGGCAGCCGCTGATAAACGGCCACCAAATTCATCTTGAAAGCGAGTGAGCATCATGCCACTTTATCATACAAAAGTCTATGGCATCGTCCAGGGCGTCGGATTCCGGCCGTTTGTGGCCCGACTGGCGGCCCGGTTCCAGATTACCGGCAGTGTCTGCAATAAAGGCCCCTATGTCGAGATATTCGTTCAGGGAACGGAAGCCGCTGCGACGGACTTCTTCACAGCCCTTGAAGCCGAGCCGCCAGAGCGTTCCGCTATCCTGAAAGTCGACACGCAGCCTTGGAACGAAACAGAAAACTACCAGCAGTTCACTATTATTGAAAGTGAAAAAGAGCGTGGAGATATTTTCGTCTCTCCAGATATTGCTACCTGTGACCAGTGCCGGACAGAGCTCTTTGACCCACAGGACCGCCGATACCTGCATCCCTTCATTAACTGCACAGCCTGCGGCCCCCGGCTCACGATTCTCGATTCCATGCCATATGACCGTGAACGCACCAGCATGGGCGAATTTCCAATGTGCGGGAACTGCCACGAGGAATACGTCAGTCCTGAGACACGCCGCTATGATGCACAGCCAGTCTGCTGCAATGACTGCGGGCCGGAAGTATACCTGATCGGTGATGAGGACATCCGCGGCGCCGCCGCAATCACCCGCACACGTCAGATGATCGCCGCTGGCGGAATCGTAGCGATCAAGGGAATTGGCGGCTTTCATCTCTGCTGTGATGCCAGCAATACGACTGCGATTGCCCGGCTGCGCCGTCTCAAGCACCGGCCGGTCAAGCCGTTTGCGATCATGGCCCGTGATATGACGGCCGTCCAACGCGAATGTCTGCTGGATGATGGTGAGGAAGCCATGCTGACCGGCCACCAGAAACCCATTCTGCTGCTGCGCCGCCGCCCGGAGGGCCAGCTCTCAGAACTGACTGCCCCCGGCAATCCAAAGATTGGTATTATGCTGCCTTATGCACCGATCCAAATGCTGCTGTTTGACTATCCGGACACGATAACCATGCCGGATACCCTCATCATGACCAGCGGCAATCCGGCTGGTGCTCCAATCTGCCGGGACGATGCCGGCGCCGTTGATGCCCTGAGCGGCTTTACCGATCTCATGTTGTCCCACAACCGCAAGATCCGCATCCGGGCCGATGACACCGTCATGGACTGGCTGGATGGCGGCCCCTACATGATCCGCCGCAGCCGCGGCTTTGCACCGCTTCCGGTTATGCTCAAAAACAACTGGCAAGGCCAGGTTCTAGGCATCGGCGGCGAGCTTAAAAACACGTTCTGCGTTGGAAGCAATAACCTGTTCTATCCATCACCTTATGTTGGCGACATGAGCGATCTGCGCACGGTACAGGCGCTAAAGGAAACGATTGGCCGTCTCACGACACTGCTGGAGGCAGAACCCACGATCGTTGCCTGCGACCTGCATCCGCGCTATAACACCGTAACAGCCGCCCACGAGCTCGGGCTCCCATTATTCCCAGTCCAGCACCACTATGCCCATATTCTCGCCTGCATGGCTGAGAACGATGTGGATACGCCAGTCATCGGGGTGTCGTTCGACGGCACTGGCTATGGCACGGATGGCACCATCTGGGGTGGAGAGATTCTGCAGGCCGACTACAGTGGCTTCACGCGGCTGGGACACATCGAGCCTTTCCAGCAGGCTGGCGGTGATAAAGCCAGTACCGAGGGCTGGCGGGTAGCAGTCGCCATGTTATACGCATTAACAGGCAGCAAGGAGCAGACGGCCAGCATCGTAGAGCAGCTGGCCCTCTGCACGCCCCAGGAGCTCACGGCCCAGTTCTTCATGGCCGATCATCAGGTCAACACCATCCGCAGCACCAGTGCCGGCCGGCTCTATGATGCGATAAGCGCTCTGCTTGGCATCCGCCGATGCTCCACTTTCGAAGGTGAAGCCAGTATGTATCTGGAGTTTGCCGCCGAGCGCTGGCAAAAAGAGCAGCCGGACCAGCTGGATATACCCGAAATACCGCGGATCCATGAACCCGCCTCCGCGGATATGCCCTTCACACTTGCCACGGATGCATTATTCCAGTCCCTGCTGAACTCACGTCTGACCGGTGCCCCGGCCGATCAGCTTGCCTGGCAGTTCCATGCGGGGCTTACCCGTCAGATTACGGCTGCCTGCTGTCAGACCCGCCGTCGGACCGGCCTTGCGACGGTTGCTTTATCGGGCGGCGTTTTCCAAAACCATCTGCTTGTCCATTTGGCCGAAAAGAGTCTGCAGACAGAGGGGTTCACCGTACTGCGTCATCATCTTATCCCGCCAAACGACGGCGGAATCTGTCTGGGACAGGCTGTCGCTGCTATGTGGCATATCAATCATAATCAACAACTGGAGAAGGAGTAGATCATCATGTGTGTAGGTTTACCTGCCAAAGTAATAAAAATCACCAATGGCACAGCTATTGTCGATGCCTCTGGTGCCCGTCGTGAAGTCTCGGCTGAACTGCTTGATGAACTGGACCCTGGCGACTATGTCATGGTCCATGCCGGCATTGCCATTGCCAGGATCACCAGTGATGATCAGGAAGAAGCAGCCATGATCATGAAGGACCTTTGATCCTGCTCATTAATACGAATAGGAATGGACTGAGAAAATTGACGAATTGTTCCTCTGAAATAAATTCAGGCTTGCGGGAAGCGCGCAGCATCATCACAGACTACCGCGGCCCAAAACTACGCATCATGGAAGTTTGCGGCACACATACCCACGAAATATTTCGTCTGGGCATCCGTCAGCTCCTGCCAGAAAATATTGAACTCATCTCGGGACCGGGTTGTCCTGTCTGTGTCACTCAGACGGATTTCATCGACGAAGCAGTCTGGCTGGCTGTCCAAAAAAAGGTAACGATCTGCACCTTCGGCGATCTTGTCCGGGTACCGGGCACCGCCCAGAACCTCGGCGAAGCTCGGGCCGCCGGTGCCAAGGTTCAGGTTGTTTATACGCCGCTGGATGCCGTGACCTATGCCGCCGGGCATCCGGATGAAGCCGTTGTCTTCCTGTCTGTCGGCTTTGAAACCACGACTCCGGCCGCCTGCCTGGCGGTCAAGCGGGCCATGACGCAGGGACTCACGAATTTCTCGCTGCTGACGGCCAACAAGACCATGGATCAGGCCTATCTCGCCATGGCTGATGCCTGTGACGCCTACCTCTATCCCGGCCATGTCTGCGCCATCACCGGCACAGCTTTGCCGGAACAGCTGGTCCATACCCATGGAATTTCGGGAGTTGCTGCTGGCTTCACGGCTGGCGAGCTCCTCACTGCGCTGGCCGTTATCATCCGCAAACAGGCAGAGGGCAGGCCGTTCTTCGTCAACTGTTATCCCCGGGTTGTCACCAAAACCGGCAGCAGCGCCGCCCAAAAGCTTGTCCGTACCCTTATGGAACCATGTGATGCCGAATGGCGCGGTCTGGGTACCATTCCACAAAGCGGCCTGCAGCTGCGGGCCAGCTGCAGCGCGTTTGATGCCCGGGTAAAATATCAGATCCCTGCCATGCACGGTCATGGCAGCCCGGCCTGCCGCTGCGGCGATATTCTGCAGGGTCAATGTACACCGCCCGAATGTCCGCTCTTTAGCAGGATCTGCAATCCTGAGCACCCGGTCGGTGCCTGCATGGTTTCGCACGAAGGTGCCTGTTCCGCATTCTACCAGTATGGAGGAAAATTCTGATGCCCATTGATCTCAATAAAACGGTGACTCTAGCCCACGGTGCGGGCGGCCGCCAGACCGCTGCACTGATCCATGACGTGTTCCAGCAGCATTTCACCAATCCTGAATTCACCAGCGATGATGCAGCCATCCTGCCGATTGGCGGGATAAGAGCGGCTTTCACGACCGATGGCTTCATTGTCTCGCCATGGAAGTTTCCCGGTGGCAACATTGGCAAGCTCAGCATCTGCGGTACGGTCAACGACCTCGCCTGCATGGGCGCCCGCCCACGCTATCTCTCCTGCGCCTTCCAGATTGAGGAAGGTTTCCCGCTGGCACAGCTGGAGGAAATTGCTGCCGCTATGGAAAAAACAGCCGCTGAAGCCGGTGTCCAGATTGTCGCCGGCGATACCAAGGTGGCCGGGCGTGGCCAGGTCGATCATGTATTCATCACCACTACCGGCATCGGTGAAGTCCAGGCTGGTGCATCGCCAGCTGGCAACCGTGCCAGGCCGGGCGATGCGGTCATTGTCACCGGTGATGTAGGCCGTCATGGCTGTACCATCCTGCTGGCCCGCAATGAATTCAGCATCGACGCCGATGTAACCAGTGACTGTGCACCGCTCTGGGGCACAGTCAAATCGCTGCTTGATACAATCCCTGACCGTCAGGACCTCCATGTCATCCGCGATGCAACCCGTGGCGGTGTCGGCACAGTCCTCTACGAAATTGCCGAGCAGAGCCAGGTCGGCATCCGCCTCAATGCGGCAGATGTGCCAGTCAATCCGGCTGTTCGCGGTGTCTGCGGTATGCTCGGACTCGAACCGCTTTATCTGGCCTGCGAAGGACGACTGGTCATCTTTGCCCCCCAGTCCGCTGCCCCCGGGATTGTTGCCACCCTCCAGCAAAGCAGGTATTCGCATGATGCCGCCATCATCGGCGAAGTCATCGATGCCCCCGAAAGCAAAGGCAAGGTCATCATGACAACCGAAATCGGAACCAAAACCATGCTTCCGGCACCTGGCGGTGAGCTTCTGCCCCGCATCTGCTGACACCTGTCACTAAAAAAAGGAACATATCATGCTGCAAAAAATCAACGGTCATATTAATCGGGCCTGCCAACTCCTGAAAGACGCCGATCCCCACAATTTTTTTCCCCGCACGCTGGAATTCTCGCCACCGGCCCGTGGCACCTGGAACATCGTCCATACCGCGCTCCAGCTGCCGGAGGCACACCAGATCTACATCTGCGCCTCCGGCTGTCTGCGCGGTGTCGTACTTACTGCCGCTGAGCGCGGCGCCATGGACCGTTTTTCCACGATCGAACTCCTCGAAAAGGACCTCGTCCGCACCGACAATGAACGACTCATCATCGATGGGATCACCGACATTCTGACCAATCTGCCCAAACTGCCGCCTGTCGTACTGGTATTCACGGCCTGCTTCCATCACTTCATGGGTACTGACCTGCAATATGTCTACCATACCCTGCGCCAACGCTTTCCCGACACTGATTTCGCGCAATGTATCATGGATCCGATCCGGCAGACCCGCAGCATTACCCCCGAGGAACGGCTGCGCCGCGAAATCTACCGTCTCTGGCACCCACAGCCTCGACAGCCAAAGACCTGCAATATCCTGTCCGGCAATTTAGCAACAGATGCCAGCAGTGAACTCATCCAGCTGCTGCAGACCAACGGCTGGACGATCCGTGATATGAACACCTGCCACAGCTATGCCGAATTCCAGCAGATGGCGGCAAGCTGCTTAAATATCTACTGCAATCCATTTGGTCACAAGGCCGCCCGCGACCTCAAGCAGCGGCTGGGTCAGGACTATCTGTTCCTGCCCCAGTACTGGCGCTGCGACGAAATCCTGACCAGTTTGGCAGAACTGGCTGAGCAGATCCATGTGCCGCTGCCAGACTACCGCCACCGTATCGCCGAATCCGAACTGGCGCTAGATGCCCTGCACGAGCAATTGGGCAGCACACCAATTGCCCTTGACTATACACTCACGTTTGCTCCGTTCAGCCTGGCCCGCATGCTCTGTGAGCACGGCTTCAATGTCTGCCGGATTTACGCAGACGGCGTAACGCCTGAAGACCGGCAAAATTTCGACTGGCTCCAGCAGAACCACGGCTCAATCGAGCTCTGGTCCGCCAAGCATCCCGATGAACGGGTACTCACTCGCGGCACAACCGAAAAGATACTATGCCTGGGACAAAAAGCAGCCTGGTTCAATGACAGTCCCTACTTTGTCGAGTTTGTCGAAGGTGGCGGCCATTATGGCATCGATGCCATAATGCGGCTGGTCCGGTCCATGAGTGAGGCTTTCCTCATTCCCAAAGATACCCGTCAAATCATCAGCCGTAAAGGCTTTGGAGGTCCCTGCTGCCTATGAAACTACATCAGACTGCGCATATCCTGTCTACCTATTCCGCCGATTCCTTCGGTGTGTGCTCCGCGCTCTTTGAGCTGGGGGGCATGATCGTCATGCATGACCCGTCCGGCTGCAATTCCACCTATACCACTCATGATGAGCCCCGCTGGTACAACACAGACAGCCTCATTTTTATCTCCGGACTAAATGAGCAGGACGCCGTTCTTGGCCGCGACGACCGCTTCATCCGCGATATCATTGAATCTGCCCGGCAATTCCAACCGGCTTTCATCTGCATTATTCCATCGCAGATTGCCTTCCTTATCGGCACCGATATGAGTGCCCTGGCCCGGATCATTACCCAGAAGACCGCCATTCCCTGCTTCACACTGCCGACTAACAGTATGCACTACTATGAACGCGGCATCTACTATGCCCTCGAATGGCTGGCTGGCTGGGCCTGCCGCCAGCAAAACACTGCACGCGGGATTGGCCAGCCAGCTGGGGCTGACTCAGGCAAAAACAACAGACTGCGGGTGAACCTGCTCGGCGTTACTCCACAGGACTTTTCCCTTAACGGAGCGGATGCTGCGATGAAGGACTGGCTGACCGCAGAGGATTTCCTCCCTGAATCCTGCTGGGCTATGGGCGAAACACTCGACAGCATCATCGACTCGACTCAGGCCGACGTCAATCTGGTCGTGACCTACGGCGGCCTCGGCGCTGCCCGGATCATGCAGCAGGAACGAGACATTCCTTACGTCATCGGTACACCAGTCGGAACCATGCAGGAATCATTATCTGCCGCTTTGCGCGCATCCGCCAGCGATAACAAAATCCGTATTCCCTGGCTGTCTGAAGAGCCCGTAATACTGCCGGCCACTCCCATGACTGCTGGTACCGCCGATAATCCCCATACACAGGCCGCTGAGTCATCCCCCATGCAGCCACAGCTCATTATCGGCGAAAGCATCTATGCCCAGTCGCTGGCTGCGGCGCTCGAATCCGCCGGCTGTGGTCACTATCAGGTCATTGTCCCGGTCGAAACCGAACGTTCACTGCTGCGTGCCGACAGCCTGCAGCTTACTGACGAGACGGACCTGATTCCCCGCTTCGCACAGGCTCGGACGATCATTGCTGATCCGATGTACGCTCCGATTATCCCTCCATCTGCCCATCTCATCTCACTGCCGCACGAAGGCTTCTCCGGCCGTCTCTATGCCAAAGAGATTCCCAATCTCATTGCTCAGGCCGGTTTCAATAACTTCCGGGCAAAATGTGAGCAATAAAACAACGCCTGTCTCCAACAACTGGAGGTAGGCGTTGTTTTATTGCCGACATGATACAGCTATTATGATTTTGCCTGGTGTGCCGCGATCACAGCCAGCACATAGGTCTGCAGTGCAGGACCGACGCTGAGATCCCAGTCCGTATCGCCATCAAACACGGTATTGGAGATAACACGGATTGACAGGAACGGTACGGCATAGGTCTGGCAGATCTGGGCAACCGCATCACTTTCCATCTCTTCACAGGACGAGCCATAAAACTCATGCAGGAACAGCACGCGGTCAGCCTCACAGTTCCAGCTGTCACAAGTGCCGACCGTACCACGGACTACGCATCCGCGCCTATAAACAGCCTGTGCATCCATTGCTGCCTGTACCCAGCCTGAGTCGCAGGCATGATAGACCTCCTGTGTGAATTTTTGCTGCTGATGATCATAAGCAAACACGCCCAGCTTTTTCAAAGCCCGATAATCCACGCCCTCGCCTGGGGCTGCATAGCGGGTCTGCCAGGCTGACTCATTGACCGTGCGTTCAGCTACTACAATATCGAATACATTCAGTTCAGGGTCATGTCCACCAGCTGTTCCCTGACTGATAACAGCAGCAGGATGGAACCGCTCCATAGCCAGTGCCGTGCAGGCAGCCGCATTGGCCATCCCCCACTCGGTCTGGCAGATAATAAGCGGAATACCTTGGAATACGCCGCAGACAAACGGCCATTGGCCGATCAGAAGCTCTTCTTTTTTTTCCATATGGTCAAGATAAGTCCCCATCTCGACCTTCATCGCCCCCTGGATCAGGATTGGCTGCATGATGATCCCTCCTGTCAGTGCTGAGCCGCAAGCTGTTCATTCACGCCATCAAGCACCTGTTTGATCTCTTTGTTCTCCGTCAGTTTATAGGCAATATCGAGAAAATAAGAGGCATGCTGGAACTTCTTCTGCGCCAGCATCGTCTTGCCGTAGAGCATAGCCGTCTCGATGACCTTCTCATCCGGGCCGATGGGAAAACCATATTTCTCACCATAAGAGCGCATAGCTCCTATGGATGGGCGCTCGGCCTCACCTTTTGTTTCTTCATAAATGTAGTGCAGCTCCTGCTCCGCCTGATAGCGTCCTTCAGCCTCAGCAAAGCTCATGCTCAGCAAATAGCAGCCGACTGCCTCGTCCCACATCTGCTGTTCAACGAAATAATAGCCGATATTGCGATAACAGCGGGCGATTTCGCGGCGCTTGTAGGCGATAGAAAATATCGCTGCCGTCAGCCGCTTAAAGGCTTCCATATCCTTCTTCTGCTTGAATACCTCTGCATGCTCAAAAGCGATGTCTGCACTCATCGGGTCCCAGTCCATCACAATGCTCAGGGCCTCGCCAGCTTCATCAAGCTTCCCCAGCTCGAGCAGAATCGACCCGTACATAGCATAGAGACGATTGAGCGGCTCTTCAATGTCCGCAACAGGCTGAATTTCCGGATGCTGCGTCTGAAACATCACCATCTCCATCAGCGTATTGAAATCATAATAGTCCGCCTGACCATCCTGATACAGATTCAGTTTCTCTATGCGGTCAATCTCCTGTTTGAGCCTTTGAACTGCTGCCTCAAACTGCTTCTGCTCGCACAGGCCGGTAGCCTGCTGTATCGCTGTATTGATAGCTGCAGTCAGCGCTGTTTCTTTCATTGTCCATTCTCCTCATCTCGTTTATTGTATCTCTATCCATTCTACCACAGGATATAAGGAAGCGGTGACAAATCGAGCGAAATGTCACCGCTTCCTTATACGGATATCCCGTCTGTTATTCGTGTTCCCGCAGGAACTTCTTGTCTTTGTCGCTGAGCGGTGCCCGAGCCAGCAGATCCGGACGACAATGCCTAGTCGTCAGCAGGGACTGCTCCCGCCGCCACTGCCGGATCTTCGCATGATCACCAGAGATCAGAACATCCGGTACCGCCATGCCCTCAAACTCGCGCGGACGCGTATACTGAGGAAATCCCAGCAGACCTTCATAGAAAGAATCTGTGGGTGCAGAATCATCAGCGCCAAGAACGCCCGGCAGCATACGCGATACCGCATCGGTAATCACCATGGCCGGCAGCTCACCACCGGTCAGCACAAAATCGCCAATCGAGACAGCCTCATCAGCCAGCTGGTAAATGCGGGCATCAAAACCTTCATAATGGCCGCAGATGAACACGAGCTGATCATAGCCAGCTAATTCCTTGGCCTTGGACTGCGTAAACGTCGGCCCCGAGGGGTCCATGATGAGTACCCGCCGGCTGCCCGCATACTCGGCCGTCCTGGCCAGAACGTCACGCACCGCACGATACATCGGCTCTGGCTTAAGTACCATACCGGCGCCGCCACCAAACGGTGTATCGTCGACATGATGATGCTTATCCTCTGAATAATCCCGAAAGTTCGTGAAATGAATATCGAGAATCCCGTTATCTACGGCCCGTTTCGTAATGCTGTCCCCGAACGGCCCGGCAAACATCTCCGGGAAAATCGTCACCATGTCAATGCGCATCGGAGATCTCCTCAGGCATATCAACGACCATGCGGCTGCCCTTGATATCAATCTCTTTCACGACAGACTTAAGCGCCGGGATCAAAAGCTCGCCGCCAGCCGTAAGCCTGGTCTGATAGACATCATTGCTGCCTGTACGCAGGACATTCTCCACCTTGCCAAGTTCATTGCCATCCACATCATAAACCGTCAGGCCGATGATATCAAAGGTATAGAACTCGCCCGCCTCCAGTGGTGCCGCCTCGCTGCGGGCTACGGTCAGCAGCCGGCCGGTAAGGTGCATCGCGTCCTCCCGCACCGGATACTCACGGAATTTCATGAGAACATCCTGTTTGTGGTATCGGCAGCTCTCGATCTGCAGCAGTTCATCGCCGACCATAACTTCCGTCATCGTCTCAAACCGCTCAAGGAAATCAGTCAGCGGGACAATGCGCATTTCTCCATGGATGCCATGCGCCGCCCCCACCTTACCGATGGTTACACGGTCTACAGCTGCCGGCTTCTTAGCCGCGGATGCTGATAATCTTGTCATCTTCCACCAGCACTTCCACATTCATGACTTCGCGCATATCATCGCCGACATGAACCTCAACCTGACGCTCGAGCGTCCCCTGAACGATCTCAGCGCCCAGCACCAGCTTCTCCGTCTCTTCTTTGCGGGCCATAGCCTCTTCACGATACTGCAGACGCTTCTGGCGCTCCTCGCCAAAATGCCCCTGAATAGCCTGAAAACGCTGGATTTCTTCGCCCGTCGGCTGCTCCGGATCAGCTGGCTGATTCTCCTGCATGACACGTTTCTCCTGCAGATTGAGCTGCTGGACTTCCAGCTCAGCCCGCTTGATGCCCTCTTCCAGGTCATTCAGGATCTTGGCTTTGAGTTTCTCGGTCAATTTCGCCTTGATGGTAACTGGTACCTTGAGTGAAATCATATCCATGACAGTTCCTCTTTTCTGCTGAATCAGCATATACATAGAAATAGCGGCTAAGCCCAGTGAAAGCTGAGCCAGCCGCTTTTCATTTAAATAATCTCAACCGTGACTTTTGTGTTCTCCCGGGTGGCTGCGGCTTTAACCACGGTACGCAGTGCTTTCGCAATACGACCCTGACGCCCGATAACCTTACCCATGTCATCCTCGGCAACATGAAGTTCCAGCACGGTCTGCTGGCCTTCCTGCTTTTCATCAACAGTGACGGCCTCAGGATGATCCACTAAGGATTTGGCGATAACTTCAACAAGTTCTTTCATGTCGTAGCCTCTTTCCAATTTACTTAGTTTTTCTTTGCTTCAGCAAACTTAGCCATGATGCCCTGCTTGCTGAGGAGATTTTTAACGGTATCGGTCGGCTGAGCACCTTTGTTCATCCAATCAAGAACCTTAGCTTCGTCAATGTTGACAACTGCCGGCTGCTTGGACGGATCGTAGTTACCGAGAACCTCGATAAAACGGCCATCACGCGGAGCACGGGAATCAGCGACAACAACGCGATAGAACGGATTCTTCTTTGCACCCATACGGTTCAAACGAATCTTTACTGCCATGAAAATTCACCACCTTTCAAAAGTGAACTAAACTTTATTCAATGCATGAATGGCATCTTGGGGAATCCCCCACCGAGGCCCCCCAGACCACCAAGGCCCGGGAATCCTTTTTTGCCGTTCTGCATTTTTTTCATTTTCTTCATCATCTTTTTCATCTCACCGAACTGCTTCAGGAGTTTGTTGACATCCTGAACGCGGGTACCGGAGCCAAGCGCGATACGCTTGCGGCGGCTGCCGTTGACAAGACCGATATCGGCCCGTTCCTGCGGTGTCATCGATTTGATGATGGCTTCAATCTGACGCATTTCTTTGCCATCGAGATCGAGATTCTGGCCTTCGAGCTGCTTCTTGAGACCGCCCATGCCAGGAATCATGCCCAGAATGCTTTCCAGCGAGCCAAGTTTCTTGACCTGCTGCATCTGATTGAGGAAGTCATCAAGGGTAAATTCATCCTTGCGGAGCTTCTTCTCCATCTTCCTGGCTTCTTCCATGTCAAAGGTCTGCTGTGCCTTCTCGACCAGCGAGAGCACATCGCCCATGCCAAGGATTCGTGAAGCCATGCGGTCCGGATGAAACGTCTGAAGTGCTTCGAGCTTCTCCCCGAGACCGACAAATTTGATTGGTACATTGGTCACAGCCTTGACTGAAAGCGCCGCACCACCGCGGGCATCACCGTCAAGTTTTGTCATGACCACGCCATCAAGGCCGAGGCTTTCATTGAAGCTCTGTGCCACATTGACAGATTCCTGACCAGTCATCGCATCGACAACGAGCAGAATCTCATGCGGCCGGACCTCGCCTTTGATATCCCGCAGCTCCTGCATCAGCTTCTCGTCAATCTGCAGACGGCCTGCCGTATCAATGATGATGACATCATTAACATGCGACTGCGAATACTCGATAGACGATTTGGCAATGGTCACGGCATCAGTCCCCGTCTCCATCGCGAAGACCGGCAGCTCGAGCTGCTTACCAACCACCTGCAGCTGCTTGATGGCGGCCGGACGATAAATATCGCAGGCTACAAGCAGCGGATGTTTGCCCTGCTTCTTAAGGGCAAGACCAAGCTTTCCGGCAGATGTTGTCTTACCGGCGCCCTGCAGACCGACCATCATAATGATTGTCGGCGGATTCGGGCTCATATTGATACGGCTCTGCGTGCCTCCCATGAGGTTCGTGAGCTCTTCATCAACAATCTTGATAACGACCTGGGCTGGAGTCAATGTTTCCAGAATATCCTGCCCGATCGCGCGTTCTTTGACCGTCTTAATGAACTGTTTGACTACTTTGAAATTGACGTCGGCCTCAAGAAGGGCCATCCGCACTTCGCGCATGGCGTCATTGACATCATCCTCCGTCAACTTGCCATGACCGCGCAGTTTCTTAAACGTCTCCTGCAAGCGGTCGGATAAACTTTCAAATATCAAATCGATACCTCCTGACCGTGCCCCAGGAATGGTGCCAGTCGGCCAAGGACCTCGTCTACAGCCGCATCATTCCCCGGCTGCCTGAGTCCTTCGATGGATTCATACACGTGTGCCAGCGCCTGCCGCTCCACCTGATAGCGGTGAGCAAGCCCCAGCTTCTCCTCATAGGATGCCATCGCCTTTTCAGACCGATGGATATTATCGTAGACCGCCTGCCGGGATATTCCCAGCTCCTCGCCGATCTCCGACAGGGAGAAATCTTCAAACAGATGCATACGCAGACATTCCTGCTGCTTTTCAGTCAAAAGAGCCCCATAAAGGTCAAACAAAGCCGACAAATATAAGAACTGCTCCATCATGCCTATCACCTGTTCATCACATAATAAGTGCCAAGGCTTTTTCCTTGACAATGTTATTATACCGAAGCATAGTCGCACTGTCAAGCATTTTTCCTTGGCACTTTCATTTCTATTAAATCTTCACATACTCTGAGCTCAGCTCAAGGATGGTCTGACCATTGCCTTCTAATAATATAGCAAAATCATGGGCCGTCCCGAGAAAGTCCACATCTACCGTCATATTACCAAAACTCGTACTGCGGACAAAAACGTGATTGACACCGGCCAGCCCTTCAAGATACTGCGTTGCAGCACTGATACTGCCAAGCTTCGCGCCCGTAATGATCAGTGTCAGATGCTGCTCCGGATTGGCCGCCTGATTCAGCGCTGCCGAAGCTACCGCTTCTGGTATGCCAGCAGCAGCTGCTGTCACGGCCTCCTGAAGCGCATTCGGACCGCGGCGCTCAGACTTACCGGCAAAATTACCAGAATAAATCAGCTCGCCAGTATTCACGTTCATCATGCGGACCGCCACCGTTACCCAGGCCTTCTTTAAATTCTGAAAACCAGCTACCGCGGCATAGTCAGCCATACTGCCAACTGCCTTATTGACCTGTGCGGTCACGAGATAATCCATCGGGAACTGACTCGTCAAGGACTGCCTGAGCGCATGGTCACCGGACCAGTCGGCAGACATAAGCCGCTTGCGGACAGAAGCTCCGAGCTGATCGGTATCGACCAGCCGTGTGAAGCCCTGCTCCCGCAAACCAGCGGTCACCACATTCTCCAGATCCGGATAGCGGACACCGTCCTGGTCCATTGCCACGACGGCCACCCGCGGGTCCTGCATATTGGCACCGACTATTGCTTTTTTCTGGGCATAGCTTGCCAACGCCGTGCTGAGTTTCTGCTCCTGCACATCCGCCCGGATTTTCACCGTATAGATACCATTTGCCTGCCCGGACTCAAGCACCTCATAGCTTCTGATATACCCTTCTGCCTGTGAATAAACCCGGTCATTGATGAGCCGGTAGTTCTGTACATAACTGCGGCTGTCCAGCGTTACGCCGACCTGCTGCTCGACTGCCTGACGCATCGCCTGATGCAGTGCACTACGCTCCGATCCGCCCTGACCGGTCACAGTAACCGTTGCCGCCAGACAGGCAGGAGCCAGCAGCAGCCAAGCGCCTGCTGTCAATATCACCTTTCGCCACATTCCCGTCGCCCCCTCTTACCGGCATCTGCTCTGCTGGCAGACTGCCTTCTACTATCTAGTATCCGGCATCTGAACGGTCCTGTCAATGATAAACAGATTAGCTTTTGCCAGCCCCTGACGACAAATCCAGCTGCAGCTGCCGCATCATCAGTTCCAGCTGGCGGCGCCCGGATACCGGCAGAGCTGCCAAAGCCTGCTGGCGATGCCTGGCCACTACTTCTGAGATCTTCTCACAGATTTTCTGGCCTTTATCTGTCAGACGGATGAATTTACCACGATGTCCGGGTCTCAGTTCCCGGGCAATGATGCCTTTTTTCTCGAGCTTCGTCAGCGTCTTGGAGATAGCCGCCGGTTCTACCCCGAGATATTCGATCAGTACAGCCTGTGAGCAATCCTCACGATGCCGGATCAGATTCAGCACCGTCCACTCGGACCCATACACGCCATATGCTGAGATTGCCTGATTCAGTGTCTTTGAAAAGGTCCGCACCGTCTGATACAATTGGTGGATCAGACGATCATCGTCAGCCTCATCCCATTGTTCTGCCATAGTTCAACTCCCAACTTGTCAGTCCTCAACTTCTTCCAGATTCTGTTCCCGTGGCCGGATAAAATGCTGAAGTACGCCGAACACAAGGAACAACACCATGATACCAAACACATACCAATACATCGAGATATAACCGATACTTCCGGCCACACCACCTAATACCAGTATACCCGTGCTGGTGCCAATATCAAGCATATTATAGAATGTTGCACTTGCCGCACTGCGGCGGTCAGCCCGGACTGCATTGAGCATCCAGGTCATCAAAGCAGGAAGCATCAAGCCGGCACCCAGTCCATAAAAAACCGAAGCCCCCAGCAGCATGCTAAGACTTGTAGAGCGGATAATGATCAGCAGGGCTGCCAGATAAAGCACCGCCCCCGGAACTACAACTGCAAAAGCGCCCTTCTGATCGAGCAGACGTCCACCGAACGGTCGGGAAATAAAGATAAAGCAGGTACCGACAATAAAAAACAGGCCTGCACTCTCAATCCCGGCCTCGCTGGCCATCATCGCAATAAAGGTATTGACACTGCCATAAGCCGCTCCGAACAGAATAGTAAGCACAGCCGGAATTCCTGTCCCCGACTCATACAAACGATTACGGATAGAAGAATGAATAGCCGGTACCGGCAGTTCCGCCTGCTCCGCATGAGTATGGCAGGACTTGGCAGTAAAAATTGCCAGCAGACTCAATCCCCCCGAACACAGGAACAACGCAATCGGGCTGATATCAGTCAGTAAAGTCAGGCCAAAAGCCGGCGCCATGGCCATCGCCACAGTGCTCCCAAGTCCAAAGTAACCGATTCCCTCGCCACGACGCGCAGCCGGTATCGCATCCGCTGCCATCGCCGCAGCAAACGTTGTACTGAGACCAAAACCAAAGCCATGAATAACCCTGGCCGCAATAATAAGTGGAATCGACGTAAACAGAGCATACCCGATGGTTGCCAGGATAGATAAGACCAAACCAGCATACAGGCATTTGCGCTTGCCAAAAGCACGTACACCCGTATCTGTAAATAACCGGATAAAAATAGCAGAATACCCAAATATCCCTGCAATCAAGCCAATTTCAGCGCCTTTAGCCCCCAGCCCGGCTACATAGATTGGCAAGGTCGGCAGTAAAAAGTGAAAGCCTGCAAACAGCAAGCCATTCGTCAGCACCAGCGCAATAAAATCACGCGTCCAGAGTTTCTCTTTTTTCATAACGATTTCATTCCCTCTTTCTTTCCAACAGATTAACTAGTTAATTTACAATATAATATTAACTAGTTAATTTACATTTCATTATTATATACTTTTATGGTCAATCCGTCAATCATAGATTTCAGTAATTGAATAGCTCACCTGAATAAAAAGAAGCCCTGCCAGTCGGCAAAGCTCCTTTTCCTGCTCAGGCCTGAATGTCCAGCATCGAACCAAGATTTGGATCAAGGCTCTCTGTCATCTGGTCAAGCATCTGGGTTGTCTCTGTCCCTGTATTGTCCATAGCCATCTTAAGCACAGCGACACCCATATCCTGACTCGCCTGATTCTGATGCATCCCTACCGACAATGCGGCGATACTCATATCCATATTGTGCACCTCCTTGTTCACATCCATGTGCTGTCTTTTATATCGGTAATTTTACGAAAAACTTAAGTAAAAGACGCCCTTCCACACGAAGAGCGTCTTTTTTTATCCTCGGCTGCAATTAGGCTTCTTTTAGTTTGCGGCGTATCTTATCCTGGTTCAGTTGCAGAAGAGTACCTGCCGTCCCCAGCACGTACATCCCGTCTTTTAGTTTCAGCAGGACTCCCGTCCGGCCATTATCGCTCTCAATCACTCCTTTCAGCTCGGAGTCTTCAGGTAAAGGTCTATCGCCCCAGAACAACGATTTTGACATGTTCCTCAGTTTGCTGATCCTCATGCTGCCTACCTCCCATGATTCGATTGTTGCCGTAAACAGGTACCAGCCCTCGATAATATAGCAGGCTTTCTGTTTACACTTTTATTAGTTCGCTAGGAATTTCATTATTCCTGCTGTAACTATTCTTTATTTTATGAGCTAAGACTGAATTTTCGCTGAAATACCGGACTAAACTCATTTTCATTTGATTCGATTTTACGATATAATAAAAACAATCCAACAGACAAGGAAGGAAACTGTTTATGAACATTGCCATCATCACCGGCGCATCCAGCGGACTCGGCCGTGAATACGCCCGGCTGCTGAGCAACGAACCGGACCTTGACGAACTCTGGCTCATTGCCCGCCGCCAGCCCCGCCTGGAGCGCCTGCAAGAAGAGCTGCCAGCAACCTGCCGGCTTATCCCCTGCGACCTGACAGCCGAATCCTCCCTGACGCTCATCCAGCAGCAGCTGGCAGCAGTAGCGGCACCTGAGATCCGCTGGCTGATCAATGCAGCGGGATTTGGGCGCATCGGCCGCTGCACGGAAATTGACCGGGAAACCAGCGCCCGCCTGATCGATCTCAACTGCCGCGCAGCAGTATCGCTGACACAGATGGCGCTCCCCTTCATGGCAGCCGGCAGTCACATTATGGAGATCTGTTCCTGTGCCGCCTTTCAGCCGATCCCTTATCTGGCCGCCTATGCTGCCTCTAAAGCATTCCTGCTGAGCTACAGCCGTGCCCTCGGTGCCGAGCTCGCACCACAACACATTGAGGTTACGGCAGTCTGCCCCTACTGGGTCCGGGATACCGAATTTATTACCCATGCAATCGAGAGCGATCACAGTGGTATCTTCCAGGGTTTCCCCCTGACCTGCAGCCAGACGGAAGTCGCTGAGCGTTCCCTGCGGGCGGCCCGCAACCACGTGAAGGTCTGCACCCCGGATATGGTGTCGTTCCTGCATCGAATTGCAGCCTCCATTTTCCCCCACAGCTGGCTCCTGTACATCAGCGAGTTCTACCGCCGCTTCGCTTAAATCATTTGACTCACTGACAAAAAGCAGCTGAGCAGCCCACATCATTCGATGCAGGCACGCCCAGCTGCTTTTTCATCTCTATTTCTTTGGAGCCACGGTATGACAGGCGGAGCAATGACTGCAGGAACCACCGCAGCAGTCCTCTTTCCCATCGCGGAAATTCCGATAGATATGCCGGATGGCAAAATAAAATGCCACGGCCAGCAATGCGCCTAAAACATAGGTTGCCATAATAAGCCTTCCTTTCAGATCATCAGAAGCCGAGCAGACGGCCGCCCTGATAAACAAGCAGTGAGACCACCCAGGCCACTACGAACATGTATACGGCAGAGAACCCGAGCCATTTCCAGCTGCCAGTCTCTTTCTTGATTGTGCCCAGCGCCGTCACACAGGGCGTGTAAAGCTGCGAGAATACCATGAAAGCTAATGCCGACAACGAGGTGAATCCAGTCGCCATGCCAGTTCCCATCAGTTTACCAGCTGTGTCCAGTGCGTCCGCGGCCTCCGTCGAGACATCTGCCGCTCCATAGAGGATGCCGATCGTCGCTACAACGGTTTCCTTGGCCATAATTCCGGACAGCAGCGCTGCTCCGGCTTCCCAGGTTGCAAAGCCATGGAACACGAACAGAGTGGACATCCAGCTGCCAAGCGTTGCCAGGAATGAATCTTCAATCTCGCACGGACCGCTGAAATTATAATTTGAGAGTACCCACAGCAGGACAGATGCAGCAAAAATAATCGTTCCTGCCTTGATCAGATAACCTTTGCCCTTGTCCCAGGTTTCGAGCAGCACACTCTTCATGGCTGGCATGCGATAGGGTGGCAATTCGAGCAGGAAGGTCGAGCCTTTCGACTGGAACAAGGATAAGCCCAGTCCTTTAGCTGCCAGTATGGCCATGACCACGCCCACGATGTACATGGCAAAGACAACATTGGCCGCATTATCCGGGAAGAACATTGCCGCAAACAAAGCCATGATTGGCAGCTTGGCGCCACAAGTCAGGAACGGTGTAACCAGAATCGAAACAATACGATCTTTCTCTGAATCGAGTGCCCGGGCCCCCATGATTGCAGGGACGCCACAGCCAAAGCCCATCATGAGCGGCATGACGCCTTTACCCGTCAGTCCACAGCGGCGCATAATCGGGTCCATGATAAAAGCAATACGAGCCATATAGCCCGTTCCATCAAGGAACGACAAGCAGAAAAACAGTACGAAGATCAGCGGCACGAAAGTAAGAACTGCTCCTACACCGGCGATGATGCCATCGCAGACGAGCGACACCAGCCAGTCAGCAACACCAGCCGTTGTCAGGGCATCGGTCATGAACTCCACAAAATCCTCGTTGATCAGGCTGTCCAATCCATCAGCAATTGGCTGCCCGATCCAGGTAAAAGTGATCTGGAACACAGCATACATAATAGCCAGGAAAATCGGCAGCGCCAGAATACCATTGGCCAGAACCTTGTCAATTTTCTCGGAAACGGACCGGCTGACATGACTCATATCCACCGCCGCAGTCATGATGGTATCGATCAGTGCATACCGAGCTTCAATCAGTGCATCCCGCTTGGCTTCATCACTCTGATTCCCAGCTTCAATCTCGCGGACCTTGTCAATATGTGTCCGAACCAGTGCACTTGGCTGATATCCAGCCATGACTGTACTCGTGAAAACTTCCAGCAGCTTTTGTGTACTCTTATGGCTGCGGCCAACAGTCTGAACGACCGGCATACCAAGAGCATCCTCAAGCTTGTGGCAGTCAATCTTGATGCCACGCCGTTCCGCATCATCGTGCATGTTCAGGTCAATCAGCAAGGGAATGCCTTTTTCCAGCAGTTGGATGGTCAGGAACAAGTTGCGTTCAATGTTGGAGCTGTCCACGACATCCACCACGAGATCCAGCTTGTTTGTCAACAGGTAATCGATGACGATCTTCTCTTCCGGTGAACGCGCATTGACACTATAGGTTCCCGGCAGGTCGACAATAGAAATTGCCCGATCCTTGTAGCGGGTATAGCCCACTTTCTTATCGACAGTCACGCCCGGCCAGTTGCCGATTTTCTGCCGTGCTCCGGTCAGCTCATTGAATATGGTGGATTTACCGGTATTCGGATTACCGGTAAGCGCTATTGCTAATGTTGACATTCTATATTCACGTCTCCCTTGGAATTGTATTGACTACGATTTATTGTTGTCAGCTCAGCTGACCTGCTCTACCGCAACACGGGCCGCATCAGCCCGGCGAAGTGCCAGGTGATAGGATCGTACGCCGATAGCAATCGGATCTCCGAGCGGGGCCGAACGCAGCACCGTTACCTGTGTTCCCGGTGTCAGTCCCATCGTCATCAGTCGTTCCTTCAATTCCGAATCGGCAATGGACTGGATCTTCAATGTCATGCCAGTCTTACCATCTTTCAATGTCAAAATAACCGCCTCCTGTTATGAATGCTTTACCAATGTAAATGATAATGATTTCTCTTCACATTGGTAATGATAACAGATATCAATAACAATTGTCAAGCATATTCCCGTATAATATATAATTATTCTCAACAAAAGGGAGCCTTTCTCAGACGAGAAAGGCTCCCTTTTGCCACTTTATTCTTCTATCAGGTTCAGACCAGTTCAACCGGTGACAGCACTTTTGCGCCCTGACGGTTCGTGAAGATATCGGCCCTGACCCCAAATACTTTTGCCAGCATTTCCACAGTCAGCACCTTCTCTGGTGCCCCCTGAGCTACAATATGCTTATCCTTCAGTACTGCGATCTCATCCGCATACTGCAAAGCATGATTGATATCATGCAGTACCATGATAACTGTCATCCCATAAGTTTCGTTAATAGTCGTAACAATCTTCATGACCTCAAGCTGATGCGCAATGTCCAGATAAGTTGTCGGTTCATCAAGCAGCAGCGTCTCTGGCTGCTGCGCGAGCGCCATAGCCAGAAATGCCCGCTGCCGCTCGCCGCCCGATAGGCTCTGCACCTGACGATCACGGAATTGGGTGACCTTTGTGACCTGCATCGCCCAGGTCACGGCCTCGCGGTCAGCCTTGACGTCGCTGGTACGAAACCAGCTGCGATAAGGGAAACGGCCATAATCGACCAGTTGTCCAACCGTCGTATCAGGGGGTGCTGCTGCTCCCTGTGGCAGGATAGCCAGTTTTCGTGCCATATGCTGCCGGGCCAGCTGACGGATCTCCTGCCCATCCAGGCAGATGCTGCCAGTATAATCATGGTTGAGCCCGGCCACTGCCCGCAGCAGCGTGGACTTGCCGGCACCATTGGGCCCCACAATAGCTGTACGCCGGCCTGCCGCAAAATCAAGTGACAGATCCTGCAGGATTGGCTGCTGTGCAATGCTCACATTCAGATTTTCCACCTTCAGTGTCATATCATAGCTCCCTTCTCAACAGGAACAGAAAGAACGGCGCACCAAGCACAGCCATGATGATGCCGACCGGCAGCTCAACCGGTGCAAACGCCGTACGCGCAAACGTGTCGCTGAGCGTCACCACTGCTGCGCCCAGCAGTGCCGATGCCGGCAGCAGATACCGGTAATCCGAGCCGACCATAAGCCGCGCAGCATGAGGCACAATCAGGCCGACAAAACCGAGCAGACCAACCACGGAAACAGCACTGGCCGCCAGCAGCGAAGCAACCGCCGTAAGCAGCAAGCGGGTCAGTTCCACCCGCAGACCAAGCCCCTTGGCCAATTCATCGCCGAGCTGCAGGATATTAAGGTGCCGCGCTGAGAGCAACGCCAGCAGCCCCCCCGACAGCGTATACGGCCAAAGCATGGCGACATGCGGCCAGCTGCGGGCCGAAAGGCCACCAACCATCCACATCAGAGCGTTGTGCACCCGATCGCTATAGAAGATCATCAGGGCCGAAATCCCCGCGCCTAAAAAGGCAGATACAGCGACTCCAGCCAGAATGATGCGGATGGGGCGGATACCATTCTTCCATGACAGAATATAGATAAGCATGGCAGCGCCCATAGCTCCTACGAAAGCTGCCGGAGTAACGAGCCAGCCCATCTCCGGCAGTACAAGCAGCACGAGGATTCCCATGAGTCCGGCCCCCGAGGAAATCCCGATGATATGCGGGTCCGCCAGCGGATTCTTCATGATCGCCTGCAGAATAGCCCCTGAAAGCGCCAGATTCACGCCAACCAGCGCAGCCACAAGCGTCCGGGGCAGCCGGATATTCATAAGGATCTGCTCATGCGTCCCGGCGCCATGCCCCGCCAGTGCGGAGAATATCTCCTGCACCGGGATCTCCACCGAGCCTTTCATAACGCTGACCACACCGCCCAGACAGGCCAAAACGGCAAATATCACCAGAAGTGATATCCGCCGCTTATTCTGAATCCCCATCCCATGATCTGCAATTATCGGCTTAGCCGTTTCTTTCATTACTTGAACACCTCAGGATATACACATTTGGCCATAGTTTCTACCGCTTCCGGATAATGGATACCAGGGCTGAGCAGGAAGAGATCCTGCGGCAGGTAATACACCCGGCCCTGCTTCACGGCAGTCACAGACTGCCAGGCGGGATTGGTTTTCATAGCCTCGTCCATCTCTGCTTTTATGGCCGCCAGTTTTCCCATACTGGTCACGAAAATCAGCTCCGGATCCTGATCAACCAGTGTCTCCAGACTGTACGGCGCGGCATCCGGATTATTCTCCAGCGGTGCCGTACCGGCAGCAACATTCGTCCATCCGAGCATATTAGCCACAGAACCACCAATACTGCCATCCAGCTGGACCGACAATCCCTGACTCGTGCTATGGATAATCGAAACCCAGCGCTTATCCTGCGGTATCTTGTCACGAACCGCCTGAATCCTGGCATCCATATCGGCAATCAGCGCCTCACCCTTTTCGCCAGCTCCTGTAACCTGCGCCAAAATACCGACTTCCCGCTTCACATCTTCGTAACTCTTCATATCGATCACCAGCGTCTTGATGCCATTGCTCTCAAGCGTATCCACCAGCTTCTCATTCATGCCTTTATTGACAATGACAAGGTCCGGATTGCAGGCAATGATCTTCTCCGTATCCGCCTGATAGACCTTGCCGACACTGGGCAGATCCTTCGCATAGGCTGGCATCTTCGTCTTCGAATCCGGCCGTCCGACAACAAGATCCGCACCATCCACGGCTTCCAATGGCTCAAGGAAGGATGCCGATGTCACAACAATCCGTTCCGGCTTCTTCGGTAACCGCACGGTCCTTCCCATATCATCTGTAATCACAGCATAGGCCGGCCCTGTACTCATATCGGCTGCCGGTGCAGAGCCGCACCCTGCCAGTACAGCTGCCAACAACGCCATCACCAGCAGGCTGATCTGCCTTTTCATCTCAGTTTCTCCGTGTCAGGATAGTGGACAGATAGTTGAGTTTTTCCCCTCTATGGGCTGACAGGTCACGAATGATGCGTTCATCATCGAGACCGGCGCGGCTCACGAGAACAGCCTGCTCGGCCATGTCATGCTCTACCAGGCTGTCTGCAACTTCGTCAAAGTTCTTGTAGACCTTCATGAGCACAACATTATCCGCGGCCTTCATGGCGCGTTTCACCTTTTCCGGACTGGCTGTTGCCGGAATGATAGCGAGTACATCATCACCTTCGACAATCGGCTGGCCTACCTGACTGCCGATGGCGGCAAAGGCGGGAATTCCGGGAATTGTGCGGATATCAACCGCCTCATGCTCCAGCAGCCGATAAATATAGATATAGGTACTATAGAACATCGGATCTCCCAATGTCAGAAAGGCCACGTTCTTGCCAGCCTTCAGCAGACTCAGGATTTCCTGCTTATTCTGTTCCCAGGCTCCAATGCTGTTTTCCGCAAATCCCTTAACCATCGGGAACACCTGATAAACGATTTCAATATCCGGACGAAGGTATGGCCTGGCAATGGAAAGCGCCACGCTGCCATCCTTTTTTTCCGTTTTCGGAGCAATCAGCACATCCACCTTTTCCATCACATGGATAGCCTTCATCGTCAACAGTTCCGGATCACCAGGACCAACGCCAATTCCATAAAATATTCCACTCATAAGTGCACAAACCTCCATAAATTTCATTCTTGTTTATCTTACACCACCCCCCCACCCGTGTCAACGAACAGGATTTACTATAAATCCCGCCGAAAAAGGCGGACTTAGGGTTTACAGCACCTTTTACTGGCGGGATCATGTGGTCTTTTATTTCACCAGGGCATTCCAGGCATCTTCAGCCCGCTGTACATACAAGGCCCGAACAGCTGGATTCTCACCGATACCATGAATGTAGGCATCAACCTTGTAGCCAGCCTTTTCGAGGACAGATTTATGTGAATCTGTATCTTTGCCAGCCATGTCGTTATTGGCATGGTCGCCAGCAACCATCATCAGCGGCATAAGCGTGACATGCCTGATGCCATGTGCCTTAAGTTTTGGCATTACAGTTTCGAGATTTGGCCAGCCTTCGACTGTGTAGACATAGACATTTTTATAGCCCAGTTCATCAATCTTTGCCTGAATAACAGAATAATAGGCATTGGATACCTGTGGGGTGCCATGTGCCATGACAAGAATCGCATCCTTCTTTCCCTGCTTAGGGAACTGCGTAGCAAAAGCCTTGATGGTATCCGTCACATCATCGGCCTGCCCCTCCTGCCCCTGCCAATACATCAGCGAGGTACCAAGCGTCATTTTCTTAAACTGTTTCTTGTAGTTTTGATAGACGCCCATATCATAGTTGTACTCCATGCCCGGAATAACATCGAGACTAGCGAGCGCTACACGGGTATAGCCTTCTTTTTTGAGCTGGGCCATGGCCTGCTCCGGTGTCGGGTAAACGATACCTTCATGCTCCTTGACCCGCTTGATGATAATATGTGACGTATAGGCCGTGATTACCTTGGTATTCGGATGTTTAGCCTGAATAGCGGCAACCGTCGCATCGATCGTCTTGGCCCGGGTATCCTTGAACGTGGTACCAAAGGTCATAACGACGATCGCATCCTTATTGGGCTTCTGTGCCAGATCTTTGCTCTCATGATGCAGCACACCAATCTCCGAAGCAGTCTTTAACGCCATAGTCGGTGCCTTGACCTGGGCATTCAGCTCATACGCAGCTTCTGCCGGTGGCTGCGTCATGCTTAGTACCGCACCGCAGGCCAGTCCGGCAGCCAGCATCTTTTTCCAGTTCTTCATAGAATTTCCTCCTAGAACAAATAAACTCGCAACAAAAAACGTCTTTCCGCTACGGCAGAAAGACGTCGATTTTCAAAAACAGCATAAAAACTATATGCTTGAAAATCTCCTCCCCATCGCTCGCAGGTAGCGTGCGTTCCCCAACGCACAACGGTGATTGTCAAACAGGCAGTTCTCCTGACTCGGTTCATTGCTCTTCTGCGCCTTCCCAGGCTGTATGCAGCCCAGTGACTTAACTATGCAGATTCGCTCCCCTTACAGTGGCGGGACCGTGCTGGCTCATCCAGCTTCTCTTTTCAGCATCCGGGTTTGCACCGGATGACACCTGTTCCCTTTACATATGAAATTATGATGGATCCATCAGCGTTAATTATAATGCGTGTCAGGATATCTGTCAAGCACCCATATATATGTCCCTTCCACCCCAATAAAAAACTACTGCCGTACCGCAGCACAGCAGGAGCCAATATTCTTTATGGATTACTTGAGCATAGCCAGCATGGTGCCAGCCGCAACAGCCGTTCCAATAACACCAGCGACATTTGGGCCCATGGCATGCATGAGCAGATAATTACCCGGTTTCGCTTTCATGCCAACAAGCTGGCTCACACGAGCTGCCATCGGCACAGCCGACACACCAGCCGACCCGATCAGCGGATTGATCTTCCAGCCAGACCAGCGGCACATGATTTTACCAAATACGACACCGCCCGCCGTACCGAATATGAAGGCAATGAGGCCGAGCAGGATGATGAGCAGCGTCTGCGGAATCAGGAATTCCTCCGCACTCATCGTCATGCCAGTACCAGTCGCCAGAAAAATCGTGACGATATTGCACAGCGAATTCTGAGCCGTATCCGACAGACGATCCATGACGCCAGACTCACGGAACAGATTGCCAAGCATGAGGCAGCCAAGCAGCGAAGCAATTGGCGGCAGCAAGAGACTGATGAGGATAGCCGATATGACCGGGAAACAGACACGCTCAAACTTCGATACCGGACGCATCTGCTCCATGACAACCTCGCGCTCACGCTTGGATGTCAGCAGATTCATGACCGGTGGCTGGATCAGCGGTACCAGCGACATATAGGAATAGGCCGCAACCGCAATAGCACCGAGCAGATGTGGTGCCATCTGGATAGCCAGATAAATAGCAGTCGGACCGTCAGCGCCGCCAATGATACCGATAGCGCCAGCCTCCTGCACATTGAACCCCAGGAACATTGCCCCCATTAAAGCTACAAATACGCCAATCTGGGCGGCAGCTCCCATCAGCAGCGTGGACGGCCGGGCAATCAGCGGACCGAAATCCGTCATCGCACCAATGCCGAGGAAAATAAGCGGTGGAAAAATCTCGTTTGCAATGCCATAATGAATGGCCTGCATGAGTCCCGGATCTGTGAGGAAACCTGTACGTGGGAAATTAGCCAAAATGCAGCCGAAAGCAATCGGCCCCAGCAGCAGCGGTTCAAATTCCTTGACAATCGCCAGATACAGCAGCACCAGACCAACCAGGATCATGATGCCATTGCCCACGGTAAATACCGAAAAGCCACTGTCATTCCAGACAGCCTGCAGCGACACGGAAAATGCATTGATAAGTTCCATTATTCTCGCTCCCTTCCAGCCTTATGACCGTTGCGTAATCTGCGTGCGGACAGAAGTCCTCCACCCCATGCGCTCAATCGGACGGATGGAATGAATCTGTCCGGCTTCACAGCCATAGCTGGCTATAGCCGCAGCGATAACAGCGACGACCTCAGGAGAAACTCCGTTCGCCACTGGCTCCGGGCTGGCCGAAACAGCGGGTAGATCTGGCGGCGCATCGGACACCGCAGTCTCGTCCTCTGACTCGAGTTTTGACTTAGTCGGATCGATGTAATGAATGAACTTAATGACAAGCCCCAAAGCGGCCAGCACCAGGAACACGACCGTCATGTTGATCAGCATAATGATCCAGGGATTAGTTGTTACAGGTTGCGACATAAACTCACCTCATTTTAGAATACTGCCCAATATACTTCCGTTGGGTAAATGATTACATTTATAGTATACATGAATTTTCAAAAAATACAAAATACATTATGGGCATATCGCTAATAGCTATGAGTTATTCCGTTTATTCAATTTTCAGTATTCAGCCTCAAGCAGCTCCTCAAGCCGGCGCAGATAAAGGGCTCGGAACGACGGGTACTCGCCGAGCCCGCGCAGATCTGTGCGAACTGTGTAGCCATCTGCTGTCAGACGGCTTTTCCATGATTCCGGCGCATCCCCGGCCATATCCGAGGTAACATGCATACCACCGGCCAACAGCAAGGGGGCAAGAAGAACCTGATCCGCTTCACAGGCCTGCAGCCGCCTGCGGACAGTGCCATAGTCCGGGGTATCGGATTGCTCCAATACCCCAACATGAACCGGCAGGTGCTGTCGATCAGCCTCCTGCTGCAGCCGTTCATACACCGGATTATGATGATGCGGTGAACCATGCCCCAGCAGCACAAGCTGCTCGCCAGACGTCAGCGGCAGTTCCGGCAGAATAGCTGCCAGTGCCCGTGGATAATCTTCCGGTGCAGCAAAAACAGGTTGGCTGACCCTGAGGCTGCGGAACTTGTCCGCAGCCTCAGCAGCCGCCCTCATCACTTTCTGGTCAAACTCCTCACCAGGCGTCAGATGTGAAGGCTGGATAATCACCTGCTCGAAACCTTCCTGCTGCAGGCGGTCCAGTGCTTCAGGCAGGGAATCAATGACGATTCCCTGCGCCTTGAGCCTTTTCTGGATAAAGACCGACGTATAGGCCTGTCGGACCGTAAACGCCGGAAAATGCTGTTGGATCAGCTCAGCCGAAGCATCCAGGCACGCCTGACGCGCCCTGGCATCACTGACTCCAAAACTACAAAAAACAATAGCTTTTTTCATACTCACTCAACCCTGTTCTGCCTTGACCACATCAGCGATATGGTGACAGATCGAATCGAGCTGCGCCTGATCCGGCCCCTCAGCCATAACACGGATCAACGGCTCAGTGCCCGATGGACGAACCAGAATACGACCATCATCGCCCAGTTCCTTGTTGCCGGCTTCGATAGCCTGCTCAATCGCCTGGTTTTCTTCCCAGCCATCCTTCGTTGCTACCTTGACATTAACCAGCAGCTGCGGATAAGTTGTCATGAGTGCCGTCAGCTCAGATGCCTTGCGTCCACTGCGCTTGAGCGAGGCCAGTACCTGCAGGGCTGTGATTGGTCCATCGCCAGTCGTACTGTAGTCCGTAAAGATGACATGGCCGGACTGCTCGCCACCAATCTTATAACCATTCTTGAGCATATTCTCAAGCACATAACGGTCGCCGACCTGCGTGATCTCGACACGGCCGCCGGCCTCTTTGATGGCCTTATGAAAACCGATATTGGCCATAACCGTCGTGACGACCGTGTTATACGGCAGCGTGCCCTTCTTCATCATATCCTGTGCACACATCACGAGGATATGATCGCCATCGATAATCTGACCCTTTTCGTCAACACAGAGACAGCGGTCCGCATCACCATCATTGGCAATACCAAAATCTGCGCCGTTCTCCACAACCGCTTTCTGCAGAGACTCCATATGTGTTGAGCCGCAATGATCGTTGATATTGACCCCATTCGGCAGAGCGTGGATAATCTTGACCTTGGCACCGAGCTCGCGCAGAATACGCGGCATAACCTCATAAGCCGCACCATTCGCGCAATCCATGACAATCTTCATGCCATCGAAGCGCTCCTGACAGGTGCTCAGAACAAATTCAACATATTCGTTGAGCAGATCCGTACGGTACTCGATATGACCGATATGCTCTCCCGACGGACGGGCCAGATTATCATCCTCTTCCAGCTGATGAACGATGGCCTCAAGCTCATCCTCGACCGCATCCGGCAGTTTATAGCCATCACCGCCAAAGAACTTGATGCCGTTGTCATAGAACGGATTATGCGATGCCGAGATCACGATACCTGCTTTGGCCTTGTGGCGGTGGGCAAGATAGGCAATTGCCGGCGTTGGGATGACTCCGGCCAACATAGCACGGCCGCCCGCCGAGCAGATACCTGCCGTCAGCGCTGCTTCGAACATCTCACCGGACAGGCGTGTATCACGGCCAATGAGGATAAGCGGCTGCTCTTCAGACTCCTTGCCGAAATAAATCGTAGCCGCGCGCCCCAAGCGATACGCCATCTCCGGTAATAAGGAAATGTTTGCCTCGCCACGAACACCATCGGTACCAAATAATCTTGCCATAATGAAAAATCCCCCTATAATGTCAGGTTATTACCCGTTAACTCTTAATAGTATGCACAGTTTCGTCTAAAAATGCAAGTGCGGCTTTCATGCCGTCAACCGCAGCACTCATGATGCCGCCAGCATAGCCAGCACCTTCCCCCATCGGATACAGACCAGGATTGGCCTCGGCGACGAAGGTCTCGCGGCTGCGGCGGATACGGCAGGGAGCCGAAGAACGCGCTTCAATCCCCGTCATCACAGCGCCGGCATCGGCAAAACCAGGAATTTTACGATCAAACCAGGGCAAGGCACCAGCCAGCGTTCTTGTCATGAAATCAGGCAGGCAGTGATGCAGGTCTACCGCTTTAACTCCCGGCTGATAGGTGGGCGTCGTCAGGAACTGCGTCGAACCTGCCGTTCCCTGAAGAAAATCACCGACCGTCTGCACCGGAGCGAAATAGTTCCGCCCGCCAAGATCGAAGGCCAGGGCTTCCAGCTTGTCCTGCAGCATCATCCCCGAGAGCACCTCATGACCAAAGTCTGCCGGACCGACCTGCACCAGCAGGGCACCATTGGCGGTCCCCGAGTCCCGGTGGAAATTACTCATGCCATTCGTGCAGACATGCCCCTCCAGCGAAGTCGCTGCAACGACCTGACCGCCCGGGCACATACAGAAGGAATAAGCCCCACGCTTTGTCACCGGGTCCTGATAAGTCAGCGCATAGTCCGCGGTTGGCAGACGCCGGTCACCGGCATCCTCACCATACTGAGCGCGATCGATGAACTCTTGCGGATGCTCGATACGCACCCCCATAGCAAAAGGCTTGGCTTCCATAGCCACGCCCTTTGCCAACAGCATCTGATAGGTATCCCGGGCCGAGTGTCCGATGCCAAGGAATACCGCATCAGCGGGGATGCGTTCCTCACCATTAACGATAATCGACCGGACAGCTCCCTGCACGAGCTCCAGATCCGTCACCTGGCAGCCAAAGCGGACCTCGCCGCCGAGCCGGATGATCTCCTGCCGAATATTGCGGACAACGCCCCGTAACAGATCCGTCCCGATATGTGGCTTATGCAGATAGCGGATTTCCTCCGGCGCACCAGCTTTGATGAAAGCCGTGATGACATCCTGCATATGCCCGTCATTAATGCGTGTGGTGAGCTTTCCATCCGAGAACGTTCCTGCTCCGCCTTCGCCAAATTGAACATTGGACTGCACATCCAGTGCTCCCCCCTGCCAGAACCGCTGGATATCCTGATGACGGGTATCCACATCCTGTCCGCGTTCCAGCACAAGCGGCTGCCAGCCGGCCTGCGCCAGCGTAAGTGCTGCAAACATGCCAGCGGGACCAAAACCAATGACTACCGGACGCTGTGCCGTTGCCGGCAATACCCGGCGCACTGCCGATCGCACCGGTTCTGTCAGGATCTGTTCTACATTCCTGTCCTTATGCATTTTCTTCATAACCTGCTGCTCATCTACGGACAAGCAAACATCCAACACATAGACAAACTGCACGGGCGCGCCATGATAACGGCGCGCATCCACAGCCTTACGCACAATTACCACCTCAAGCACAGCCTGAGGTGGTAATCTGAGGCGCTTAGCTGCAAGGTCTTTCAGGCTGGCTTCATCGGTAAATGCAACCTGGAAATTTTTTATTCTTAACACTTGTAACCTTCACTCCATTAAGTTTTATTCATTTTTCTTCTCGCGGACAACCAGATGCACCATTACATCACGATTTGTCACGGTCACCCCATCTGGCAGGATCAGTTTGACACCCTTATCCGCATTCCGGGTGACATCTGCCAGCGAAATCTTCTCCGTATCCAGCGACGAGATTGCGGAAATAACCTGTTCATTACCAGCAATCTCAATCTTCACCGGGTCGGTTTTTACCCCTGCCAGTTCATAGCCCTTGGGCAGATCTGTTCCCGTAACAGCATGGATCAGAACAATTTTCTTGGTCAGCCCGCGGGCCAGCTGGATCATAACATACATCGTCGAAGGCTGTACCGTTACGCCTTGCACCTCGCGGCCATCAGCATTAATAGCGGTAAGCGGTACCTGCAGGTCAAAATCAGTATCATTCTTGCCCGTAAGACCAACATAACCGATAACCCGATCAACTTCATTGACCAGTGATTCCGGACCTTCAATAACGACCTGTTTATTGGCCTGACTGACCTTGGCCACCGTCACCCCCTGAGCGGGTGCGCCATTTACATTGATATCCGCACGGACACTTTTCTTTATGATCCGGTCCAATGTCACATCAATTATATCTGGTTTCTCCTCAATCATCTCAAAGCCCTGCGGCAGATCAACCTGCACCTTATAGGCTTTCTTGCCATCCTGTGCACCCTTCAGGTCAACATACGCCTTGAAGTTGTCCTCATTACTCGCTACAAAAAGAGACCGGGCAGCACGCACCTTGATCTTGATGTTGTCGGTTCCCTGCTTAACCATGTAGCCGTCCGGCGCATTGACAAGCTTTACTGGCACCGTAAACGAAACATCCGTAGCTGGATTCTGCTCATTCATGACATAGCCCCAGAGAATAACCGCCACCAACAAAGAAGCAATCTTTACAGGCAGATTGCGTTGTATAAGACTACGAAAACGTGAAATCATCATTTCGACCTCCAGTTCCGGATCCTGTCCTTGATGCTTGTTTTCGGCGAAGCAAATACCGGCATCAACAGACTCTTCAGGGTCTCCGTGTCGAGATGACGCATAATATGTCCATTCTCAGCAACCGAAATCGTTCCGGTTTCCTCACTGACTACCACCACCAGGGCATCACACTGCTCAGACAAACCGATAGCAGCCCGGTGCCGGGTGCCCAGTTCCGTCGAAAGTGTCCGGTTCTCCGTCAGCGGGAGCAGACAGCCGGCAGCAATCAGACGATTGCCGCGTATCACCGCCGCACCATCATGCAGCGGCGTATTGACGATAAAAACATTGAGCAGAAAATCGGCGGAAATCAGACCATCAATCTGAATTCCAGTCGCGCTCACATCGTTAAGTCCCATATTACGCTCAATAACCAGCAACGCACCAGTCCGCGTCGACGAAAGCTGCTTGACCGCACGCGTCAACTCCCGGACCACAGACCGGGCTTCATCATCATCGAGCAAGGCTGACGTCCCGAGAAAGGACCCCTGCCCCAAATGCTCGAGCGCCCGCCGCAGCTCAGGCTGGAACACAATCGGCAGCGCAACGAACAACAGCGTCACTGCCTTCTGTAACAGCCATGAAATCACATGCAATTCTGCCCAGCTGCAAACAATCGTTACGGCCAGCAAAACCAGAATTCCCTTGACCAGTGTAATAGCCCGGGTATCCTGCAGCATCTCATAAACCTTATATAAGATTGTCCCTACGATCAGGATATCAATAATGTCAAACCAGCCAATGGTCGACAGGATTCCATGAAACTGTATCGGCAAGGTGATGTCAATCGGCATAATATATAACTCCCTAAATTCGCGTTGCTCTTCCCCTATTATAAACAATTCGTGTTCTTTGTAAAGAAATCCTTGTTACTGCTTAAAAATTTTAGTGCTAAATTCTATAAATAACCTGAAAAAAGAGACCAGCTGTCGAATACAACCGGTCTCTTCTCAAAATTTATCTTACTTAATGACGCGAATCCAGCCTTCTGGAGCCTCAACCGTTCCCATCTGAATACCACGAAGCTCTTCATACAATTTCGTAAGTACAGGTCCCATTTCAGCCATGCCGCTCGGGAACTCAATCGTTTCCTCATGGCTGACCACTTTGCCTACCGGACAAATCACCGCAGCAGTACCGCAAAGGCCGGCTTCCGCAAAATCCTTAAGCTCGGTAAACTTGACCGGACGATGTTCTACGGTATAGCCCATATTTTCCGCCAGTGCGACCAGCGAACGACGCGTAATCGACGGCAGAATTGAATCCGACTTTGGCGTGACAATCTTATTGTCCTTCGTTACAAACAGGAAATTCGCGCCGCCAGTCTCTTCGACATAGGTCCTGGTTGCCGCATCAAGATACATATTCTCATCAAAACCTTTTTCATGTGCCTCAATGTATGGATGCAGGCTCATCGCGTAATTCAGGCCGGCCTTAATGTTTCCTGTCCCGTGCGGGGCAGCACGGTCACAATCGCTGACGCAGATTGTGATTGGCTTGACACCATTCTTGAAATAGGAACCTACCGGCGTACCAAACAAACGGAACTGATAAGCATCTGCGGGCTTTACGCCAATGACCGGGCCCGTTGCAAAAAGATACGGGCGCAGATATAATGCACCGCCGGATTCATAAGGCGGAATCCAGTCCACATTAGCCTCAACGACCTGATCGACAGCCTCCAGGAACATTTCCTTTGACACCGGCGGCATGACCAGACGCTTAGCCGAGTCAATCATACGCTCTGCATTAAGGTCAGGACGGAACGTAACGATTTTGCCATCTTTCGTCTTATATGCTTTCAGACCTTCAAATACTTCCTGACAGTACTGGAGAATCCCGGCGCACTCATTAATGACGACATTCGCATCTTCCGTCAGCCCGCCCTTTCCCCATTTTCCATCTTTATAATCTGCTACATAACGCTTTGTAATTGGCTGATACGAAAAGCCAAGATCTGACCAGTCAATATTTACCTTTGTCATAATAAAGCCCCTTTTCTTTCATCAAAGTAACTCTATTCTAGCCCTGAAGTATACATATGTCAAGTATAATGTATTTTATTTTTTTCATTTTGTATTGTTTTATCTTTTTGTTCTTTACCATAAAACAAATGTACTTTACTTTTGCTTTTCACGCACCATCATTCTGGCTGCCGGTAATTTATCGCGTATATCCGAAGCAATCAGCGCCTCGCCCTGCTGTGCATAGGCAAGATCACCTGCCATGCCATGCAGGTATACCCCCAGTAGTGGTGCCAGACCGCTCTCCGTCTGTTTCATGAGCCCGGCAATTGTCCCTGCCAGCACATCACCACAGCCCGCCGTAGCCATCCCCGGATTGCCCTTAGTCGTAAAGAAGGCATCTCCATCAGGATAAACAATCAGGGTACACTCACTCTTGACGACCAGCACACACTGATACTCCGCCGCAGCCTCGCGTACAATTGGCAGCAGTGACTCGCGCAGCTCCGGCACCGGCACACCAAGCAGACCGGCCATCTCGCCCAGATGCGGCGTCAGAATTGGAACCTGTGGCAAGCGGCTGAGATCATCTGGTTGTGTACGGAACGCATAGATTGCATCCGCGTCCATAATAAGCGGCTTATTGACTTTTGCAGCAAAAATGCGTACCAGTTCCATTGTTTCTGCCGCCCGCCCCAGTCCTGGACCAATCAACACCGCATCACAATTTTCTGCCAGCGAAAGCAAACAGCCAAGTGCCGCTTCGCCCCCCATGATGCCATCCTGCGTTTCAGGCACTGGCTGAGTCATTACCTCGGTCATTTTCATTGCTAAAACAGTCTGTATGCTCTCAGGTACCGCCAGCACGACAATCCCTGCCCCGGACCGCAGCGCTGAGGAAGCGGCCAATGCCGCGGCTCCGGTCATCCCCCGTGAACCGGCAACGACCAGTATACGCCCGCAATCGCCTTTATGAACGGCTTTTTTCCGTGGTGGCAGTAAAGAAGCGGCCATTTCGTCATCCAGCAGCGCCTGTCGGATGGTGTCTGCCTGCAGCAGCGCCGCCGGAA
Organism: Selenomonas sp.; assembly: GCA_018052705.1. Classification (GTDB taxonomy): domain Bacteria; phylum Bacillota; class Negativicutes; order Selenomonadales; family Selenomonadaceae; genus Selenomonas_A. The sequence continues at coordinate 5,017 of JAGPMW010000007.1, read as the reverse complement.
TCCCGATATCATCCACAGTCAGATTGCCGGTCATATCGGCCCCCGGGCTCAACAAATGTCCCACTTTGGGCAAACCAAGCGACAACGTCCGGTCTGCACGGACCGCCGCTGTCGCTACGCGTCCCGTATCGGCCTCTACACCGCTCGGGATATCGATTGACAGGACCAGCTTTCCAGCAGCATTGATCTCTTCAACCACCCGCAGTGTCGTCTTACGCAATTCGCCCTGAACCCCGGTGCCGAGTATCCCGTCGAGTATCCCATCTGTGAACTTGAGGGTAAAATGCAGGCGATCCCAGTCACGATCACCAGCCAGTGTATGTATTTCCAGCTCCATCCGTCTGAGCACCTCATACATACAAGCCGTCGATGCCGTAAAATGTCCAGACTCACCAGTCAGAAACAGCTTGACTTTCGCCCCCATATTATGGAGATGCCGGGCAGCAGCCATCGCATCACCGCCATTATTTCCAGTGCCAGCAAGAATACAGATATTCTTTCCTGCGGCTCCGCCCAGAAGCTCTATCATCGCTTCCGCCACCCGGTGTCCCGCATTTTCCATCAGCAGCAGTTCCGGCAGGCCATATTGCTCCACCGTCTTTTTATCGATTTCCTTCATTTCCTGTACCAACGAAAGCTTCATTCTGTCCCCTCCATTACGCATTGTGCCGTCGCATATTCGCGCGTATGACTAAGTGATATCCAGACCTTTCCGACACCACGTGCCGCTGCCAACTGCTCAAAGCAGCCAGTAAGCCGGACCTGGGGGCAGCCCAGTGTATCCGGCAGGATCTCTATATCCAGCAGGCTCCCGCCCCGGAGTCCTGTACCAAATGCCTTCAGGATGGCCTCCTTGCCCGAAAACCGGGCAGCATAGCTCTGCCCTCGCTGGCTGCCCCGACCTTCACAATATGACTGCTCGGCCGCCGTATAGACCCGATCAATAAAACGGGGATTTTCTAAAGCCTTATTGATCCGCTTTACATCAGCCACATCAGTTCCTATGCCCAATATCAATATCAGCCCTCCTCTTTTATCATTGACTTAATCATATCATGTCATGCAGCCGTAGTAAATGTCAGCCGGCTGTTCCTGACAAAAACAGCCGGCTGAACTCAGCCGACTGTCAATGAATTAATATGTCGTTGTCTGCATCCCACTGCCCGCAGAACCGTTAGTAGAAGGCGTATTGCCTGTAGTGCCAGCTACCGGCATTCCATCGGCTCCTGTATCTGACTCAGAGGTCTGCTTGCTCTTGTTTTTCTCATCCGGATTGAACCGGTAGTTACGTGCTACAAAGATCTCAACCCGGCGGTTCTGCGCCCGCCCGGCGTCAGTCTTATTATCCGCGATCGGACGATACTCACTATACCCGATGGCACTGAACCGGGCTGGATTCAATCCACTATTCGATGCCAGAAGCGCCTTCATAAAATTCATGGCACGCGTCGAACTCAGTTCCCAGTTTGAAGGAAACTGAGCACTGCTTATTGGCATATTATCGGTATGACCGGATACTACGACCCGTTCTGGTACAGATGCCAGCAGGCCTGCCACTACGGGGATAATGGACTGCGACTGCGCGACCAGCTGAGCCGATCCCGACGGGAAGAGTGCCCGTTCCTTGATACGAATCATCAGGCCTTCTTCCGTCAGCTGTGTGCTGAGATGATCACTCATTCCATTCTGCTGGATATAATCTTCCATTTTCTTCTGGATCTCTTCGAGCTTCTTATTCTCTGCCAGATAAGCCGAATTTCCTTTATCATCATCGGCCGGGGACTCAGCCCGACGTCCTACATTCGGTCCCATCTTATCGAACATTGACGGTCCGCCCATATTGAAGGCCGAGCTGAAAGCCTGTGAGAGTTCTGTGACTTTTTTCTGATCAGTCTGTGAGATTGCAAACAACGCAATAAAAAGTGCTAACAGCAGCGTCATCAGGTCAGAATAGGGCAGCAGCCAGGCCTCGCTGGCTTCTTCCTCGTGTTTTTTACCGCGTTTCTTCTTTGCCATATTAGCCCTCCTTCATCAAGCCCTCGCGCTCAGACTGCGGGATAAACACCATCAGTTTTGCTTCAATAGCCGTTGGTGAATCACCAGCCTGCAAGGAAAGGATTCCCTCAATGATCATGCGTTTCTCACTAACCTCTGACTCCGACAGCAGTTTCAACTTGTTTGCTAATGGCAGATAGATAACATACGCCGAGAAAATACCCAGGATAGTTGCTACAAAGGCAGCTGCAATTGCATGCCCGAGCATCTTGATATCATCCAAATGTCCCAGTGCGGCAATCAGGCCGACAACTGCGCCCAATACACCAAGGGTTGGTGCGTAGGTTCCAGCCTGAGTCAAAATGGAGCGGCTAACCGAATGACGCTCCTGCATAACCGCCAGTTCTGCGTCCAATACATCACTGACAAAATCCGGGTCCATACCGTCGATGACCATGCCAAGTCCGGTACGAAAAAAAGGATCCTCAATATCCTGAACCTTTCCCTCCAGCGCCAGAATCCCCTCTCGACGGGCAATCTGTGATAGTTCCACAAACAAGCGCAACAGCTCCGCCTTTTCATGCAACGCCGGCTTATGAAAGGTCATCCCTACCAGTTTCGGCACCGCCTTCAGCTGCGTTATATTGAACGCAGTGAAAAGACATGAGATTGTACCTCCAATGATAATCAAAAACGCCGCCGGATTATTCAATGCGGTAAGCGGTGCCCCCTTCAGAACCATCCCGACGAATACGGAAATAAATCCCAGGACGATGCCGATAACTGTTGATATTTCCAAAATAAAAGCCCCCCTACATCTTCCTTTGATTTTAAGGAACACGATTTCTTTGCTTATTCCATTATTGCCTATATACTATTATTCCATATTAAAGCAAAAAATCCTACTTTCTTCTAATAAATTTTATATCTTTTCGTAATAAATTTTTATTATCTTATCATATATTTATCAAAAATATGATATAATAGGTGATTATAAGACTAATTTATAGAGAAAGAAGCGATAAAATGGAACTTAGACAACTCGAATATTTCCAGATGGCCAGCCGCCTCCGGAACATCACTCGGGCTGCTGAACGGCTCCGAGTTTCACAGCCAAACATCACCGTCGCGATCAAGAAACTGGAAGCCGAGCTCGGCATTCAGCTTTTCGATCGCAGCCAGAAACAGCTGTCGCTGACGCCGGAAGGTGCGGTTTTTCTGAACCGCGTTGAACTGGCTCTCCGCAACATTCAGGATGCCGTACTCGAAGTCAACGACTACAAGCAGCTGCAGAAAGGCACGATTAAGATAGGCATACCACCAATGATGGGGGCTTATCTATTCCCCAAAATATTCTCCAGTTTTCAGCGCCGTTACTCGCATCTGGATATCTTCATGCACGAAGAAGGGTCCATGTCAATCCGCGAGCAGCTCGAACGCGATGAGCTGGATTTCGGGATTATCATTATCTCCGGTGCATCGAATCATCTCCAGCTGCTGCCGATGTCGCGCAACCAGATTGTCTGCTGCGTCCCGGAAGGCAGTCCGCTGGCCAAAAAGAAGAGCATTTCTCTGCAGGATATTGCTGAGGAAAACATCATCATGCTGAAAGAAGGCTCTTTCCTGCGTCAGGCAATCCTTTCGAAGATGAAGGCTGCCAACATCACGCCAAATATTGTACTGGAGTCCAACCAGGTCGTCACCCTGAAGGGGCTCGTTGCAAGCGGAGTTGGCATTGCCTTCCTGCTTGACATGGTTGTTGAGGACACTCCGGGTGTCAAGGCCATTCCCCTCTCCGATCCATTAATCGTCGATGTTGGACTGGCCTGGAAAAAAGACCGTTATATCTCCAAAGCAGCCCAATCCTTCATTGATTTCTGTAAAGATATCCTAAAAGAAAAAAAGCATCAGGACGAAAACTGAGGCTGACGAAAAGAGGAGCTGTATCAAAATGCTTAAGCATTTTGATACAGCTCCTCTTTTATTTAGTCTTTGATCACAGAACAATATGTGCTACCACAAAACCCATGCAGCAGCCTGTAATAACAATAATCAAACCTGGAATCATGAAACTGTGATTCAGGATATACTTGCCGATGCGCGTCGTACCAGAACGGTCAAAGCCGATGCAGGCCAGATCAGACGGATACGTCGGCAGGAAGAAGTAACCATAGCAGGCTGAAATGAAGGACATGATGATTACTGGGTCCATACCGACCTTCAATGCCAGCGGCATAACGATAGCAATTGCTGCTGCCTGCGAGTTAACAAGCTTGGACGTCAGGAAAGCAAAAATTGCATACGCCCAGGGATAAGATGTAACCGCAACTCCCAGCCAATCCTTGAGAATGGTCATATGATTGGAGAAATACGTATCAGCCATCCAGGCAACACCATAAACCGATACAAGGGCAACAATACCTGAACGGAATACCTGACTGTTACCTACATCCTTTGCCTTGATGTTACAGGTAAGCAGGATCATCGCTGCTACAAAAAGCATAACCATCTGAATAACGGTCGTCATGGAAATAGCCGTCATAGCGCCTTTTGCATTCGGGAAATGCGGCAGTAAAGCTGGGAAATTGCCCAAAAACGCAATAACAAGAATACCGGCAAAGAAAATATACATGGCGCGATAGTACGTGTTTGGCAATTCCTTGCCCTGCAGCGTCTCTCCCTCGCCGTAAACATAGGCCTTATTCTCTGGATTCTTGATGAATTCCTGGAACCGATCATCGTCTGTCAGTTCGCGTCCACGGCGATAAGACCAGAGAGCGGCACACAACACACCAAAGAAGGTGGAAGGAATAGCAACAGCCAGAATCTGCAGCACAGTATAACCATAACCAGCAGTAGCCATGAACCCTACAATCGATACGATAGCAACCGATACGGGAGTGTATAATAAACTGTGTAAGTGAGTTAACGGCAGTTTAAAATATGCTCCCCTGTCGGGGATATCAAACACATGCGGAGGTAATGAAATCTATGTCTAAGAAACAACCCACACGTGGTCAGA
>JAGPMW010000006.1 GCA_018052705.1 Selenomonas sp. | reverse complement strand
TCCGTTTTTGCTGTGATTTGTTTGACGACTTTATTATACAAAACGGAAATGGCTTATGCTATTTTATTTTTGGAAAGCTGATTTAAGAATTAATTGGCAGTTTCACAACTGCGAAGTTTGAGTTAAGTATAGATTTTGCACCAGAAAGGAAGATTTCTATGATTGTCACTGATTTGAAAAGCATTGACGCGGCGGAGGCACTCGTTCGTCATCATAAAGGACACCGATCTGAAAAACCGAGATCTCCTCAGGAAATTTCAGCTCGCTATCAGCAGGCTATCTGGCAGTATCAGTCGCTCATGCGCTCGGAGAAAGACAACCGTGAGCAGCGGCTTATGCTTTACGCCGAGATTAAGGCTTTAGGCTGGTGCCAGGGATGCGATGAGCAGAAGGTCATCCAGGACATCAACCGGCCGCGGTGATAAAAGTAAAAACCGTAACAAAAATCCTGACAAACCGCTGTCAGGATTTTTTGTTACGGTTCTTCTGCCTGTTATTTAAAAGAAGGGCGGTTCTATGCATAGAGGAGGCACTGCTGGCTCATGGGTTATAGCATAGCAGGCAGCGCTTCTCCGTATAGCCCGATAATTGCTTCAATCGGGATGATGGTTCCATCGGTCATGATGAGTCGGCGCTCATATTCCTGTATTTTTTTAACCGAGCCGGTGATGGTCTGATAGGAACCACCGGTTTTTTGTGTGTCCGGGATGAAAAAGGTGATCGTAATCGGCAGCTGTCTGGGCAGATTCTGGCGCAACAGCTGAAGTTTTTCATTGAGCTGGTCTTTTTCGGTGTCATCCAGGTCCAGCTGCTCATCGGTGAGGCGGGACGTTTCCTTTATGGCTTCATTATAGCCAGTCAGCGCAGCAAAGGGGGCAAACTGGGCTGCGCGGGCAGTTCTGGTCATGCGTGGATGCTTCTTTGACGTGGGATGAGGGAGATTGAGGATGTCCGTATAAGATCTGGTCATGCTTTATGCCCTCCAATCTGATTGTTCCGGCTGACAGCTGTAGCATCATCCTGCAGGTCGCAGCCTTTCAGGATGGCATTTTTGCCGTATTTTTTCTGGATGGCGAGCAGGGCCTGCTGACGCTTTTTCTCGCGCTGCAAGTCTTGTTGCGCAGATTCTTTATCGTCTGTCTCGGCGCCGCATTCCGCGAACAGGTCCAGCTGGCTGCAGGCTGGTGATTGGTTGGCTGTGTATTCTGTCTGGACATGGTTGGCGGTAATGGTAATTCGCCGGACAGAGAGTGCTGGATCAAGTATTTTGTCACAAAGGGTCATGACCGCAGCGGTGATTTTTCGGCTGGATGACATCGGCTGCTCCAGATTCGCTGTACCATGAGCCGATTTTGGGATCTTCCGGCCGTAGTGGTCCGTTGTTACTTTTCCATGATAGCTTTGGGCAGCTTCGGGCTGTTTGAGATTTTCCCGGTCATAGCCGATGGTCAGGATCAGCTGATCGGTGACCAGTTCTTTATCGACCAGATCCAGCACAAGCCGTTCGGCCATTTCGCGAATGACGAGCCTTGCTTTATCGGCAGCATAGGGGTGTTGGAGCACCTGCCCTGAGCCCAGACTGCTTGTGCTCGGTTTATAGGCTTTGATTTCGGCAATCGTGCAGGGTTCCCAGCCCCAGGCATGGTCGATCAGCAGCTCGGCATTTACGCCAAAAAGTTTGTAGAGAAGATCTTCGTTATGATATTGATTGGCGGCACCGAGAGAACAGCGGGCAATATCGCCCATGGTGAACAGGCCATGCGTCTCCAATTTTCGCGCATAGCCATGTCCTACACGCCAGAAATCTGTAAGCGGGCGGTGCGCCCAGAGGGCACGGCGGTAGCTTTGTTCATTGAGTTTTGCTATCCGCACCCCGTTGGCATCGGCATCAACATGCTTGGCCTGAATATCCATAGCAATTTTGCTGAGATAGAGATTGGTACCGATTCCTGCCGTAGCCGTAATGCCAGTCTCGGTCAGTATCTCGTGAATCATCTTCCGAGTGAGCTCCTCTGGCGACAGTTTATAGACGGTCAGATAGGGGGCGGAATTGATGAATACCTCGTCGATAGAGTAGATATGGATATCTTCCGGGGCAATATAGCGCAGATAGATCTGGTAGATCTGTGTGCTGTATTTCATGTAGAGTGCCATACGCGGTGTGGCAGTAAGGAAGTCGATGGCCAGCGACGAATTGCGTTCGAGTGCAGCTGCATCAAAGGAGGAGCCAGTCAGAGCGTGATGCGGCGCGGCATACTTTCGGCTGGCATTGGCTTCCCGTACCTTTTGGATAACCTCGAACAGCCGGGCGCGCCCTGGGATGCCATAGGCTTTTAGTGATGGCGATACTGCCAGGCAGATGGTCTTTTCTGTGCGGCTGGCATCGGCTACGACGAGATTGGTTGTCAGAGGGTCCAGCTGACGCTCGTGGCATTCCACTGAAGCATAGAAGGATTTCAGGTCAATCGCGATATAGACTGGTTCGTTCATCATGGGCCTCCGGTTTCTTGCTGTTTATCTTCTTTATTTTAGCACACTTGTTCTAAAAATACTAGCGGGCAGGAGATATTTCCGTGATCGCTGAGCGTGATATATGTTACCGAAAAGCGCCAGTCAGCCTGTTATAGTAGAATCATCAGATATAGATGACGTTCGTGAAAGGAAGGAATTGCGATGAGTGAAATTCTTAAGAATATCAGGAAGGGCGAGGTTTTGTCGCTGAAGGATACGCTGGACTATGCGGAAGGGCAGGTGGTCAGCAAGACACTGATCCAGAATGATGGGCTGGGGATCACCCTGTTTGCCTTTGCTGCCGGTGAAGGCATCAGCACGCATGAATCGAAAGGGGATGCGATGGTGACCGCGCTGGATGGCTCTGGTGAGATTACTATCGATGGCGTAACCTGCACGCTGAAGGCTGGGGAGTCCATCGTCATGCCTGCCAATCATCCTCATGCCGTATATGGTAAAGAAAATTTCAAGATGATGCTGGTTGTGGCTTTCCCGCAGGCCTGAAACTAATAGCGTTGAGACAAAGAAAAACCGTTGAAGGAAGCGCATCTTCAACGGTTTTTTTGGAAAATAGGGAGCGGTTCACAGGCTTAGTTTACAGATAAATGATATAGATGTAACGAAATGTGGTGCATAAAAAGAATAATAGGAGAAAAATGTTCAGTTATGTTTGACAGTGGGAACCTTTTGGTGTACAATTAATCTATTAAGTTTACAAGTTAACAGACTAAATCAATGAACAGGAAATAGTAGGGATGTATACGTCTTTCAGCGAGTCGATGACCGGGGTTCCGGAGGTGTGAGGATCGGCAGACGCGTATCGTGAATGGTCCTGCGAGAGTCCACCCAAAGCTTTGGCGAGTAGGCTGGAACGGTTGCCACCGTTATATGGCTATGGTATCGGATAAAAATCCCGTACCGGAAAGAGAAGCTTATTTACAGGTGGCTAACGAATCCATTTCGTCCCGTAACGGATGAGGTGGATTTTATTGTTTCACTACTGGAAATGCGCTTGAATCAAGGTGGCACCGTGAAAACCATTTCGCCCTTGTGCAGCAGAGCTGCGCATTGGCGGAATGGTTTGATTTTTTTTAGGAGGGAAAGACAGTGGATATGCAGATAAAACCTTCGCTGGAGACCTTTACGGCATTAGCAGAAACAGCAAATCTCATTGCTGTTTCGACGGAACTGAATATGGATATGGATACGCCGGTTTCTGTGTACTATAAGCTTGTTGATGAACAGAAGGGCTTCATCCTCGAGTCGGTCGATACGACGCAGCAGCAGTTTGGACGTTATTCCTTTATTGGAGCGGAGCCATTTGCACGGCTGCAGGTGTATAAAGACAAGCTTATGATTAAGGAAAATGACCGGATGAAATGTATCACCGGGGATCCGGTGACCACAATCAAACAGTATATGGACCGCTTTCATCCGGCTCTCGAGGACAAGGATCTGCCGTTGGCTAATGGCGGCATGGTGGGGTATCTGAACTATGAGATTGTGGCGACTTTCGATCGTGTCCGCGGATTGGATCTCGATGAAGAGGAGCTGCTCGGGGAGTTTATGATCTGCCGGGTTCTCGTGGTCTTTGATGCGCTGAAGAACAATGCACGATTGATCTATCTGGCCGACGTGAAAGATAAAGACCCGGCAACGGTCTATGAAGAAAGCAGGGAGCGGATGGCCGCTGTTCAGCAGAAACTGGCTGGTCCGGTCTGCGCGCACCCCGCAGAAACGCTGCCGCGTCGCGAACCGGTGGATTTTTTGAAAAAGTTCGGTCAGGCTCCAGCTGAGTTTTTGGCGGCAATCCGGCAGGCCAAAGAGCATATATTTGCTGGGGATATCTTCCAGGTTGTGCCGTCACGACAGTTTCGGGAGAAAATCACGAAGCCATGTTTTCACTTTTATCGCCGGCTGCGGCAGGTGAATCCATCGCCATACATGTTCTATTTTAATTTTGGCCGTGTTAAACTCGTGGGGGCTTCGCCGGAGATGCTGGTCAAGGTTGCCGGGGATGAGGTCTATACCTATCCAATTGCGGGGACACGCCGTCGTGGAGCTGATGCGAGTGAAGATGCGCAGCTGGCACAGAGCCTCAAGGCGGATATCAAGGAAGTGGCGGAGCATTCCATGCTGGTCGATTTGGCCCGTAATGATATTGGGCGTATCAGCGAGGCCGGATCTGTCCGTGTGACAAAATTGCGGCAGGTGGAGTATTTCAGTCATGTTATGCATATGGTATCGGAGGTTGTTGGCCGACTTAGACAGGGCTATACTCCAATGGATGTATTGCAGGCAACATTTCCGGCCGGGACAGTCAGCGGAGCACCAAAACTGCGGGCCATGGAGATTATCCATGAGCTGGAGCCGGTGCGGCGCGGGACCTATTCCGGAACAGTCGGCTATATGGATTTTGCCGGGAATATGGATATGTGCATTACGTTGCGGACGATGCGCATCGAACAGGATGATACCGCGGTGATCCAGTCAGGAGCCGGCATTGTAGCCGATTCGGTACCGGAGAAAGAATATCAGGAAATCCTGCAGAAATCCAAGGCTATGTTTGAGGTTGTCGAGGAGGTCGAAAACGATGTTGTTACTTTTAGATAACTATGATTCCTTTACCTACAATATATATCAGCTGCTTAGTGAACTGGGGGCTGAGGTCGAGGTCATCCGTAATGATCAGATTACGCCAACGGAGGTCCTGCAGCGCGGATATGAAGCCGTTGTTCTTTCGCCGGGACCAGGGGTTCCGCAGGATGCTGGCGTAACCGAGGATTTGATCCGCTTTCTGAAAGGCAGAGTGCCGATTCTTGGCATATGTCTTGGCCATCAGGCAATTGGGGAAGTGTTTGGAGCCAAAATTGTCCGGGCACAGGAAATCATTCATGGCAAGGTATCGAGGGTGCAGCATACAGGAAAAGGCCTTTATCAGGATGTGCCGCAGGCGATGGCTGTCGGCCGCTATCATTCGCTTATCATTGAGCGGGAGACGTTGCCGGTGTGTCTGGAGGTGACGGCAGAACTCGCGGATGGAATGATCATGGGGGTACGTCATAAAGAATATGACATTGAAGGTCTGCAGTTTCATCCGGAGTCTATCCTTACACCCGATGGTCGCCAGCTTATGAAAAATTTCCTGAATGGCCTTCACTGAATCTGACAACGAGCGAAATGCATTTTTCCAAAAGTCCTCCTGGCGCTGCCGCCGGGGGGACTTTTGGCGTCATAGAAGAGGACGCTGAAAGAGCTTAGAAAAAGGCATCGATATCGTGGCTGGTGAATATCTGTTGAAAGAGGACGAGTTCTTCGCGGTGCAGGGCTGGTTTATCTGTATAGGCATAGTCTTGTCCAAGCAGCTGATATTTGTTTTGGCCGAACTGGTGGAATGGCAGCAGTTGGACACGGCTGGCTCCTGCGTCTTTGAGCCGTTGGGCGAAACCCGCGGCATCGCTGAGCTGATCATTGTAGCCGGGAATCACAGGAATGCGTGGCAGCACGTCTTTGCCACTGGCTATTGCCAGACGCATGTTAGCTAGTGGGAGCTCGTTGGATACACCGGTGCCTGCTTTATGATGCTCAGGCTGCCAGTGTTTCATGTCGAAAAGGAGCAGATCCGTATGAGCGATGACAGCGAGAAAGACTGACTCGGCTGCATAGCCGGATGTTTCGATGGCTGTATGTATCCCTTGCTGCTGAAGAGCGCTCAGCAGGGCAACGGCAAAGTCGGGGGAGCTGAGTACTTCGCCGCCTGACAAGGTGACACCACCATGACTTTCTTCGTAGAAGTCCCGGTCCTGCAGGCAGAGGTGCAGGACTTCCTCAATTGATTTCCATTCGCCGGCGCTGCTCAGTGCATGTTGTGGACATTCGCTGACACATCGCCCGCAGCCAGTACAGGCCAGGGGATTCCATTTCAGCTGAGTGGCTGCTAAAGAAATCGCCTGCTCTGGGCATATTTCAAGGCAATGATGGCAATTCAGGCATTTTTGCCTGTCCTGCAGGATCTGTATCCGTGGCAGCTGGCTTTCGGGATTGGCACACCAGCGGCAGCGCAGCGGGCAGCCTTTGATGAATACGGTGGTGCGGATGCCGGGACCGTCGTTGACACTGAATTTCTGAATATTGAATATCAGCCCCAGGAGAGGCTTCTGATCATGCATCGCTTATTCTCCTCGTATCGTACGGATCTTTCTTGCTATATGCCTTGATTTTAGCATAATGATGTTACTTTAGCAATTATTTTACTTACGAACGAAATTTATTTACAATACTTAACTGTCTTGACAGGAACGCAATGCAGATGCTATGATTTAGTTACGAATGAAACTACACGAACTTTAAAAGAAACTTATTTGGACAGGAGCGATTGTTATGGAATTATTGATTGATGATGCGAATGTAACTGCAATTGAACGAATTTATGAGTATTATCCGGTTGATGGTGTGACGACAAATCCGTCGATTCTGGCTAATTCTGGATGTCCGCCCTTTGTCGTGCTGAAAGAGATCCGCAGTATTATTGGTACCGAAGCGCAGCTTCATGTACAGGCTGTAGCCAGTGATTCTGCCGGTATGATCGAGGATGCGCATCGTATTATGAAGGAACTGCCGGGCAATACCTTCGTTAAGATTCCGGCCATTCCTGAGGGGTTCAAAGCGATGAAACAGCTGACAAAGGAAGGCATTCGGACAACGGCGACCGCCATTTACACACCGCTGCAGGGGTTCCTGGCTGCGAAGAGCGGTGCAGCCTATGCCGCGCCTTATATCAATCGAATCGATAATATGGGTTATGACGGGATCGCTGTTGCCTGTGCAATCCAGGATATCTTCCATAAAAACGGCCTGTCCACGAAACTGCTGGCTGCCAGTTTCAAGAACTCACAGCAGGTACTGGAGCTTTGCCGCTATGGCGTCGGCGCTGCTACGGTTGCACCAGCGGTAATCGATGGTATGGTGAACAATGCGGCGATTGATTCGGCTATCCGCGTATTTGAAGCCGATTTTCAGAGTCTTACCGGACAGGCATCGATGAGCGAACTTTGATTGCTCTGACGGAATGGAGACGGGATGACAGGAGGTACAGCACATGGAAAATCTGAAACATTTTGGTGCCCTGACGAAGCGCATGCAGGCATTTCGTGAAGAAGTCCTGGATGAAAAGCCGTATATCGATGCAGAACGGGCTTTGCTCGCGACGGAAGCCTATCAGGCCCATCAGGACCAGCCCAATGTTATGAAACGCGCGCTGATGCTGCAACATATCCTGGCCAACATGAGTATCTATATTGAAGATAAGACGCTGCTGGCTGGCAATCAGGGGACTAAAAATCGCAATGCACCAATTTTTCCCGAGTATACGATGGATTTTGTCATCAAGGAACTGGATGAGTTCGAGCAGCGGGATGGTGATGTGTTCTATATTACAGAGGAAACCAAAGCGCAGCTGCGTTCGATTGCGCCCTTCTGGAACAATAACAATCTGCGGGCGCGGGGAGAAGCCCTGCTGCCGGATGAGGTCCGCGTCTTTATGGAGACGGGGGTCTTTGGCATGGAAGGCAAGCTCAACGCTGGTGATGCGCATCTGGCCGTCAACTATGGCAAACTTTTGTCTGAAGGACTCAGGGGCTATGAGCAGCGGACAAGAGAGCTGAAAGCGGCACTGGACCTTACCAGACCAGACAGCATCGATCGGTATGTCTTCTATAAGGCTGTGCTGATTGTCATTGCAGCTGTCCGTCAGTTTGCGGGGCGTTATGCCGCGCTGGCTGACCAGATGGCGCAGCAGGAGACGGATTCAGTCCGCAAGGCCGAACTTGAAGCAATGTCCAGGATCTGTGCCCGCGTACCTTATGAGAAGGCAGCTTCATTTCGTGAGGCTGTGCAGTCGGTCTGGTTCATCCAGCTGATCCTGCAGATCGAGTCGAATGGGCATTCGTTGTCTTATGGACGATTCGATCAGTATATGTATCCTTATTATAAAAAGGATATTGATCAGGGGATCATCAGTCAGGCAGAAGCATTGGAGCTGCTGACTGGTTTGTGGATCAAGACGCTGACCATCAATAAGGTACGGTCGCAGTCGCATACGTTGAGTTCAGCGGGCAGTCCGATGTATCAGAATGTGACCATTGGCGGGCAGACGCCAGCGAAGCAGGATGCTGTCAATGAGCTCTCCTTCATGGTCCTGCAGTCGGTAGCTCAGACTCGTTTGACTCAGCCGAACCTGACGGTACGCTATCATCAGCATATCGATAAGCATTTTTTTGATGAATGTATCGAAGTAATGAAACTTGGTTTTGGAATGCCGGCGCTTAATAATGATGAAATCATCATTCCCTCATTCATCAAATGGGGCGTTAAGGAAGAAGATGCCTATAACTATAGTGCAATCGGTTGTGTGGAAACGGCTATTCCGGGCAAATGGGGTTATCGCTGTACGGGGATGTCCTATATTAATTTCCCGCGTGTGCTGCTCTGCGCCATGAATAATGGCGTGGATATGACTTCTGGCAAGCGTTTTACGCAGGGCTATGGGTATTTCACGGATATGAAATCGTATGAAGAGATGATAGCTGCCTGGGATAAGACGGTACGTGAAATGACACGTTACAGTGTGATTGTCGAAAATGCTATCGATAAGGCCTCGGAACGTGATGTACCGGATATCCTGTGCTCCACCCTTACGGATGACTGCATTGCCCGTGGAAAGACCATCAAGGAAGGCGGGGCAGTTTACGACTTCATTTCCGGGCTGCAGGTCGGGATTGCCAATATGGCGGATTCACTGGCGGCAATCAAGAGGATTGTCTTTGCTGAGAAAAAGATCACGGCGCAGCAGCTTTGGGCGGCCCTACTGGATAATTTCACCGCACCGGAAAATCAGCGTATCCAGGAATTGCTTATCCATGATGCACCGAAATACGGCAATGACGATGATGCCGTTGATCAGCTTGTCGTCGAGGCCTACGACTCCTATCTGGATGAGATCCGGAAGTATCCGAATACGCGTTACGGCCGTGGCCCAATTGGCGGTATCCGCTATGGCGGCACATCCTCAATATCGGCTAATGTGGGTCAGGGGATGGGAACCATGGCTACTCCGGATGGCCGCAAAGCACATGAGCCATTGGCGGAAGGCTGTTCGCCGGCTCACAATTCGGATCAAAATGGTCCGACTGCGGTATTCAAGTCTGTAGCCAAGCTGCCTACAGAGAAGATTACAGGCGGTGTCCTGCTGAATCAGAAGATGACGCCGACCATGCTTTCTACCGAGGAGAATAAGCAGAAGCTTGAGCTGCTTATTGCAGCCTTTTTTAATCGTCTGCATGGGTATCATGTGCAGTACAATATCGTGTCCAGAGAGACTCTGCTGGATGCGCAGATCCATCCGGACGCACACAAAGACCTCATTGTGCGCGTTGCTGGTTACAGTGCGTTCTTCAACGTTCTGTCCAAAGCAACACAGGATGACATCATTGGTCGTACAGAACAGGCCATATAAGGACAGAAACGTTTAAATGGAAATAGTTCTGGTTATGCGGTTTTCTGAAACGGAACAGTAAGGCCCTGGCTAATTTTAGCAGGGAATAAAAAAGGCTGGCACCTGATGTGACAGCCTTTTAGTATGCATTATGGAGTTGGTATGAATCTTGCCAGGAAAGTATGTCCGCCATCTTTCAACTGCTTATTGAGGCGCGCCAGCGGTGCCAGAATTGGTGCATACTTCAGGCGCAGCTTGAAGCGCAGCAGCGTATGACTGGTACTGCCGAAGATTGGCACGCGATCGAGGACAAAGTGATTCTCCGTAGGATCGGCGGTTCCGAAATCGACCGTAAATGCTGCGCGATAGCCAGCTTCTTTGGTCATGCGCTCCAGTTCCTCGTCATAGGAGCCACATGGGTAGGCAATGAACTTGATTTCTTTGCCGAGATGCCATTCCAGTGCCCGTTTGGAGCCGTCCAGCTGATTCCATGTTTCTTCCGGTGAAGTGGAATCCAGCTGCATGTGGGAGAGTGTGTGACTCTCAAAATCAATCAGCCCGCTGTCCTGCATTTCCTCGGTCTGGGCCCAGGTCAGATAATTGGGATAGGTGCTGACAAAGTCTGAAATCAGGAAGATTGTTCCCTTGAGATTGTATTTCTGCAGGATAGGGAACGCATTGCGGTAGTTGTCGACATAGCCATCATCGAAGGTGATGACCACGGGTTTGTCTGGCAGCTCTGTATGATTTTCCCAGGCATCCAGCATTTCGGCCGGAGTAATAGCTGTATAGCCATTATCTGCCAGATATTTCATTTGTGCATCGAACTGGCTCGTATGAACGGTCAGGGCATTTTCCGCCCAGTCGTTGATCTGATGGTAGTTCAGGACTGGCACCGCCCGGCTGGCCGAATGCATGAGATAAGTACCGTATCCGATGGCTGCGATGACACAGATGAGCAGCACTGCCGCAAGACGTTTGATCCAGGTAGTCATGAAAGACACATCCTTTTTTTATTGCTTTTTGATTAGACCTGTCTAATATATACCAATGTGCGGATGCTGTCAACTGATTCGGATGCACAATATGGAAGCAAAGAAAGAAGCCCTCTCAGCTGAGAAGGCTTTCTATATGGAAAGTTTTGAATTGTGATCAAAAATCAGCCGAGGACACGGCGTGCAGCAACATAGTGAGCTACGCGGTAATCGCGGTAAAGCGAGTCATAGGCAATTCCGCTTTGTGAGGCATGGATCATCTTGCCGTCACCAACATAAATTCCCACGTGTGAGACGTTCACATAATCCCCCGCGAAAAACACGAGGTCACCGGGCTGGAGTTCGGCTTTGCTTACCGCGTAGCCGGCTGTGGCCTGAATGTCTGCCGTACGTGGCAGGTTGATGCCGCACTGGGCATAGACATACTGGACAAAGCCGGAGCAGTCGAAACCGCTGGGGGAAGAGCCTCCCCATACATAAGGGACACCAAGATATTGCTGAGCCGTGCTGATGATGTTGTTGCTGCCAGCCAGATAGGATTTTGGTGTGACTTCTGGCATGGGGCGGTGGAGCAGCGTCTGATACGAGAGCGCGCCTACCAGACCATCTGCTGTGAGGCTGTGCGCTTTCTGGAACTGGAGAACTGCTTCGCGGGTGGCCGGGCCAAAGTCCCCATCGACCTGAACATCGTAGCCAGAGCTGACCAGCGCCTGCTGGATGGCAGATACTTCCTGGCCGGTATCGCCAAGCCGGAAGGCAGCTGCATCACTGATGGACGGAATCGACAGGAAAAATGCGCCAGCTAATAAAGCACAACATAACTTTCGCAAATAGAAAACCTCCTTAGATTTCGTGAAAAAACATTACACTGACCGCACGGCAGGAGCCGTATCATGTCAACATACCGAATAATTATATCATGTTAGCAGCTGACTGGTCAAACAGGTCACAAAAACACAAGAAAAGATATATTTTGCAGTGAAGGGGCTTTCTTTCCTGTCGATTTCGTTTTATAATAAGATATTGTGTATCTATACGCATGTAGAGGATATGCAAGCGTATGTAAGACAATAACAGTGAATTCAGGATAAAGGAGATTTTCCGTTTTATGCAGAGGAATGAAGTTTGCTGGTGTGGCAGCGGCAAGAAATATAAGAAATGCCATGAGGATTTTGATGAAAGAATCAGTGAGATGCGGTTTGATGTATTCAAAGGTCAGACTCCGCCACCAAAGAAAATCATCAATAATGAACATGACATTGCATCTATTCGCGCCGCTGGTGTCATCAACGACGGTGCTCTGGATCTTGCTGGTTCCCTGATTAAGCCGGGGGTGGATACAGCCAGTATCGATGATGCAGTCCGCGAGTTCATTACGGGCAAGGGCGGCTATCCGTCCTGCCTGAACTATGAGGGCTTTCCGAAAAGCTGCTGCATTTCTATTAACGAAGTAGTCTGTCATGGGATTCCTTCGAAGAAGACCATCCTCAAAGAAGGGGATATCGTCAATGTTGACATTACGACGACACTTGACGGCTATTACGCTGATGCATCGCGGATGTTCATGGTGGGAGAGGTATCGCCTGAGGCAGAGCAGCTGGTCCGCGTGACGAAAGAGTGTATGGAACTGGGCATTGAGGCGATAAAGCCCTGGCATTTCCTCGGCGATGTCAGTGCGGCCTGCGGCAATCATGCGCATGAGCATGGCTATTCGGTCGTAACGGATCTTGGCGGTCATGGCGTTGGCAAGGAATTTCATTCGGAACCGTTTGTTGCGCATGAGGGTGAAGCAGGGACGGGGATGCTGCTGGTACCGGGGATGGTCCTGACTGTAGAGCCAATGGTGAATATAGGGAAAAAGAAAGTCACGGTTGATAGTAAAGATAATTGGACCGTGCGTACGAAAGATAAGAGCCTGTCAGCTCAGTGGGAAAAGACAATTCTCATTACGGCGACAGGGACGGAGGTACTGTCATCGTAATGACGACATTTAAAGAACTAAAGATCAGCGATAGTGTCTGTGAGACGCTGCGCCATAAAGGAATCAAAGAGGCAACACCGGTACAGGAGGCGGCTATCCCGCTCGTGCGTGCTGGCCGGGATGTCATTGTACAGGCACAGACCGGTACAGGCAAGACCCTCGCTTTTCTGCTGCCTATAATGGAAAAGATCAAACCGCAGGCCGAAGTTGCACAGGCACTGGTGGTCACACCAACCCGTGAGCTTGCTATTCAGATTGCTAAAGTGGCGCAGGTGGTTGGTGAGGCTTGCGGTGTGAGCTCGCTGGTTATCTATGGCGGGCAGGATATCGAGCGGCAGAAGCAGAAGCTGCGGCGCCATCCACAGCTCATCATCGGCACTCCGGGACGCCTGCTAGATCATCTGCGCCGTCAGACTATTGATCTGTCGAAGGTCAACAAAGTTGTACTTGATGAAGCTGATGAGATGATGCATCTGGGTTTTATCGAGGACGTAGAGGTACTGCTCAAGGCATCGGCTGCGGATCGTCAGCTTATGCTGTTTTCAGCTACTATGCCGGATCGTATCAAGGCGTTGTCGGCACAGTATATGCATGCGCCGGAGAATGTGCAGATCAAGAGTGACAATGTCACGCTTGATTCCATCCAACAGGTGATCATTGATTCTTCGGAGGATACGAAGATTGATAAACTGTGTGAGTGCATCAACAGTGATAATCCGTATCTGGCGATGGTGTTCTGCCATACGAAGCAGCGTACACATATGGTCACGATGGCACTGGCTTCGCGTGGCTACCTCGTCGACGAGCTTCATGGCGATCTGTCGCAGGTACAGCGTGCGCTGGTCCTCAAGCGGTTCCGCAAGGCGGAATTGCAGATCCTCTGTGCAACGGATATTGCTGCCCGGGGGCTTGATATCGAGGGCGTGACACATGTATTCAATTATGATATTCCGCATGATGCCGAAGGCTATATCCACCGCATTGGCCGTACGGGCCGTGCCGGACAGGAAGGCAAGGCCGTGACGTTTGTCAATGCCCGGCAGTATGAGCTGCTGCGCCGTATTGAGGCTGGTATTAAGAGCCGCATCAAGAACGAGAACAGTGAGCGTCACCAGCAGCATAAAGAGAAGCAGGAGAAGATCCTCAAGGACATACGGGCTAAAGAACAGGCAAAGAAAGGCGGCAAAGCCAAAGCTGCGGGGAAGTCGTCATCCAAATTTACCAAGACTAAGGGGAAAGGCCCTGTGCACAAGGGGCGTAATGACCGCAGTCACCGCGCAGGATCACACAACAGGAGCAATGCGACACATCGGTCGAAGATGGGCAAGCATTGACGATATAATCGAATCAGGAAGAGCCGGCTGTTACCCGTCAGGGAAACACCGGCTCTTCTTTGATATAGCTGTTACAAATTTTCCAAAAATTCATCGCGATAGGCAGGAAATAGTCTACTGGCAGCGAAATTAATATACAGTAACCAAATAAAAGGGGGAATTCCTAATGATCGGTATCAAAAATGTGATTGCAATTGTCTGCGGCGGGGGTCCGGCTCCTGGAATTAATAGTGTAATTTCCGGAGTTGTCAATGAAGCAACTCGGCATGGCTGGGATGTGCTGGGAATCTATGACGGTTTTTCCCGACTGGCTCGTGGCGAGAAAAACTACATCCGCCTGGAGCCTAAAAATATCAGCCGGATTCATCTGACAGGCGGCTGTATTCTCAAGATGTCCCGCTGCAATCCGACCAAAAAAGAATCGGATCTGCGGACAGTGGTTGAAACCCTGACCGAACTTGGTGTTACGCATCTGGTTACGATTGGCGGCGATGATACGGCCTACAGCTCAGCGGCGGTCTCTGACTATGCGCGTAAGATGGGACGTACGGTCAATGTTGTCCATGTACCGAAGACTATCGATAATGATCTTCCGCTGCCGGAGGGAGTACCGACTTTTGGCTTCGAGACAGCCCGCGCTTTTGGTACCGAGGAAATAGAAAATCTTATGGAGGATGCGCGGACGACCAATAATCGCTGGTACTTTACGATTGCTATGGGACGCACAGCTGGCCATTTAGCATTAGGAATGGGACGCAGTGCAGGTGCGGCACTAACGATTATCCCTGAAGAATTCCCTGCTGATAAGATTACATTGCAGCAGGTTGTCGATATCATTACAGGGTCAATCGTCAAGCGCTATCTGACAGGGAAGAACTACGGCGTAGCAGTTATCGCTGAGGGCGTTATTGAAAAGATTTCACCGGAAGACTTTGAAAAATTAGGATCTGTTGTCAAGGATGAGCATGGGCATATCCGTTACAGTGAACTCGACTTTGGCGAGATACTGAAGCAGGCTGTGCTGGCAGAAGTGAAGAAACTGGGCATTAAGCTTTCTATTATTGATAAAGAAATTGGTTATGAGCTGCGCTGCACTGCACCAATTGCTTATGATATCGATTACGCCCGCTCGCTGGGATTTTCGGCGGTACAGTTCCTTATGGCAGGGGATAGTGGTGCAATCATCACAATCCAGGACAACAAGGCTGTGCCAATGCGCTTTGAAGACATCAAAGACCCAGAGACTGGTAAAACGAAGGTCCGTAAGGTAAATACCGGGTCGATTCATTATCAGATTGCCCGTGGCCTTATGATGAGGCTTGAGCCGGGAGATCTTGATGACCCGGGGCTGGCCAATGCTTATCGTATGGACTTGGCGGAGTTCAAGCAGCATTACGGTTATTTATTTGAAGAAGGTACAAAAGAGGATAAAAAGCCAGCAAAGAAATAACGCCCACTAGCAAATCATTCATAGAATAAATGGCTTGCAGAAACGCAATAAAGGTGTTTCTGCAAGTTTTTTTTAAAAAAATCATAAAAGGGGTTGACGGATGCCTGATAATACTCTATAATAATTTCTTGTCAGCCGATGACTTGGCAAGCGAAAAGCACGCCAGTCAAAAGCGAGGTAATCGCGGGATGGAGCAGTCGGTAGCTCGTCGGGCTCATAACCCGAAGGTCACAGGTTCAAGTCCTGTTCCCGCAACCAATTATGTGTATTCCTAAACTTTTCGATAGATCGGGCTAAAGCCCGGGTGGTCATCGCGGGGTGGAGCAGTCGGTAGCTCGTCGGGCTCATAACCCGAAGGTCACAGGTTCAAGTCCTGTCCCCGCAACCAATGTTAGGAGTGCTGATGTAGCTCAGTCGGTAGAGCGTATCCTTGGTAAGGATAAGGTCACCAGTTCAATCCTGGTCATCAGCTCCATATATTTCCTGGCGGCGTAGCTCAGTTGGCTAGAGCATGCGGTTCATACCCGCAGTGTCCGGAGTTCAAATCTCTGCGCCGCCACCAAATGATTGATGAACCCCTGTTTCAGGGGTTTTATTTATGTATCAGGGACGGATATATTTTTCACCTTGTCAAGGTTTCCTTGTTGACAGGCATCGGCAAGTGTGCTAAATTGTATTAGTGACATTATGTAAGAGTCATAGTTCCGCAACGTAAGGGGTGTAAATAAGAGATGCGCAACAATATCACGTTGGAGTGCACGGAGTGCCATAGCCGCAACTACCGCACCAACAAAAACAAGAAGAATAACCCGGACCGTCTGGAGTTCAATAAGTACTGCAAGTTCTGCAAGAAGCACACGCTGCACAAAGAGACGAAATAATCGCTTTAGCGGGTTGAACGGAGATGTGAAGTGACTGTGAAGAAATTCATAGACGAAGTAATCGCCGAGATGAAAAAAGTATCCTGGGCAACAAAGAAGGAGCTTTTCAACTATACTGTAGTTGTCGGCATCGCTGTTGCGATTGTCTGTGCTCTCATTTGGTTCTGTGATACCGTCTTTGCAAGATTGTTCCACATCATTTTAAAGTAAGCAGGGTGAGAAAAGCATGGCAGACAAGGACGAGATGGACCTGCGCCAGGACAATCCTGGCAGGGCATGGTATGTAATCCATACCTATTCTGGCTACGAGAACAAGGTTAAGGCCAATCTCGAACGACTGATTCATACGGCCAATATGAGCAACATGATTTTTAATGTTGTTGTTCCGGTCGAGGATGAGGTCGAAATCAAAGACGGCAAGAAGAAAGTCGTTCCGCGAAAAGTCTTCCCAGGCTATGTGCTGGTTGACATGATTGTTGATGAGCATTCCTGGTACGTTGTGCGCAACACTACCGGTGTCACTGGGTTTGTCGGTTCCGAGAAACACCCGATACCGCTTACTGATGCTGAAGCAAAACGTATCTTGAAATCCATGGGCGAGGAAGAACACAGGACTGAACTGGATGTTTCCATCGGGGAAGTAGTTCGCATCAATTCGGGTGTCTTCGAGAATTATACTGGTACTGTTTCTGAAATCGATCAGGAAAAATGCCGGCTCAAGGTTCTCGTTGAGGAAACCCCGATTGACCTTGGCTTCGATCAGGTCGAAACGCTTTAATCGAGGCCACGAAATCCATTTTTGGGAGGTGTAAATACAATGGCAAAGAAAGTTACTAAGATTGTAAAGCTCCAGGTTGTTGCTGGTAAAGCTAATCCGGCTCCTCCGGTAGGTCCTGCACTGGGCCAGGCTGGTGTCAACATCATGGGCTTCTGTAAGGAATTCAACGAGAGAACCAAAGCACAGGCTGGTCTGATTATCCCGGTCGTGATTACGGTTTTTGAGGATAGATCCTTCACGTTCGTCACGAAGACTCCGCCGGCTGCTGTTCTTCTGAAGAAGGCTGCTAAGCTCGACAAGGCTTCTGGTGAGCCAAACAAGAAAAAAGTTGCAAAACTGCCGCGCGCTGAGGCGATGAAGATTGCTGAAAGCAAGATGGAAGATCTCAACGCTGGCGACATCGAAGCTGCTACCCGCATGATTGAGGGTACGGCTCGCAGCATGGGTATTGAAATCGTAGACTGATTCCAGTCATGATTTTATCCCGTGGGAGGCAATTACCGTTATTACCACGAGAGGAGAATCTTACAATGGCTAAAGCTGGTAAGAAATATCAGGACGCTTGCAAGCTCGTAGAGGCTGGCAAGGTCTACACGGCTGCTGAAGCTATGGAACTCGTCAAGAAGACGGCTACGAAGAAGTTCGATGAGACCATCGAGCTGCACGTACGTCTGGGCGTTGATCCGAAATATGCTGATCAGCAGGTCCGTGGCGCTATGGTCCTGCCGCATGGCACGGGTAAATCCAAGCGCGTTCTCGTCTTTGCAAAAGGCGAGAAGGTTAAGGAAGCAGAAGCTGCAGGTGCAGACTTCGTTGGTTCCGATGAAATCGTCCAGAAGATCCAGGGCGGCTGGCTCGACTTTGATGTCGCTGTCGCAACGCCGGATATGATGGGCACTGTCGGTCGTCTTGGTAAGGTCCTTGGCCCACGCGGCCTCATGCCAAACCCGAAACTGGGCACGGTTACGATGGATCTCACGAAGGCTATTTCCGAGATTAAAGCAGGTAAAGTCGAATACCGTACCGATAAAGCCGGCAATGTACATTGCCCAATCGGCAAGGCATCTTTCGACGCTGAGAAGCTTCAGCAGAACTTCCAGGCCCTGATTGATACACTGAACCGTGTAAAACCGGCTGCTGCCAAAGGCCAGTATGTGCGCTCCATTACGGTTAGCGCAACGATGGGCCCAGGCGTACCGGTTCAGCTTGGCTAATCCCAGCTGATAGGTTCACGAGGCTCCGGTCTCACCAACTGTATAACGATGGCTGTAGACAGCAGGTTTGATTTTATCATCTAACGACGATTTCGTCGCCTGCCGAGGCCGGAGCACACTGAATTTGAACATTCAACCTCCGGCGAACGCAGCCGGAGGTTTTTTTACAGGCTTTAAAATTCAAACGGACAGGAGGTGTATTTGAATGAACGAAAACATGTCTAAGAAACAGGCAGTCGTTGCTGAGCTCAAAGAGCAGCTGACGAGTGCCAAGGGCGTAGTCCTGACGGGCTACAAAGGCCTGACCGTTGCTCAGGACACAGCACTTCGCCGCGAGTTCCGTGAGGCTGGCGTGACGTATCATGTTGTAAAAAACACGATGCTCCGTCTGGCTGCTCAGGAAGCTGGCATCGAAGGGCTCGACGAGCATCTCGAAGGAACTACGGCTTTTGCTTTCTCGGCAGAGGACGCAGTTGCACCGGCCAAGGTTATCGGCGGCTTCATTAAGAAGAACAAGCTGGACGATGCTGGTGTACTGATGATTAAAGTTGGTATGGTTGAGGGACAGGTCATTGATGCAAAAGAGGTCAATGCTCTGGCTACGCTGCCATCCCGCGAGGAACTCATCGCCAAGATGCTTGGCAGCATGAATGCTCCAATTTCCAACACGGTCAACGTGCTGCAGGGAGTTATTCGCAAAGCTGTTTATGTGCTTGATGCTGTCCGTGCTCAGAAAGAATCCGCGTGATCCGCGTGTTCTCTCAATATAATGATTCATTAAGAAATTAAGAAATTTTTGGAGGTATATTCAAATGACTAAAGAAGAAATCATGGAAGCCATTGAAAACATGACTGTCCTCGAGCTGTCTGAGCTCGTAAAAGCTATGGAAGAGAAATTCGGCGTAAGCGCTGCTGCTCCGGTTGCAGTTGCTGCTGCTGGCGGCGCTGCTGCTGCTGCTGAAGAGAAGACTGAGTTCACGGTTATGCTTGCTGCTGCTGGCGACAAGAAAATCAACGTGATCAAGGCTGTTCGTGAAGCTACGGGCCTGGGCCTGAAAGAAGCTAAGGCTCTCGTTGATGGCGCTCCGGCTGCTGTTAAAGAGAACATTGCTAAAGCTGATGCTGACGCTCTCAAAGCTAAGCTCGAAGAGGCTGGCGCTACGGTTGAGCTGAAGTAATTTCAGTTTTACTGAAAGTTCAGAGACCACTCCCTAAGGAGTGGTCTTTTTGTATATATTTTTTTGACAAGGGAAAATACTTGACAGTAGGAAAAAACTATGATAACATTAAGAACTACAGGAAATTGAATAGGGATAACTATGCGCAAGCGGAAAGGAACTGGAAGCAAGGTGTAAGAAAATGGAATACCTTGTTTTTTTTCTTGTTCTTGAATTCCGTTTTTTTCCGCGTGCTGGAAATCTCGTCATTTCAATAATCATTCTAGTATAAATCAGGCTAAGGGGTGAAGGATTTGTTATTTAATCCTGTGCCGGTGGGCAAAAGAACCAGGTATAGCTACGCCAGAATCAAGGACGTCATGGAAATGCCGCATCTGCTGGATATCCAGCGGAACAGCTATCAATGGTTCCTCGATGAAGGTCTTCAGGACATCTTCAATGATATCTCGCCAATCCAGGATTTCTCAGGAAATCTTGTGTTGTCTTTCGAGAGCTTTTCACTTGGCGAGCCGAAATATGAGCTCGATGAGTGTAAAGAACGTGATGTAACGCTGGCTGCACCAATTCGTGTCAATGTCCGCCTTATCAATCGTGAGACAGGTGAAATCAAGGAACAGGAAGTTTTCATGGGTGATTTCCCACTCATGACCGATACAGGAACGTTCATCATCAATGGTGCGGAACGTGTTATCGTCAGTCAGCTGGTCCGTTCTCCGGGTGCTTATTATGGAGAGGAAATCGATCCAACCGGTAAGCATCTGTTCAACGCTACGGTTATTCCTAACCGTGGTGCATGGATTGAGCTCGAGACGGATACGAATGATGTGGTCTCTGTCCGCATCGATCGTACCCGCAAGATGCCAGTAACCTACTTCATCCGTGCGCTGGGCTGTGCCAGCGACGAGGCAATTATTGACCTCTTTGGCGAAGATCCGCGTATCATGAATACGCTGGAGCGTGATGGTGAAGAAGTCAAATCACAAGGCAAGGCTGTTATTGAAATCTATAAACGTCTGCGTCCAGGCGAGCCGGCTAATGAAGACAATGCTCAGCAGCTGCTGGATTCTTTGTTCTTCGATCCGAAACGCTATGATCTGGCTACGGTTGGCCGTTACAAGCTGACGAAAAAGCTGGGCTGGAAGCGCCGTCTGCTCGGCAAGGTTCTGGCTGAACCTGTCGTTGATACTGAGACGGGCGAGATTGTCATTCCTCAGGGTGAGGTTGTCACAGAAGATATGCTCGACGTAGTCGACATGGAACGTGAGAAACAGCTCTTTGGCGAGGGCAATATTGTAGCCCTGTACGTCCTCCAGAAGGATGGCAGTAAAGTGAAGATGCTCTGCTCGCCGACGCTCGATATTCATGATCGTACGATCACGAAAAACGATATCATCGCCGCTATCAGCTATCTGCTGAATCTTATGGATGGCCTTGGTACTACGGATGATATCGATCATCTGGGCAATCGTCGTGTTCGTGCTGTTGGTGAGCTGCTTCAGAATCAGTTCCGTATTGGTCTTTCCCGTATGGAGCGTGTGGTTCGTGAGCGTATGACTATCCAGGATGTGGATGTTATTACGCCGCAGGCACTCATTAATATTCGTCCAGTTGTGGCAGCAATCAAAGAATTCTTTGGTTCCTCCCAGCTGTCTCAGTTCATGGATCAGCACAACCCGCTGTCTGAGCTGACCCATAAGCGCCGTCTGTCGGCACTCGGACCTGGTGGTTTGTCCCGTGAGCGCGCTGGCTTCGAGGTCCGCGATGTTCATAACTCCCATTATGGCCGTATGTGCCCGGTAGAGTCACCAGAAGGACCGAATATCGGTCTGATTGGTTCGCTGGCTACTTATGCCCGCGTCAACCAGTTTGGCTTCATGGAGACGCCGTATCGCCGTGTGGATAAAGAGAACGGCCGGGTGACGGATGAAGTCCGTTATCTGACGGCCGACGAAGAGGATGAGCTCGTTATTGCTCAGGCCAATGAGCCGCTGGATGAAAACGAGTGGTTCATCAACAATCGTGTTACTGCCCGTTATAATGAGGAGACGGGACTGCATAACCGCGATACGGTAGACTACATGGACGTAAGTCCGCGTCAGGTCTTCTCCATCGCTACGGCTATGATTCCATTCCTCGAAAACGATGATGCGAATCGTGCCCTCATGGGTGCGAACATGCAGCGTCAGGCTGTACCTCTTCTCCGTACACAGGCACCGCTCGTCGGTACTGGCATGGAGTACAAGGCAGCCTGCGACTCCGGCGTCATGATTCTGGCAAAACAGGCTGGTACCATTGAAACGGTAACGGCTGATTATATTGAAATCCGCGCTAAGAATGGTGAGCTCAAGCGCTATAAGCTGCAGAAATTCCTGCGCTCCAATCAGGGTACCTGTATCAATCAGGTTCCTATCGTCCATAAAGGCGAGGAAGTCGTTGAGAAGCAGCCGATTGCTGACGGCCCGGCAACGGACCATGGCGAGCTGGCACTGGGCTACAACATTGTTGTTGCCTATATGCCTTGGGAAGGCTACAACTACGAGGATGCTGTCCTGCTGTCTGAGAATCTTGTGAAGCGTGATCTCTATACTTCCATCCATATCGAGGAGTATGAGTGCGATGCACGCGATACGAAACTCGGACCTGAGGAAATCACGCGGGATATCCCGAACGTGGCTGAAGAGGCCCTCAAGGATCTTGATGAGGAAGGTATCATCTCTATTGGTGCCGATGTGCGTCCTGGTGATATCCTCGTTGGCAAGGTCACGCCAAAAGGCGAGACCGAGCTTACGGCAGAGGAGCGTCTGCTGCGTGCTATCTTTGGTGAGAAAGCTCGTGAAGTCCGCGATACGTCCCTGCGTGTACCACATGGTGAGCAGGGCAAGATCGTCGATGTCAAGATCTTCAGCCGTGAGAATAACGACGAGCTGCCGCCAGGTGTTAACCGGCTGGTTCGCGTCTACATTGCGCAGAAACGTAAGATTTCTGTCGGTGATAAGATGGCAGGCCGTCATGGTAATAAGGGTGTCGTTTCGCGCATTATGCGTCAGGAAGACATGCCGTTCCTGCCAGATGGCACGCCGGTTGATATCGTTCTGAATCCGCTCGGCGTTCCGTCCCGAATGAACATCGGACAGATCCTCGAAGCCCATCTGGGTATGGCGGTCAAGATGCTTGGTCAGCAGATCAAGGATGGCGATCCGACTGTTGAGGAGCGTCTGCGCGAAGCTGGTTATGACTTCGATAAGAATGGCATGCCAAAACCGGATGTTGCCGGACTTCACATCGCTACTCCGGTATTCGATGGTGCCAGCGATAATGACGTGTTTGGTACCATCAGGGCAGCTGGCCTTTCGGCTGATGCCAAGACGGTCCTTTATGATGGACGTACGGGTGAGCCGTTTGAGAATCGTGTAACTGTAGGCTGCACGTACTTCCTGAAACTGCATCATCTGGTTGCCGATAAGATCCATGCCCGTTCGACCGGACCGTATTCCCTCGTTACGCAGCAGCCGCTGGGTGGTAAAGCTCAGTTCGGTGGTCAGCGCTTCGGTGAGATGGAGGTTTGGGCCCTCGAGGCTTATGGCGCAGCTTATACGCTGCAGGAAATCCTGACGGTCAAGTCTGATGATGTCGTAGGCCGTGTCAAGGCATACGAAGCCATCGTCAAGGGTGAGAACATTCCAGAGCCGGGTGTACCGGAATCCTTCAAGGTTCTCATTAAAGAGCTCCAGTCCATTGGTCTGGACATCAAGGTCCTCAACGAGGATGCCAAGGAAATCTCCTTGCAGGATGACGATGACGAAGACATCAATGAGACCGCCAAGAAACTCGATCTCGATGTAGCTGGTGTTGATCCGACTAAGGACAGTGCTGTTGCTGCACCTAAAACTGACGGAGTGGATTCGTACGACGAGACTGCTCCATCGGATGACGAAAAGCCTGACGACATCATTGCGGACATCGGCAGCATGGTTTCTGTAGAAGAACCGGCCGTAGACAATGCTGATGATAGTAATGGTGAGAAATAAGAAGGGAGTGTCATCTCTTTGCTGGATGTAAACAATTTTGATTCGATGCGCATCGGTCTGGCCTCTCCGGAGAAAATCCGTGAGTGGTCGTACGGTGAGGTCAAGAAGCCGGAGACCATCAACTATCGCACACTGAAACCGGAACGCGATGGCTTGTTCTGCGAGCGTATCTTTGGACCGACCCGCGACTGGGAGTGCCATTGCGGCAAATACAAGCGTATCCGTTATAAGGGAATCGTCTGCGACCGCTGCGGTGTTGAAGTAACGCGCGCCAAAGTTCGTCGTGAGCGTATGGGCCATATTGAGCTGGCGGCGCCGGTTTCCCATATCTGGTATTTCAAAGGTATCCCGAGCCGTATGGGCCTGATCCTGGACATCTCCCCGAGAGCCCTCGAGAAAGTTCTGTACTTCGCTTATTATATCGTACTGGATCCGGGCGAAAGCACTGATCTGGCCAAGAAGAGCCTGCTCTCCGAGAAGGAATACCATGATGCCCTCGAAAAATATGGCAACACGTTCCGTGTTGGCATGGGGGCTGAGGCCATCAAGGAACTGCTCGATGAGCTCGATCTGGAACGCATGACGGAAGTTCTGCGCAAGGAAGTCCGCACGACATCCGGCCAGAAAAAGATCCGGGCAATCCGTCGTTTGGAAGTTGTCGAGGCTTTCCGTAAGTCTGGCAACAAACCATCATGGATGATTATGGATGTTGTTCCAGTCATCCCGCCGGAATTGCGTCCAATGGTACAGCTTGATGGCGGCCGTTTCGCGACGTCCGACCTCAATGACCTGTATCGTCGTGTCATTAACCGTAATAACCGTCTGAAGCGTCTGCTGGATCTCGGTGCCCCGGATATCATTGTCCGCAACGAGAAGCGTATGCTGCAGGAGGCTGTGGATGCCCTGATCGATAATGGCCGTCGCGGCCGTCCGGTCACGGGACCGGGCAACCGTCCACTTAAATCCCTGTCTGACATGCTGAAAGGCAAGCAGGGCCGTTTCCGTCAGAATCTGCTCGGTAAACGTGTTGACTATTCCGGCCGTTCGGTTATCGTTGTCGGTCCGGAACTCAAGCTCCATCAGTGTGGTCTGCCAAAAGAAATGGCCCTGGAGCTCTTCAAACCATTTGTCATGAAAAAGCTGGTATCTTCGGGTGCCGCTCATAATATCAAGTCTGCAAAGCGTATGGTTGAACGTGCGCGCCCAGAGGTATGGGATGTACTGGAAGATGTCATCAAAGAGCATCCGGTACTTCTGAACCGTGCACCGACGCTGCATCGTCTCGGTATTCAGGCATTTGAGCCAATTCTTACCGAGGGGCGCGCGCTGAAGCTCCATCCGCTGGCTTGTACGGCTTATAACGCTGACTTCGACGGTGACCAGATGGCTATCCATCTGCCGCTGTCCTCGGAGGCTCAGACCGAGGCCCGTATTCTCATGCTGGCAGCTAACCATATCCTGGCACCGAAAGATGGTAAACCAATCATCGTTCCGACGCAGGACATGGTTCTTGGCTCCTATTATCTGACGATCATTCGTCCAGGTGCCAAGGGCGAGGGCAAAGTAGTTACCGGCATTGCTGAGGCACTGCTTGCCTATCAGCAGCATGATCTTGATCTGCAGGCTGCAATCCAGTGCCGCATTGAGGGCTATGGCCTTGTCAAGACGTCACTGGGCCGCATGATCTTCAATGAGATCCTGCCGCAGGAACTCTGCTACTACTACAAGGAGAAAGACTCCGAACAGTGGTCGCTGGGCATCCTCATGAACAAGAAGGAACTGGGCAAGCTCGTTGCGAACTGCTACAACCATTTCGGTGCGACGAAGACCGCTGAGGTCATCGACAGCGTCAAGAATCTTGGCTATCATTATGCCTGCATTGCTGGTATGACGGTTGCCATCTCGGACGTTATCGTACCAGAGAAGAAGAAAGTCATCATTGGTGACACTCAGAAGGTCGTCAACAAGGTTGAGCGTCAGTTTGACCGTGGTCTCATCACAGAAGAAGAGCGTTATCACAAGGTTATCGACCTTTGGTCGGTAGCTACGGATGATGTCGCTGATGCAATGATGGACAACATGGATGCCTTCAACCCAATCTTTATGATGGCTGACTCCGGCGCCCGTGGTAACAAGCAGCAGATGCGTCAGCTGGCTGGTATGCGTGGTCTGATGGCTGACCCGTCTGGTAAGATCATTGACCTGCCAATCACGGCTAACTTCCGTGAAGGTCTGTCTGTATCCGATTACTTCATATCTTCCCATGGTGCCCGTAAAGGTCTGGCCGATACCGCATTGCGTACGGCTGACTCGGGTTATCTGACGCGTCGTCTGGTTGACGTTGCGCAGGATGTTATCGTCCGTGAGGAAGATTGCGATATTTCAACGCTGAATCTTGTTCAGTCGCGTGCGCGTCTGGCCGAGTCCACGTTTGATGCTCTTGAAATTCTCAACGACAGCCTTATGGGGCGTCTGTTGGGAGCTGATGTCATCGATCCGGAGACAAAGGAAGTCCTCTTTACGCGGGATACCATCCTGAATGAAGAGAAATTGGCTATCCTTGGCGAAAAGAATGTTCGTGAGATCATGGTTCGTGGCTCCTCGCTTGCATCCGAGGCTGCAATCAGCAACGCGATGATTACCGAGGCTATCACGCTCGGCGAGCCGGATGAGGCTAGTCGTGCCAAGATCAAGGATTCTATGCTCCATGAGATGGGGGGCAAAGAAGTCACCCGTGACGTGGTGGATTCTGAAGGCAACCTCATCATGGCTGCAGGCGATCACCTCTCAGAGGAGCGTCTGGCTGCGGTCATGGCTTGTGATGCTAAAGAAATCCGTGTTCGTAACAATAATATCCGCGGTATCGAAGTCGAGGCCATCAAAGAAGGCGACGGCATTATCGAGTCGCTGGCAGAGCGTATTGTCGGTCGTGTTCTCGCTGAGAACATCGACGATCCGGAAACGGGCGACCGTATTGCTTCCATCAATGATGCTGTTGATGAAGTACTGGCTAAGCGTATCGAGAAGGTTCGCGATCGCGTATCCATCCGCAGCGTACTGACCTGTAAGTCGCAGTTTGGTGTCTGCATTAAGTGCTACGGACGTGATCTGGCTAACCATGCTGAGGTCGAGATTGGCGAGGCCGTCGGTATTATTGCTGCTCAGTCCATTGGCGAGCCGGGTACTCAGCTCACCATGCGTACGTTCCATTCCGGCGGTGTTGCCGGTGACGATATCACCCAGGGTCTTCCACGTGTCGAAGAACTTTTCGAGGCGCGTAAGCCGAAGCATCATGCTATCATCGCTGAGATTGAGGGCCGTGCTGACGTTGAAGATACCGGTAAGGGCATGAGCAAGGTTACGATCGTTCCGGACGAGGGCGATGTCCGCGAGTATGCGATCCCGTATGGTGCCCGCATGGCCGCCAAGCAGGGGATGCATCTCAAACCGGGCGATAAGCTCACCGAAGGTTCCATCAACCCGCATGATATCCTGCGCGTCTGCGGTCTGCAGGCTACTCAGCGTTATCTGGTATATGAAGTACAGAAAGTATACAAATCGCAGGGTGTTGAGATCAACGATAAGCATATCGAGGTAATGGTCCGTCAGATGCTTCACAAGGTGAAGATTGAGGAATCCGGCAATACGGATTTCCTGCCGGGCGAATACATTGATATTAATCAGTTCGAGACGGCCAACACCAAGGCTATCGAGGAAAATGGCGAACCAGCAGTGGCCAAGCCGATTCTCCTTGGTATCACCAAGGCTTCGCTGGCTACGGATTCCTTCATGTCAGCCGCATCGTTCCAGGAGACTACACGTGTCCTGACTGATGCAGCAATCAAGGGCAAGGTTGATCCGCTCATCGGTCTGAAGGAGAACGTCATCATCGGTAAACTCATTCCGGCTGGTACGGGTATGAGCCGTTACCGCAATCTCAAGATTGTGGATAATGACCCGAAACCGACTCCGGAGGAGCCGACGGAGACTGCCTCTGAGGAAACTGTTGAAGCAGATACTGCTAAGGCGTAAAAGAACAAACTAAAGCCTGCCCCGGGATGCAAATGCATCCAGTGCCATCCGGTACGACGGGGCAGGCTTATTTTTATGGAGGGTAACAATATGGCAGAAGAATGCACGCATGATTGCGGCTCGTGTGGAACGACCTGTGGCTCGGATACCCGTCCAAAGGACCTGCATGAGGCACCAAATGAACTCAGCAATATTCGCCACGTCATTGCTGTTGTCAGCGGCAAGGGCGGCGTCGGCAAATCTCTCGTGACGGGACTGTTATCCGTGGCGATGTCCCGTAAAGGGCAGCATGTCGGGATTATGGATGCTGACATCACCGGCCCGTCCATCCCCAAAATGTTCGGTGTCAGCGGCGAGATCCGCGGCAGCCAGGCCGGTGCTTATCCGGTCACCACGGCTGGTGGCATCGACATTGTCAGCATGAATCTGCTGCTTGAACATACGACTGATCCGGTCGTATGGCGAGGCCCTGTCATCAGCGGTGTTGTCAAACAGTTCTGGCATGATTTCATCTGGCAGGATGTGGATTATATGTTTGTTGATATGCCACCAGGAACCGGTGATGTTCCGCTTACGGTGATGCAGTCAATCAAACTGGATGGTATTGTTATTGTTACAAGTCCGCAGGAACTGGTCTCCATGATTGTTGAAAAGGCTGTGAAGATGGCCGAGGCCATGCAGGTGCCAATCCTGGGACTGGTAGAGAATATGAGCTACTTTGAGTGCCCGGATTGCGGCAAACGTCATGCGATCTATGGGCAGAGCCATATCGAGGACATCGCCAGCCAATATAAGCTGGACATCCTGGGCCGTATTCCTATCATGCCGGCTCTTGCCGCTGAGTGTGATGCCGGTCAGATCGAGACAACAGAGGGCGACTGGCTTAAGGCTGCAGCAGAGAAGCTTCTCGCAGCAGATAAATAATAACGATTTCACAAATAGAACAGCCCCTGACGGATTGCAGCTTACAGGTAATTCGTCAGTGGCTGTTTGCTATTATGTACTGTCTGGAAATTATCTGGTCCGATATTCACGGGGGGAACACTGGAACATTTCCTTGAAGGCGCGCGAAAAGGTCGAGTAGTCTGCGAAGCCGACTTCGGCACTGATCTGAGTGATCGGCAGGTCGGTCTTTAACAGGTCACGTGCAAGCAGCAGACGCTTGCTGCGAATGTACTGATGGATGCCATAGCCGGTGTCGGCCTTAAACTTGCGCATGAGATAGAACTTGCTCATATAGGCGTGCGCAGCCAACGCATCGACGCTGAGCGTCTCAGCCAGATGCTGGTTAATATAGGCAAGGATGTTCTGGATCTTTGGATCATAGGAGGCATTATCAAGTCCAGCCAGTTCATGATCATCTAGTGACCGGTTCAGCAGAATCATGAATTCGATGAACAGAACTTCCATATAGAGGCCGCTGGCAAAGCCTTCGGCACGTGATGCCTTTTCCAGGCGTTCCATATGGAACAAAAGGTCATGGTTGGTTCCCGGAGCCTGATGCATGACACTGGCGGTCTGACGTGCCTGTACGAAGCAGCGGGCAAGATCCACTGGTTCACGGCCCTGCGCCTGCCAGCGGCTCAGAAATTCTGGTGCCACATAGATGACAATGCGCTCATAGGCGGCCTGGCTTGGCAGGAATATAGGGCGATGGATCTCGCCTGCCGAGACAAAGACAATGTCACGCGCCGCCAGATGGTAGGTCTTGCCTTCGATAACATAGTCGATATCACCATCCAGAAAAAGGATGATTTTATGGAAATCATGGTAATGGAAAGGAATTGGCTTCAGCGAGGCGTCTTTCAGGCGGAAAACCCGGAAATCGCTGACCAGATAGCCTTTCTTCTCGTAATCTTTCAATATTGCACCTCGAAACTTTAACTTTTATGCTTACTTTACCAAATGCAACGAAACTTGACAAGGGAATCACATTTTATGCAATATCTGTAGCATATTTTGAGCTTTTATTGCAAATCGAAGATTGCTATAATAAAAACATCGAGAAAAGAGTTGTTGACGCAGGATGGTTTAGAAAGGCCGGTGACAGAGATGATGTTAGTTCGTGTTTATCTGGTGGAGGACAAAGAGGTTATGGTGCTGGATGGTACCGCAGGCTTCATGCCAGGATCATCGGCTGTCCGTTTACTGGCTGACCGTCATCAGGGCGTTGGGGCGGACCGCATCATTGTGTTTACGGGCACGCAGGAAATTCCATCCTTCCGGGTCTATACGGCTAAGGGGGAGCAGCAGGAAATGTCTGCCGCCGACTATCGCGTTCTTGCCCGTAGCAAAGAAGATTATGAGCTTCATGTAACCGAGTATTTTGTCGGTCGGCTTCGTCAGGTGGATGCCATTGAAGAATCCGTTGCCAGCTGAATCCTTATTTCAGAATGTATATGTCAGGCCTGTCATGGAAATATGACAGGCTTTTATAGCTTTTAATAGATTTTCTGTAGTTTTCTATAGATAGCTTATTATAATCATTTCATAGGTTTTAATTATTTATGAATGGCTGAGGGGAAAGCCATGGATGAAGAAAAGGGAGGAATTTTTGTGAAATCAAAAGTCACGGTAATCCTGATGACAATGGCAATGATGGTGCTGGGAATCCAGTGTGCATTTGCTGCCAGTGCCAAGCCAAATGTAAAGATACTGGCAACCGGTGGAACGATTGCCGGCAGTGCGGCCTCTGCTACGGCGACAACTGGCTATAAAGCTGGTGCGCTGGGTATTGATGTACTGATCAATGCTGTCCCGGAGGTTAAGAATTATGCAAACGTTACGGGCGAACAGATCTGCAGCATCGATAGCAAGGACATGACTAATGATATCTGGTTGAAACTGTCCAAGCGCTGCAATGAGCTGCTGTCCCGCAGCGATGTTAATGGCATCGTCATCACGCACGGTACGGATACGCTTGAGGAAACGGCCTATTTCCTGAACCTGACCGTCAAGAGCGATAAACCGGTAGTTATTACCGGTGCAATGCGTCCGGCTACGGCAATCAGTGCAGATGGTCCGATGAACCTTTTGAATGCAGTTCGTGTTGCTTCCAATCCGAAAGCAGCTGGTCATGGCGTTCTGGTTGTCCTGAATGACCAGATCAATGGCGCTCGTGATGTCACGAAAACCAATACGACCTCTGTTGATACGTTCAAAACCCCGGAACTTGGTGTTCTTGGCTATATGAACGATGGCGTACCAGAGTTCTATCGTGATTCCACTCGTGTACATACGTCAAAGACTGAGTTCAACGTTATGAACCTCAGCGAGCTGCCGTATGTCAAAGTAATCTATGGTACGGCTAATGATGATGCACTCTTCGTAGATGCAGCGATCAAAGCTGGTGTCAAAGGAATCATCTATGCCGGTACTGGCAACGGATCTGTCCATAAGAATGCTGAGGCTGCATTGGCCAAGGCTGCAGCTGCTGGTATTGTCGTGGTTCGCAGCTCCCGTGTCGGTACTGGTTCCGTTATTCCGGCTGAGCAGTCTTACATTGATGAGCATTTCATCGATGGTGATTCGCTGAATCCGCAGAAGGCACGTATTCTTCTGCAGCTGGCTCTGACGAAGAACCATGATCTGAAAGAAATTCAGAATATGTTCCACAAATATTAATTTTATCAGTAAATCCCCAATGATATAGCATATTGTAATTGGATAACCAACCCCCAAAAAGAGCTGCCGAAAGGCAGCTTTTTTTGTTGCTGTTTCTTCCCGTCCCAAATGTAATGCTTGTGCGTTTTCCATAAAGCGTATATAATTACTGTAATGCTAACTGTCATGACAGTAGTAAATATAACTAGCAAAGTGGAGGCTGGGAAAAGCTGATGGAAGATTTGGAAGCGCTGGTCAAGGCGATTGAACAGTTAAAAAGGGAGCGACGGGCGATTATTCTGGCACACGTCTATGAACCGGATGAGATACAGGAAGTTGCTGATTTTACAGGAGATTCTTTTGCGTTGTCACAGAAAGCGGCGGCGACGAAGGCTGAGGTGATTGTGTTCTGTGGCGTCCGGTTTATGGCTGAGACGGCAAATATCCTGTCACCGGAGAAGATTACACTTCTGCCTGCAGCAGATGCAGGCTGCCAGATGTTCGATGATGGCCTTGAGCAGAAGGTCCGGCAGGTCATGGCGCAGCGCCCGGAGGCGTTATTGGTGTCCTACGTCAATACGCCGGCTTCGGTCAAGGCGCTAAGTGATATTTGCTGTACGTCATCAAATGCGGTACAAGTTGTCGAGTCGCTGCCCAAGAACCGGGAAATTGTCTTTGTCCCGGATAGAAATCTGGCCTCGTTTACAGCCGAACAGAGCGGACGCCAGATTACATGCTGGCCGGGCAGCTGCCCCATTCATGGTCAATTGACCGTAGAGGATATCCAGGGTGCAAAGGCTGCACATCCCGAGGCACTGGTGCTCATGCATCCGGAATGCACGGCTGCTGTGAGGGCTAAGGCAGACTATGTGGGAAGTACGATGGGCATTATCCGTTATGCCCGCCAGAGCCTCGCGGCGGAGTTCATCATTGCGACTGAGCAGGGGGTTCTTTATGAACTGGCCGAGCAATGTCCGGAAAAGAAATTTTATCTGGCCTCACGTCGCATGCTTTGTGTCAATATGAAAAAGACAACATTGACTAAGGTGAAGCAGGCTTTGGAAACGATGGAGCCGAGAATTATTGTACCAGAGGAGATCCGGGCCAAGGCCGCAGGAGCTTTGAAGAAAATGCTGGAGATAACGGGGCGGTGAGATGATGCAGCGATATATGATGAATTTTTCCACAAAAGAGATGCCAGTCCGGCAAGGCGAATGTCTGGTCATTGGCTCAGGCGTAGCTGGTCTGATGGCGGCCTGGAAGGCGGCAGAGTCGGGGCTCAGGGTGCTGCTGGTCGTGCGCGACACCTTATGGGACAGCAATACGAATAAAGCGCAGGGCGGGATTGCTGCATCATTTGGTTCAGATGATGAACCGGAACTGCATGTGCAGGATACCCTGATTGCTGGTGCAGGTTTATCGGATGAGCATATTACACGTATTGTCACGACGGAGGGGCCACAGGATATCCTTGATCTTATTGCACATGGCGCTATATTTGATCGTCAGGGGGATGGGCAGTTGGCTTTGGGGCGTGAGGGGTGTCATTGCCGCAGCCGTATTGTTCATGCCAAAGGAGATGCAACCGGAGCTGAAGTAGCACGTACACTTAACAGCATTGTGGCCGAAGAGCCGTCTGTCGAGATACTGGAACACTGTTATGTGGTCGATTTATTAACGGATAATGGCTGCTGCTATGGAGCGACAGCTTTGCTGGACGGAGAAAAGATATGCCTGCGGGCTGGGACCGTAATTCTTGCCAGTGGCGGCTGTGGGCGGCTGTATGATAAGACAACAAATCCTGAGGGCGCTGTTGGTGCCGGGGTGGCCATGGCGTATCGGGCCGGGGCGGATGTTATGGATATGGAATTCGTCCAGTTCCATCCGACTGCGTTATCAATCAAAGGCTGTCCTAATTTCCTGATATCAGAGGCTGTGCGTGGTGCTGGTGCAGTATTGCGGAATCTGACCGGCAAGCGGTTTATGCCGGAATATCATGCACTGGCAGAATTAGCGCCGCGTGATGTGGTGGCACGTTGTATTTTCAAGGAAATGCAGGCTGCCGCAACGGATCATATCTATCTGGATGCACGTGCTATTGGTCAGGCGGCAATGAAATTTCCGATGATTGCACGGACCTGCCGTGATTATGGGATTGACATCGAACATGAAATGATTCCTGTTGCCCCGGCTGCGCACTATATGATGGGGGGGATTCGGACTGATGAATGGGGCCGGACCAATATACTGGGACTGTATGCCTGTGGTGAAGCGGCTTGTACAGGTTTGCAGGGAGCAAATCGGCTGGCCAGTAATTCTTTGCTGGAAGGTCTGGTTTTTGGACGCCGCGCGGCTTGTCATGCAGCCGGTTATCTGGATCGGGCTGAGACGAAAGAGTCGTTCGACTGGTGCTGCCAGGAATTGATACCGGCGTCGGGAACGGACACCATTGATCAGACTAACAGATTACAGCAATTGATGGGAAAGTTCCTGGGGATTCGCCGGGATGCCACTGGGATGCGGCTGGCACGGAAGGAAATAGC
Source organism: Selenomonas sp. (assembly GCA_018052705.1). GTDB lineage: Bacteria > Bacillota > Negativicutes > Selenomonadales > Selenomonadaceae > Selenomonas_A. Next base: position 59,007 of record JAGPMW010000006.1, on the reverse strand, counting down.
CCGGCTGGAACAGCAGTATGATGGGCAGCAGGCTGAGCAAACTGCATTGCTGGATTTGCGTGCCCGTATTACGCTGGCCGGTCTGGTGACAGGGGCCGCTTTACGCCGGCAGGAAAGCCGCGGAGCTCATTTTCGGACCGATTATCCGGAAAAAAGAGAAGAATGGTGCAAGCATTTTACCGATTGTCAGGCAATTGGGATTGATAGGACAGGAGCGATGACAGATGATGTTCGGATTGGACAGGCAGCTGCAAGTATGGCTTGAGGAAGACATCGGCAGTGGAGATATCACAACGGAAGCAATTGTGGCTGCCGGGGCAATGACAAAGGCCGTGATACACGCCAAGTCTCCGGGCATTTTGGCTGGAGGAGAAGCAGCGCGAAGAGTATTCGAACTGCTTGATGAATCGGTTGCTTTTAGAGAATGTCTGACAGATGGTGCGGTTCTTACGGCATCATCTGTGATTGCTGAAGTGGAAGGGAATGCCAGAGCAATTTTGACTGGTGAACGGCTGGCGCTTAATTTATTGCAGCATCTGTCGGGAATTGCGACCCGTACAGCTGCACTGGCAGCGATAGCTGCCCCGTATGGAGCTAGCGTGGCGGATACGCGTAAGACGACGCCGGGACTTCGTCGGCTGGAAAAGTATGCAGTGCGTGTGGGGGGCGGCAGAAACCATCGTTTGGGACTCTATGATGCCATGCTGATTAAGGATAATCACATCAAGGTGGCAGGCGGTGTGCGTGAGGCTGTTGAACGGGCGCGCAGGTATGCCTCGCATATGACAAAGATCGAGGTTGAGGTGGAGACACTTGCCGAGGTAAAGGCTGCACTGGCAGCTGGCGCAGATGTCATTATGCTCGATAACATGATACCAGAAGAAATGGCAGCGGCAGTAAAGCTTATTCAGCATCGGGCCATCGTCGAGGCCTCCGGCGGCATAGATGAGCAGACGCTGGCGGCAGCCGCTGCTGCCGGTGTTGATATCATATCTGTTGGTGCACTGACGCATAGTGTAAAAGCTTTGGATATCAGTATGGATATTGGAGCAATAAAATAAGAAAGAGATCCCTCTCAGAAAGGTGCAGAATGTACGTATTCAGAGAGGGATCTCTTTTTGTTATACCGGCAATAGGGGATTCGAATGTCTATTTTGCTGGCAGGCAGGTATATTATTAAAATATTTGTCTATACGACAAAAACACTGTAGATTTTTTTAGTGTAACATTGTATAATACATTGTATCGATTTGTTTACGATAAATTTGGGAAAAGGTGTGAATGCGATGATTATGTCAAAAAAAATTAAAGCCGTCGTCCTCGGGCTTACGGCTGTGTGTGTCGCAGGGGTAATTGCTGGTTGTGGTGGAGCGAAAAACGCAGCTGACGGCAGTGGCGACCATAAGAATGTGAAGGTTGGTATTGTGCAGCTGGTGGAGCATAATGCACTGGATGCAGCGAATAAGGGCTTTGTTGATGGGCTCAAGGAGCGCGGTTATGAGGAGGGGAAGAACCTCAGTATTGACCGCCAGAATGCTCAGGCTGATCAGTCCAACCTGCAGAATATCTCCCAGCGGTTTGTGAGTGCCAAGATGGATCTGATCTGTGCCATTGCTACGCCGGCCGCGCAGACCGTAGTGAATGCGACAAAGGAAATTCCAATTGTCGGCACGGCAATCACGGACTATGTTGGTGCGAAACTGGCAGCTTCGAATGAGGCACCGAAAGGCAATGTCACGGGTACAAGCGACATGAATCCGGTTAAGGAACAGATTGATCTGTTGCTGAAGCTTTGCCCGAATACAAAGACCATTGGTACAATCTATTGCTCCAGTGAGGTCAACTCTGAGGTTCAGGTCAAAGCCATGAAGGAGTATGCGGAGTCGAAAGGCCTCAACGTTGAGGTCGCAACAATCTCGACGGTCAATGATATCCAGCAGGCTGCCCAGAGTCTGGTTGGACAGGTAGATGTATTCTATGAGCCGACGGATAATATTATCGCTTCGGCCATGCCGACGCTTGCTGCCATTACAGATCCGGCTAAAAAGCCGATTATCTGCGGCGAGCCGAACATGGTTAAGGCTGGCGGCTTTGCGACGTATGGCATTGACTACTATAAACTTGGTGTCCAGACTGGTTACATGGCTGCAGATATTCTGGATGGCAAATCCAAACCGGCCACGATGCCAATCGAGATGGCGAAAGATCTCAAAGTCACCATCAATAAGAAATCAGCCGCTGCTCTTGGCATCACGATTCCTGAGGATGTCCTTAAGGATGCCGATGTTGTTGAGTAAGGCTGGTGTATTTAGGAGTTTACAGTTATGGATCTAATCATTCCTACGATCTCGCAGGGCCTTTTATGGGCGCTGCTGGCAATCGGTGTCTATCTTACGTTTCGGGTACTTGATATTGCTGACCTCACGGTAGAAGGCAGCTTTCCGCTCGGTGCTGCTACAGCGGCTTCCTGCCTGTTGGCGGGGTATAGTCCGCTTTTTTCGATCTTTGCGGCTTTTTTGGCGGGGATGCTCAGTGGTGTCGTGACCGGTATACTTTGCACTAAGCTCAAGATACCTGCTTTGCTGGCAGGCATTCTCACGATGATTGCACTTTATTCGGTGAACCTGCGCATCATGGGCAAAGCCAATCTGCCAATGCTGCAGACGGATACGGTGTTTACGCTTGGCAGCGGTCTGGGACTCGATAAGCAGCTCACTGTGCTGGTGGTTGGCTTTGTGGTCGTACTGGTCGTCAGCGTGCTCTGCTACTGGTTTTTCGGGACAGAGATTGGTGCGGCTGTACGGGCAACGGGCTATAATCCGCACATGATCCGGGCAAATGGCGTTAATACCGATCATACAATTATCCTCGGACTATTGCTTTCCAATGGTCTGGTGGCAATATCGGGCGCTCTGGTAGCCCAGAGCAATGGATTTGCGGATGTCGGCATGGGGGTTGGTACCATTGTTATCGGTCTGGCGTCAGTCATCATTGGTGAGGTGCTGTTCGGAACCCGCAGTTTCCGCAACTGCCTGATTTCTGTTATCCTTGGCTCGATTGTTTACCGCGCGGTCATCGCGGCAGTTTTACAGATGGGAATGCCACCAAATGATCTGAAGCTTTTTACGGCGGTACTGGTAGCGCTTGCACTCAGCCTGCCGCTGATTCAGGCCCGTCTGCGCAAGCAGGCACGAAAGGTGGTGGACTGAATGCTCAAAATAGAACAGATTTCCAAGACCTTCAATCCGGGGACAATTACGGAAAAACTGGCCCTGCATCAGGTATCCCTGCATCTGGAACCGGGCGATTTCGTCACGGTTATTGGCGGCAATGGCGCGGGCAAGTCCACGCTGATGAACTCTATTGCTGGTACATATCCGGTCGATGACGGCCATATCCTTATTGATGGAACGGATATTACCAAGTGGGCAGAACACAAGCGGGCCAAGTATATCGGACGCGTCTTTCAGGACCCGATGATGGGGACGGCAGCCGGTATGATGATCGAGGAGAACCTGGCCATTGCATCACGCCGCGGCAAGATGCCGACACTGCGCTGGAGTTCTCCCAAGAGCCAGCGGGAAAGTTTTCGCGAGCAGGTCGCATCGCTGCATCTTGGGCTGGAGGACCGGCTGGAATCAAAAGTCGGTCTGCTGTCCGGCGGTCAGCGCCAGGCACTGACATTATTGATGGCAACAATGGCAAAACCGAAACTGCTGCTGCTTGATGAGCATACGGCAGCGCTCGACCCCAAGACGGCTGAGCAGGTCCTCAGGATCACGACGGATATTGTTGCCAACCAGCAGCTTACGACACTCATGATCACGCATAATATGAAAGATGCACTGCGTTGCGGCAACCGTCTGATCATGATGTATGATGGGAAGATACTGTTTGACATCAAAGGTGAGGAAAAGAAGAACCTCACGGTCAAAGACCTATTGGCGATGTTTGAGCAGGCAGCTGGAAGCGAACTTACAAGCGACAGCCTGCTGCTGAGCTGACCGCTTGGAAAAACAGCATAAAAAAGAGAAGACAGATGTCCCAGACTATTCAGCTGGGGCATCTGTTTTTTATCGGAGCTATTGCTGCTTCTCTGGTGCAGTATGGTATAATGAGATAGTTTTACGGATGAGAAAAAGGAGCTTTGAATGGACAAAGAATTATTAAAGCGATATGCACGGCTGGTGGTTAAGGTCGGTGTGAATCTGCAGCGGGATCAGATTCTCGTCATCAATGCGCCAATTGAGTGCGCGGATTTTGCACGGGCGATGGCTGAGGAGGCTTTTGCAGCAGGAGCACATGATGTGGTGGTGAGCTGGGGCGATGAGCTGCTGGCACATATCCGTTATGCGGGGGGCAATCGGGAGTTATTTACGGAGTTCCCTGAGTGGCGGCAGAAGTTCTATATGGACTATGCGGAGCAGGGAGCGGCATTTGTCTCGATTGCAGCGAGCGATCCGGAGATCTTCAAGGATATCGATGCAGATAAACTGAAACTGGCGCAACAGGCAGCTGGGGCGGCACTTTTAGAATACCGTGGACGGCTCATGAACAATCGGAATACGTGGTGCGTAGTCTCGGTGCCCACGAAGAGCTGGGCCAGCAAGGTTTTCCCGCAGATGGATGAGACGGCAGCTGTAAAGCGGCTTTGGCAGGAGATTTTCGAGGCCGTCCGCATTGAGACGGGCAAGGACCCCATCGTTGCGTGGGAAAAGCATATCGCCTTCCTGCAGCAAGCGGCAAAATTCATGAACGATCATGCGTTCAAGGCCTTGCATTATACGAATGAACTGGGGACAGATCTCACGATTGAACTGCCAGAGGGGCATATCTGGGCGGGGGGCGCCGAGGATTCGGAGCTCGGAATTTCCTTTGCCGCAAATATGCCGACCGAGGAAGTTTATACGCTGCCGAGACGTGAAGGCGTCAATGGTACGGTTGTGGCATCAAAACCGCTTAATTTCAATGGCAACCTCATCGAAGATTTTCGTCTGACCTTCAAGGATGGCAAGGTAGTGAACTATGCTGCTGGTAAGGGGGAGACTGTTCTTAAGGGGCTGCTTGAGACAGATGAAGGATCGTCCTTCCTCGGCGAGGTGGCACTCGTGCCGTATGATTCACCTATATCCAGGAGTGGTATCCTGTTCTATAACACATTGTTTGATGAGAATGCTTCCTGTCATCTGGCTCTGGGCAAAGCCTATCCAACCTGCATTAAGGGCGGCGAGAATATGGACAGTGTCACACTGGCGCAGCATGGCGTCAATGATTCGCTGCTGCACGAAGATTTTATGATCGGTACCCGCGATCTGGCGATTGTCGGCACGACAAAAGATGGACAACAGGTGCAGGTATTCAAAAATGGTAATTTTGCATTCTAAATTCTAGGCAGTTTGTTATAAATTTTAATGGCAGTTTTAAAAAAAATCCTGTATAATGATTCCCGAATCCATGCGTTTTATATTGGGAGGACATTATGGAAATGATAGGACGACGGGCTGGCGTGTTCATAGCGCTGGCACTCTTTTGGCTGTTGCCAGGCATAGTGGCGGCACAGCCGGCAGCTGCGGTCAATACAGCCGCAGCTGCTTATTCTACAGCCAGTTCGCTGCTGCCAGAGGATTTTATTTGCCGTGGCATCACAATCGGCGCAACACAGGCTGAGGCGGAGAAAGTCTTTGGCAGCTCGCTGTTTGATAAGACTGTGCGCATTCAGGGCGTTCTCGTAAAAGTCTGTGATTATGCGGATGATTTCAAGATTGGCTACTCAGTCCGTACCGGCAGGGTCATTGACATAGTCATCAAGAACCAGAAATATACGGTTCGCAATGGTGTGCGTTATGGTGCCACCAGTGGCTGGCTCCAACAGACGTATGGCAAGTCCAAACGTGAGATGATCGATGGCTCCTTGTTCTATATCTATGCGAATCCAGCTGATCAGCATCAGCACCTGATGCTGGAGACCGATTCGTCGGATGGACACCTTACCGTCATGCGGATCACGGGACTGCCATTGACTGAGGCGGAGGCTGATGCGATGGCTGCTTCTGAGCCGGATCTCTTTGGCGAAGCCGAGCTGCGGACCATTGAGATCGGTGACCAGAATATTGACACCTCGTCCCTGCCTGACCGGAAGCAGGTGAAGCTGGGAGGCCTGACAAAATGATTCAGCTGAAGATGCTGGAGCACCGGCTGCTCCGCTACCTTGGCATTACAGCCGGCTGCCTGATTGCCAGCTGTTCAATCAATCTGTTCCTCGTGCCGTCTCATCTGTTGACGGGAGGCGCGACAGGTATTGCCATTATCGTATATTATCTGGCCCAGCTGCCAATCGGTCTGCAGACCTTTCTTTACAATATTCCGCTCTTGGCAACGGCCTGGAAGATACTGGGCCGGGGATATACCGTTGACATTCTGATTGGGACAGCCATTTTTTCATGTTGTCTTGATCTCACCAGGTTTCTCAATGATTTCGCGCCGGTCAATGATGTCATGCTGGCGGCTATTTTTGGTGGTGTGTTCAATGGTATCGGTTATGGAGTCGTCTTCCGGATGAATGGCAGCACGGGGGGATTCGATATCGTGGGTGCCATCGTGAAGAAATATTACTCGTTTAACATGGGCGGAGTCATCTTTGGCTTCAATTGCCTCATCATGGTGGTGGCCGCATTCCTGTTCGGCGTGGCGCCTGCTATGTTCACGCTTATCTGCATGTTCGTGAACGCGATGGTAACAGACAAGGTTCTTGCTGGCTTTAACAGCCGGAAAGCCGTGCTCATCGTATCTGACCGTGCCGAAGTCATTGCCGAGGGCATCATGGAGGTCGGCCGCGGGGTTACGTTCCTGCATGGGCAGGGTGCCTTTACACGCCGTGAGCGCAATGTCGTATTCGTGGTCGTCAAGCTGACACAGGTTGCCAAGATCAAACTTATAGCGAACGCTATTGATAAGAATGCGTTTATGATTATCATGTCAGCAAACGAGGTCATGGGGCGTGGCTTCAGTTCCCCTGGCGTACCCGTCGAGGGCGTTATCCGCCGGCATGCACACAGTGAGCTGGACCGGCAATGCTGAGTTTTTTACCGGAATGGTTGAAATAAGAGGAGGATATAAGGTACAATGAAGAAGATGTTGATTCTGCTGCTCGCAGCGCTGACGGTACTCACAGGGGGCTGTCTGGCCGCTGGCGGGAGCAATAATAATGGAGGCAGTAAAAAAGTGGCAAATCGTATTGCAGTATTTGAGACCAATAAGGGAACCTTTGAGATTGAGCTGTTCGAGGATAAGACCCCGATCACGACGAAGAACTTCATTGACCTGGCCGAGAAAGGCTTCTATGATGGCGTTGTCTTTCATCGCGTTATCGACGGCTTTATGATTCAGGGCGGCGATCCGGATGGTACGGGCATGGGCGGTCCAGGCTATACCATCGACGATGAGTTCCGCAGTGATCTTACCTTTGATGGTGAAGGTATCCTGGCCATGGCCAACACGGGCATGCCACATACGGGCGGCAGCCAGTTCTTCGTAACGCTGGCTAAAACACCGTGGCTCAATGGCAAGCATACTATCTTCGGTAAAGTGGTCAAGGGCATGGATGTAGTCCGCACAATTGGCCATAGCGAGGTTGACTTCCAGGACCGTCCGCTTGATACGGTTACGATGAAGAAAGTCACCATTAAAGACGCAGAATAATGGCTGAAGCCTACACCTATATTCTGGAGTGTGGGGACGGCAGCCTTTATACCGGCTGGACCAATGATCTTGATAAAAGGGTGAAGACGCACAATGCCGGGCAGGGCGCGAAGTATACACGCGCCCGCCTGCCTGTGCGTCTTGTCTATTTTGAGACCTTTGCAGACAAGCGTGAGGCTCAAAGCCGGGAGTGGCATATCAAGCGTATGACTCACAAGCAGAAGCGGGCCCTCATTGACAAGGGTCCGGAAAAAATCTATAATAAATAAGTTACTATTATAATACAGCAGCGATAAGAAAATAAATTGATTTTGTAAAGGGGCGTTTCTACATGGCAGATAAGAAGGTCATGCTGACCGAGGAAGGCTATAATAAACTCGTCGATAAAGTAAACTATCTCAAAAGCGTACGCCGCATTGAGATTGCTGAGCGCCTGAAAGCCGCAATCGCACTGGGGGACCTTTCAGAGAACTCTGAGTATGATGATGCCAAAAATGAGCAGGCATTCCTCGAGGGCGAGATCCAGGAGCTTGAGGCTAAGATTCGCAACTCGGATATCATCAAGGCTGGTGCTGGAGACATAGCTCAGATGGGGTCCAAGGTCACGGTGGTTGACAAGGAGTTTGAGGAAGATGGTCCGTCTACATTCATGATCGTCGGTTCAACTGAGGCTGATCCGGATGAAGGTAAGATCTCCAATGAATCCCCGCTGGGACAGGCATTGCTGGGGCATAAGGTCGGTGCAATCGTAGACGTCCATGCACCGGCAGGCGTCATCAAGTACGAAATCAAAGAAATTCTGGGTTAATTTGCGCCCAATACGAAGTCCGATAGATGGGAGTTATGGCATTTATGGCAGAGAATAAAGAGAATCAGGGGCAGCAGGCTCCGGTGGAAGACCTTAATGAGATGATGAAGGTCCGCCGCGAAAAGATGGAAGCATTCCGCGGGCAGGGGGTAGCTCCGTTTGGCCATCGTTATGAGGTAACGGACTATGCCGCCGACATCAAGCAGAAAAATGAAGGCCTCGAGGGTGAGGAAGAGGGACCAGAGGTCCATATTGCCGGTCGTCTTATGGCTATCCGCGGCCATGGCAAGGCGACGTTCTGCACCCTCAATGACCGCACAGGCAACATTCAGGTCTATTTCAAGATCGATGTACTTGGTGAGGCAAAATACAAGAATGAGTTCCGTAAGCTTGATATTGGCGATATCGTCGGTATTCGTGGTGTTGCGTTCAAGACACATCGCGGCGAGGTTACAGTTCGCGTTGAGGATTTCGATCTGCTGTCAAAGTCTCTGCGCCCGCTGCCAGAGAAGTTCCATGGCCTGCAGGATGTCGATATCCGCTATCGCCAGCGGTACCTCGATCTTATCGTGAATCAGGATGTGCGTGATACGTTCCGTAAGCGTAATCAGGTTATTAAATCTATCCGCAGTTATCTTGATGAACGCGATTATCTCGAAGTAGAGACGCCAGTGCTCTCGACGATTGCTGGTGGTGCAGCAGCTCGTCCGTTCATTACGCATCACAATGCTCTGGGAATTGATCTTTATCTGCGCATTGCGACGGAACTCAGCCTCAAGCGGCTCATTGTCGGCGGCATGGACCGTGTCTATGAAATCGGCCGTATTTTCCGCAACGAGGGCATGGATGTACGTCATAATCCGGAGTTCACTTCCATTGAGTTCTATCAGGCCTTTGCTGATTATAGTGATATGATGGACATCACCGAGGGGATCGTCGTCAATGCGGCTCGTACGGTTCTCGGTACGCCGGTCATTAACTATCAGGGCGTGGAGATTGATCTCAGCAAGGTCCGGCGCGTCAGCATGAATGATGCAGTTAAAGAGGCAACGGGTAAGGATTTCCTGTCCTGCCAGACTGTTGAGGAAGCTCGTCAAATGGCGGATGAGGCCGGCATACCGTACGAACCGCGTCATGGCATCGGCGGTATTCTGAATCAGGCTTTTGAGGAAAAAGTGGAAGAGACACTCATGCAGCCGACATTCATTACGGGGCATCCAACTGAGATTTCGCCGCTTGCCAAGCGCAACGTCGAGGACCCGCGTATTACGGACCGCTTTGAGTTCTTCATCTATGGACGTGAGCTGGCCAATGGTTTCACCGAGCTCAATGACCCGATTGACCAGGAAGGCCGTTTTATGGATCAGCTCGAGCAGCGTGAGGCTGGCGATGATGAGGCGCATGTCATGGACCGTGATTACATTACGGCTATGGAGTATGGCCTGCCGCCAACGGGTGGTGTTGGCATCGGTATCGACCGTCTCGTCATGTTCCTGACTGACGCAGCGTCCATTCGTGATGTGCTCCTGTTCCCGACGATGAAGCCGCTTGACTCCGAGAAAAAGGCTATGGCCGCTGCCGCAGAGACGGCTTCGGCTGAAGAAGCTGCGCCGGAGAAGATTGACTTTTCCAAGGTTGAGGTAGAGCCGTTGTTTGCTGATATGGTCGATTTTGATACGTTCAGCAAGAGTGATTTCCGTGCTGTCAAGGTCAAGGATTGTGCTGCTGTACCAAAGAGCAAGAAACTGCTGCAGTTTACGCTGGATGATGGGACTGGCACAGATCGTACGATTCTGTCGGGGATTCATGCCTACTATGAGCCGGAAGCGCTTATCGGCAAGACGCTGATTGCTATTGTAAATCTGCCCCCGCGTAAGATGATGGGCATCGAGTCCTGCGGCATGCTGCTCTCGGCCGTCCACAAAGAAGAGGACGCTGAGAAACTGCAGCTGTTGATGGTGGATGCACATATTCCTGCCGGTGCAAAGCTGTACTGAGCCAGACACGAAGGTTTACGCTAGTTAACCGACAAAATAAATAAAGTTGACGCTTTCTGTAAATGCGCTTATAATAGAGTGTGTTTACAGGAGGCGTTTTTTTATGGATAAGTTGATTGTAATGACGAATAGAAAACAAAAGATATCTGCGCGCGATCTGACGAAGATGGCTTTGTGTATTGCCTTCTGTGCGGTCAGTGCGCTGCTTACATTCCCGCTGCCGTTTACACCAGGGATGGTAACTGGGTTGACTATTGCCTTGACTGTGACTGCTTTCGTGCTGCCGCCGCGGCTGGCATTTATTGCGGTAGCCGGCTATATTTTCATGGGGGCTATTGGCCTGCCTATTCTGCCGGGCGGATTATCGGGGCTGGGGCGGATTCTCGGACCAACAGGTGGTTTCTATATTGGCTGGCCGTTCGTCTGCCTTATTGAGAGTCTGCTGCGGGGGCAGAAACCAGGTTTTCGCCGTTATGCGCTGGTGAGTGTCGTGGCTGGCGTTCCTTTGACCTATGTCGGTGGGCTGATTTCAATGATGCTTGTGCTGCATTTAGGTTTATGGGAAGGTCTGACGATGGCAGTACTGCCGTTCATTCCCGGTGATATCATGAAGGCACTTCTGGGTTCCTTTATTGCCGTACGTGTCAATAAAATGCTTGCCAGTCGTTAAAATGACTGCTGGAGTCTTTACCCTGCGCTATGAGCGCAGGGCTTTTCTATTTTCATCTAAAGGCGCGCTGGATGGTTGTTCCTGAAACTTGGGAAATAGGTTACCAGTAGGCAGAAGCTCAGCACGGGGTTCGGTTCGAGCAGCTTTGCTGATTTTTAAAACTGCCCATTTATTGTAGTACGGACAGAAGAGGTTGAGGATTTTTGGTGAATTTGGTATGATAGATAAGTATTATCGAAGCGAAATGTCGGATTTATGGCAGGGGAGGCAGAAACTATGGATTATTTGGGAATTGATGATGATGAATTCATTCGTGATCAGGTGCCGATGACCAAGCAGGAAATCCGTATTTTGAGTTTGGTCAAAGCTCGTATCAAACCAGATGCAGTTATTTATGATATTGGGGCTGGAACGGGGTCACTATCCGTTGAGGCGGCGCGACTGGCTCCGCAGGGACGGGTTTTTGCGTTAGAACGTGAACCGGAAGGAATCCGGCTGATTCGGGCCAATGCGGCTAATTTTGCGCTGGCCAATGTAGCGGCTATTGAGACGGAGGCTCCAGCTGGTATTGCGGACCTTCCTGAGGCAGACACTGTACTTATTGGTGGCAGCGGTTCTAAATTGCCGGCTATTCTTGATGCTGTTACGTTGAAACTCAGAACTGGCGGACGTATAGTGCTGAACTGTATTACGGTTCAGACGCTTATGCAGTGTATTGAGTATATGAGGTCACATTCAGAAACGTATGTCTATGAAGCCATTCAGGTGCAGGTGAGCCGCCTGCAGCAGGTAGGACCTTATGATATGGCAAAGGCAGTAAATCCTATCTATATCGTGACCTGCACCAAAAAATAATAGATAGAAATAGCTATATTAGGAAGAAGGAATTTTGAATATGGTACATATTGTTGGTGCCGGCCCTGGAGATCCAGAGCTTATTACGGTTAAAGGGCAGCGCTGCCTAAGTGAGGCCGATGTAGTCATCTATGCAGGTTCGCTTGTCAATCCCCAATTATTGGATTACTGCAAGGAAGGTGCTGCCATCTATAACTCGGCATCGATGACACTCGATGATGTAGTGGCGGTTATTGCAGAGGCGGAACAGAAGGGGCAGATGACTGTGCGCCTGCATACTGGTGATCCATCGGTATATGGCGCAATACAGGAACAGATGGACGCATTCAGTAAAAAAGGGATTGAGTTTGATGTGATCCCGGGCGTAAGTTCATGCTTTGCTACAGCAGCGGCACTCAAGCAGGAATATACTTTGCCAGGAATTTCGCAGACAGTCATTATCACGCGTAATGAAGGGCGTACACCTGTGCCAGAACGGGAAAAACTTCGCAGTCTGGCACAGCATCAGTCGACGATGTGCATCTATTTGTCCATCACGATGTTGGATAAAGTTGTCGCTGAGCTTATTGCTGGCGGGTATCGGGCCGAGACTCCGATTGCTATTGTGCAACGGGCTTCCTGGCCGGAGCAGAAAATTGTTCGTGGTACCTTGGCAACGATTGTGAAAGACATCGAGCATGAGCATATCGACCGCACGGCCATGATCGTGGTCAGCAACTGTCTGGAGGCTGATTATGAGCTGTCGCGCCTGTATGCGCCAGAGTTTTCGCATATGTTCCGGAAGGCTTCAAAATGAGAGTTGCATGTTTTGTCGTGACCAGGCGGGCATTGGACCTGGCCAGGACGTTGCGTCAGTGTCTCGATGAGTCGCTGGATATCTATGCTGCCAGGCAGCTGGTGGACCGCGAAGGTACTCAGCAGAGACACGGCCTGCATGCCTTTGACAAGCTGTCGGCAGCAGTAGCGGATAGTTTTCATGCCTATGACGGCCTGGTGTTTGTTATGGCCACCGGTATTGTGGTCCGGCTGATCGCACCTTGTCTGGAAAATAAGCTTACAGATCCTGCTGTGGTGGTGTTCGATGAACAGGGCCAGCATGGCATCAGTTTGTTGTCTGGTCATATTGGCGGCGCTAATGAATTGACGCGTCAGCTCTGTCAGGTCATTGGTGCGGGACCGGTTATTACGACGGCAACGGATGTGAATGGGTGTCTGGCACCAGACGTGCTGGCTCAGCGTCTGGCTTTGAGACCATGGCCCAAGGTGCGCATCAAGACACTGAATTCTGCGTTACTGGCGGGTAAGGCAATTCATTGGCGTATTGACCGTACGCTGCCACACAGCGTTTTCTACAAACGTGTACTGGAAGAAGCGGGACAGCAGGTGGATTTTTGTGTTTCGAGTCAGCTGCTGGTGGTGATGCCTGAGCAGGAGCAGCAATTAGAAGCTGTGATTATCGCGGAACAAGAGCTGCCGGCGTTGCCAAATCTGCCGGCGAATATGCTTTGTATGAGCCCGCGGCGGCTTATTGCCGGGGTCGGGTGCCGGCGAGGAACGCCAGCTGCGCTGGTGATGCAGGCGCTGGATATGGCCTGCCGCATGATTGGCCGCGACCGGTCTTTCATCGATGTGCTGGCCAGTACGGTAGTTAAACGGCACGAGGCAGGTATTCTCTATGCAGGAGATAGTCTGGTCCGGCCGGTGAAGTTCTATACGAACGAAGAGATGCAGGTACAGATTGCGCAGCATCAGCTTGAGGAATCTGCTTTTGTCACTGAGACCATTGGCATTGGCAATGTCTGCGAGGCAGCCGCGTACGGCTGTGCCGGAGAACGAGGCGGGCGTCTGGCCCTCCGTAAAACAAAATTCGAGAAAGTGACGGTAGCTTTACTATGGGAAAAATAACAGTGATCGGAATTGGACCGGGCAGTCTTTATGACATGACGCCACGGGCTAGAGAAGCCATCGCGCAGGCCGCGGTAGTTGCTGGCTATAACACGTATATCAGGCTTATCGAGCCACTGCTGGCTGGAAAAGAAGTGATTGGTACGGCAATGATGCAGGAAATCGATCGTTGCCGGATGGCCGTTGATGCGGCAGCGGCCGGCAAGGACACGGTGGTGGTATCCAGTGGCGATGCCGGCGTTTATGGTATGGCTGGTCTGGTATTGGAATTGCTATTACAGCGTCCATTGGCAGAGCGGCCGGCATTTGGCGGAATTATTGCAGGGATTTCGGCTGTAAATGCGGCAGCTTCGGTACTCGGTGCACCGCTTATGCATGATTTCGCGGTAATCAGCCTGTCGAATCTTTTGACTCCATGGAGTCTGATCCGTAAAAGAGTCCAGATGGCAGCTGAAGGAGATTTTGTCACGGCGCTCTACAACCCCAAAAGCAAGAAACGCGTGCAGAATATTGAAGAAGTCCGTGAGATTATGCTGCAATTCCGCAATCCGGCAACTCCGGTTGGTATAGTGACTGCCGCGAGCCGTGAGGGAGAGCAGAAGGTCATATCGACGCTGCAGGACTTTACGCAAGAAGAAATCAATATGTTCTCCATGGTTATCATCGGCAATTCGCAGACCTATGTGAAGGACGGCTGGATGATTACACCGAGAGGGTATGAAAACAAGGAGGGCGGGTTATGATCTTTGTGGCCGCCGGTACACAGGATGGCCGCGAGCTGGTGGATCGATTGCTTGCCCAGGACTACCCCGTTGCAGCCTCTGTCGTTAGTCATTATGGCTGCATGCTGCTGGATCGTTACCCGCACAGCCGTCTGTTGATCAATGAGCAGCCGCTGGATAAAGACGGGTTGAAAGATTATATTCGTATCTATGGCATTCGTTTGTTCGTAGATGCAAGTCATCCCTACGCGGTCAATGTTTCGGAGAATGCAATGTCTGCTTGTAAAGAGGCAGGGATTCCCTACGTGCGCTATGAGCGGGATCTGACGAAGATCGATTATCCACGTACGTATGTCGTCCATAGTTATGAAGAAGCAGCTGAGATGGCCGAGATGCTCGGGAAAAAGGTGTTTCTGACGACGGGAAGCCGAAATCTGAAAACGTTTATTGATGCCTTGAAGCTGTCCGGTACAGAGGTTACCGCCCGGGTTCTGCCAACGAAGGAAGTGCTTGGGCTATGTGAGCAGGTCGGACTGGACCCGGGGCATATTGTGGCGATGCAGGGGCCGTTTTCGAAGCTGTTGAACAAGGAAATGTTCTGCAAGTATCAGGCGGATGTCGTAGTCACCAAGAATAGTGGCAGCATTGGTGGTACGGATACGAAACTTGCCGCAGCAGAGGCGGCTGATCTTCCTCTTATCATCATAGACCGGCCGGTACTCGATTATCCGGTGGTTGGGCAGACGTACCAGGAAATTATGAATTTTATAAAGGAGCAGTATTGATGGACTTTATCAAGCAGCCAATGGCAATCGAAAATCGCAGTATGGAAATCATCGCACCGCACCTGGCGGGGCTGGATCTTGATGAACAGGCAGTAAAGGTCTACAGCCGGATGATCCATGCTGCCGGAGATGTGGATTATGCACCAATTATCCGTGTGTCACCGGATGCGATCGAGGCCGGCATGACGGCTCTCAAAGGCGGCTGCGATATCTTTACGGATGTGGAGATGGTCCGCACTGGTATCAATAAGAAGAAACTGACCAGTTTCGGCGGATCGGTGCATTGCCTGATTGCTGACGCTGAGATTGCATTGGCAGCAAAAGAGGCCGGCATTACACGGGCGATGGCGTCTATGCGGAAATTTGGGCATCAGCTTAATGGCAGTATTGTTGCGATCGGCAATGCACCAACGGCATTGTTTGAAGTCCTGCGGATGGTAAAGGAAGAAGGCCTGCGTCCAGCTTGTATTGTCGGAATTCCGGTTGGTTTCGTTGGTGCTGCAGATTCTAAGCAGGCATTGGCGGACAATGCGATAGTCCCGTATATCACAGTTGAGGGAACCAAAGGCGGCAGTCCGATTGCTGTAGCAGCGGTTAATGCCATGATGTATCTGCTCAATAACGATCGGGGCTGAGCCGATGAATGCAGGGAAAACGTCTGCGATTTCAGTAAAGCCGGCGGCTGGACAGCTGGTTCTTGTTACTGGCGGAGCCCGTTCCGGCAAGTCGACCTTTGCAGAGCAGCTGGCTGCCCGCGAGGGGCAGCATATTGCCTATATTGCGACGGCGCAGGTATTTGACGAGGAAATGGCCTTTCGCGTCAGGCTTCACCAGTCGCGCCGACCGGACAGCTGGCAGACTTATGAGTCACCGTTCGATGCGCATGAGGCAATCCGGACAGCCGCTCAGGATCATGATCTCATCCTGTTTGACTGCATCACGATCTATCTGAGTAATCTGCTTTGTGCGCTGCCTGAATCCGCACTGGATGATCAGGATCGGGTCTGTGCCCGGGCTCGGGGACAGATTACGGCGCTGATCGGGGCGGCCGAAGAAGCTGCCCGTCAGGGTACGACGACAATCTTTGTCACGAATGAGGTCGGGGCTGGTATTGTACCAGAATATAAACTTTCCCGTATTTATCGCGATCTCAGCGGACTTGCCAATCAGCAGCTGGCTGGGGCCGCTGCGCGCGTCTATGCGGTTATCGCCGGAATACCGGTGGATATCCGACAGCTGGCAGCGGCTCAACAGCTTTAATTTAACCCGCATTTGCAATTCACTGCAATCCGGCGGAATCAACCATAGGAGGAACCAATTTATGTCGAACGCTATCATGCTCATGGGGACGAGTTCTCATGTCGGCAAAAGCATTATTACGACGGCGCTGTGCCGTATTTTTCATCAGCAGGGACGCCATGTTGTGCCGTTCAAGGCCCAGAATATGGCGCTCAATTCCTATGTCACCCGTGATGGCCTTGAGATGGGGCGGGCACAGGTAGCACAGGCTGAGGCGGCAGGACTTGAGCCGATGGTTGACATGAATCCGGTTCTTCTCAAACCAACCGGGCAGGCCTGCTCGCAGGTTGTCCTCATGGGCAAGTCTATTGGCAATATGAGTGCCCGTGAATATCATAAAGGCTATTCGCTCAAGGCCTTTGATACGGTCAAGGAGGCGCTGGGGCGCCTGCAGAAATCGTATGATACTATTGTGATCGAGGGTGCTGGCAGTCCGGCTGAAGTCAATCTCAAGGCGAATGATATCGTGAATATGAGGGTGGCAAAGTATTTACAGGCACCGGTCCTGCTCATTGCGGATATCGATCGTGGCGGTGCACTGGCTTCGCTGGTCGGTACGCTGGAGCTGCTCGATGAAGACGAGCGTGCCCTCGTCAAAGGCCTGGTCATCAACAAATTCCGTGGCGATGTATCGCTGCTGACCCCGGCTGTCGATTTTTTGGAGCAGAAAACGGGCAAGCCTGTGCTGGGAATCGTGCCGCATATCGATCAGCTTGGCATTGATGATGAGGATTCTGTCTCACTTGAGGAAAAACAGGCCGCGCCGGCAGAGGGAGAAATCCGCATTGCGGTCATCCAGACGCCGAAGCTCTCAAACTTCACGGATTTTGACAGTCTGACAGCAGAGCCGGATGTGTCGCTTTACTATGTGCAGCAGGCGGATGACCTGGGTGAGCCGGATCTTATCCTGCTGCCGGGGTCCAAGAACACGACGGAAGACCTGCTGTATCTGCGTCAAAGTGGAATCGAGGCGCGCATTCGTGCCCGGGTAGAGGCTGGAACACCGTTGTGGGGAATCTGCGGCGGCTATCAGATGATGGGGCGTGCCATTCACGATCCGGCACATACGGAGTCAGCGCATGATCATGTGGATGGAATGGGATACCTCGATATGGAAACGACTTTTGCGGCTGAGAAGCTTACGGCACAGGTTACAGCAGACTGTACGTGCCTGCCGTTCCTTGGGGGCCATATTGAGGCCCGGGACCTGCCAGGCTATGAAATCCACATGGGCCGGACTGATTTTGGGCCGGATCTCTGCCATCCGTTCCATATCAAGGCCAAAGCCAATCAGCCCTTTGCAGCTGATGATGGTGTCGTGCAGGATTACCGGACGGCCGGACAGATTGTTGGTACCTATATCCATGGGATATTCGACCATGATGGATTCCGGCGTCAGGTCATCAATCAGCTGCGTGGGCGCAAAGGGCTGGCGGCACTGTCGGTCCAGCGCAATGTCCGGGATGAGAAGGAAAAAGCCTATGACCACCTGGCTGATGTTGTGCGCCAGAGTCTTGATATGGACAAGCTGGCAGCAATCATGGGGGAAGGCAAATGCTGACAGGAATACTCGCGTTCATTCTTGACACGATTATTGGCGATCCGAACAGCAAATGGCATCCTGTCGTGCTGATCGGACGTCTCATTGCGGCACTTGAACGGTTATTTTATCGTGAGGATGACCATGACAGCAAGAAATTTGTCATGGGTGCGATGCTGGTGCTTATAACACTGCTCATAAGTTATGAGGCAGCGGCCGGTATCATGCAGCTGTCTTATCGGATCCCTTTTGGCTGGGGCTGGGGAACTACCGTGGTGGGTGGTCTGTTGTTGTCATTCACTATTTCGCCGAAAAGCCTGTCACGCGCCGGCAAGGGGATCTATGTCCTGCTGATTACCGGAAATCTTGAAGAAGCGCGGGAGAAAGTTGGCTGGATTGTTGGGCGCGATACCAAAGACCTCAATGATGCCGAGATTACGCGGGCAACGGTCGAGACTATTGCTGAGAATACGGTGGACGGCATTATCTCGCCGTTATTCTTTTTTGCACTGGGCGGAGTGCCGCTGGCTGTGCTTTATCGGGCGGCCAATACCATGGACTCTATGATCGGCTATAAGAATGACCGTTATTTGTTCTTCGGCCGTGCGGCTGCGCGGCTCGATGATGTACTGAACTATATCCCGGCCCGGATTACGGGAGTGCTGTTTATTTTTTCGGCCTGCCTGCTGGGGTTTGACTACAAGAATGCCTGGCATACGATGCAGCGCGATGCGGCAAAGCATCCGAGTCCTAATGGCGGCTATGCTGAGGCAACTGTAGCCGGGGCACTTCACATCCGTCTGGGCGGGGTTAATTCCTATTTCGGACGGAAGTCGTTTCGCGCCTATATGGGAGAGGCGATTGAGCTGACTGAACCAAAGCATATCATGGAATGTATCCGCATGATGTATACGGCAACTGTGATGTTTATCATCATCCTCTATGCAATGTTTGGGGTATGATAACAGTGAGAAGATGCACAAGGAACACGAATTGATCACAGTTCATTGGAGGGAAACATCATGAAATCATTTTTGACTGCTTTGCAGTTTCTGACGCGTATCCATCTGCGTCAGCAGTCTAATCTTGTCGTTGAGGATTTCGGACGCAGTACGAAGTTTTTTCCGCTGGTGGGGCTGGTGCTCGGTCTGATTTATCTGCTGGCCTCATGGTGCCTGATTGCCGTTTTTGGCTGGGCGAATTTCGTTACGACGATTCTGGTACTGCTGCCGGTGCTTTTCACAGGCGGGCTGCTGCTCGACGGTTTTATGGATACTGTCGATGGCGTCTTTTCTGGTCGTGAGCGGGAACGGCAGCTCGAAATCATGAAAGACAGCCGGGTCGGATCGTTTGGTGTGATTGCGCTGGTCTGCCTTATGATGCTGAACTGGACGGCTATGCGCGATATAAAGCTCGTACTCATTATGACCGCCGTGTTTATCATGCCAATCATTGGCCGGATGGCGATGGTTATGGTCATTGCGTTTTTCCCGTATGCCCGCAAGGAGGGCATGGGCAAGGTGTTCTCGGATATGGCTGATACAGAGACGGTTATCATTGCCGGACTTACGACCATCCTGTTCGTCGTTCCCTGGGGGCAGGCTGCTGTGGCCGCACTTTTCATCGGCCTGGGCTTTGCCTGGCTGCTCGGCCACTGGCTTACAAAGAAGCTCGGCGGACTGACCGGTGATACCTATGGTGCTATCGAAACCATGACAGAGACGGTGGTCCTGCTGGTATTCCTGATTACGTCATGGATTCCGGGGGGGCTGCATATCCTCTGGAAATAAATCTTTAGGAGAGAATCTATGGAGCTTACGGTACGGGTTCCCGGCTCGTGCGGGGAGCTGGTGCAGGGCACCGAGCAGGGGCGACCCTTTCTGGTGACCTGTCCCATCAACTGTTATACGACGGTACGGGTATCTGATACTTTTACCGGCATTTACGGCCTCGGTCGAAAATCCCTGACGGCATTGGAGTCCGTCATGACACAGCTTGGTCAGGAGGAATTTCCCTGGGGACTGAGGCTTGTTTCAGAACTTCCGCATGGCAAAGGAATGGCTTCCTCCAGTGCCGATATTGCTGCTACGGCAGCAGCCGCTGCGATGGCCTTTGGAAAGCCGCTTTTGCCGGCTGAGCTTATGGCAATTGCTGTGGCTATCGAACCAACCGATGGAATCTTTTGCTCCGGCTGCGTGAAAATGAATCAGCTGACTGGCGAAGTGATCGCTGCTTATCAGGAATTGCCAGCCTTGAAGTTGTCTATTTTTGATACCGGCGGAACGGTGGATACCGAGCATTATCATCAGCATCCGGAGCTGACCCGGCGAAATGCAGCCAATGAGCCGAGGATCAGAGAGGCTCTCCATCAGTTGGAACGAGGGCGGAATGGAAACGCGCCGGCACTGGCCGAAGCGGCTTCTCTGAGCGCGCTGGCTAATCAGGCAATCCTTTTCAAAGCATGTCTGCCAGAATTGCTGCAGGAGGCCCGGCAGCTGGGAGCCCTTGGTGTGAATACCGCGCACAGTGGCACGGTGATCGGTGTGCTATGGGCGCCTGATCAGACCGAAGCAGATATGCAGGCCGCGGAACAGCAGCTTCGCGAGCACTATTCGGAACTACAATTCCTGCGCCGTGCCAGACTGATTTCTGGTGGCATTTTCTGATTTTCAGGCATGATGCGCAGTTAATCTCTATAATGCCTTTGCTGCTGGTATTTCGGTATGAAACAAATCAGATCTTTTTGTTGAGCAGAAATCCCCTGCGTCTTGTCCAGAAATTGAATTTCGGCGATAAGACGCAGGGGATTTCTGTATGGTGGATTATTTTTTTTCTGGTAAAGCGCTGATTTTCATGGAGTAGCGGCTGCCGGTTGTGCAGATGGCATTTTTCCCTTTGACCAGTCCGCCCAACACGGAGACCTGCACAAAGAAATTGGGGGCGGTTCCACGTAAGAAAATTTCGCCCTGTTTTTGAGCTTCAGCTGGCAGTTCGACGTGAATCAGCATCTTACCAGGGCAGCCCCAGCCACTGCCTTTCTTTACCTGTACCAGCCTGCCGGTAAGGATGGTTCCAGCATTTAACTCATTGTGAGGGGAGAGGACAAGCTTTTCGCAAAGCTTAAAGTGGACGAGAGTTCCGGGGGTTGCCGTTCTGGAATTCAGCGTGTCCATCGCCTGAACGCTGATTTGGGGGAGTTCTGTGCGCGGATGGGCCTGGACTGGAAAGGTAGTCAGGAGGAAAAGTATAAGGCAAATCAGGATTTTTTTCATGATATACTCCAATCTATAGTTAGTATAAGCTAACTATTACAGTGAAAAAATACATCAATCAATGTATTTTGGCTAATAATCTGGCAAACTGTTCTTGTTCGTCGGTGGAAAGGCAGTGGACCGCTTTTTGAGCAAAAGAGGCGTAGCCCTGGCTTTCCAGCTGCAATAACTGCTGGCCAAGCGGTGAGAGCGACAGATAGAATACGCGGCGATCGTGATCGGACTGGGTCCGCCTGAGGTAATCCTGACGTACCAGACGATTCAGGATATTGGTCACAGTTGGTTTCTGAACGTGGAACAGATCAGCGAGTTCGGTTGCGGTGATAGCCGGATGTTCCTTGATGCAGTGCAGGTAATGAAGCTGGGTGATGGTCAAGTGGAACAATGCATCATATTCCGGATTCTGCCGATATTCGCGCATCGATTGACGCATCGTGTCGGATAAACGATCAATGGCTTTAATGGGCCGTTCAACAGCGTTCATAAAATCTCCTTCAGATCAGATGCTGGCTGCAGCGATGCGAGGCAGCATTTAAGTTACGGTTACTGGACGTCTGGCACTAACTGGCGGCGGATAAGCAGCGCAGTGCCCAAGACGGGCTACGAACTGGATCGTCTGCTCAGGAAAAGAGCGCTGCAGTTCCTTTCGGCAGGACGTTTCCTCGAGGGCTTGTGTCATCGGGTGTAGTGCGATTCCTAAGCTGGCAGCTCGTAACCAGGCGCGCTCGAACCGCTGGCCTGCCTGGAGAAGATTTATCCGCTGTTCATCAGGACTGACACAGACGAGCCAGCCAGCCCCCTGCTGGACTTGCTGCTCAATCAGTTTGAGACTTTGCTGTTGGACCCTTGGGGACAAGAAATCGCTGGGGGAAATAAAATATTCCGCAAGCCATTTCAGGGCAAAGTTCATCTCCATCGTATCTGGCGACAGACCATCCAGATGCGCCTCCTGTTCTTGCGTAGTCCAGCGGATCCAGTGGTTTAGTTCGGACTGGATGCCATAGTTCATGCTCTGGCGTTGATTGGCGATGCGTGTATACTCGGCGAACTGCCTACCGGTTACGGAATCACGGGCGTAGAATGCAAGGCAGTCATCTTCATCCAATATATCGGATCGCTCTTTATCTGTCAATGGCGAAGTATCAAGGTTTTTCCGGAGGGTGCGCCTTCGGGCAATTCATTGGCAGGCATCCGCTTCATTGTCCGGATTACAGGCTGTGAACTGGATATGGATACACAGACCGGGGCTATCGTCCAGATGATAGCTTGCCTGATAGCCGAAAGTGGGGGCTGCCTGTATGAGGTTTTCCAGAAAGGCCCCCAGTGAAAGCATTGCTTCGCGGTTGCAGGGATCGACTTCCGGCAGGCAGCAGTCCTGATTGAGCGTCAGCTGAAAGTCTTGAGCAGAATGACCTGGTATGAGCAGCCATGGCTGGGTGTTATGACCACTGGGGGCAAGTGAGGCATAGTAAAAGATGTGCGCAAAGGCGTTGGCTGAGGGGGCTGGAGGAGAGCGTCTGGAAGGCGATCCGCGCAAAAGCGGGATTGTACTTAGGCCGATTCCTACTGGAATCAATCCTAACAGATAAAGGAACTGGCGTCGATTCATATAAACCTCCTGTTATTATTTAGTTAGCATATGCTAATCAAATAATAACAGGAGTAAACGAATTTGTAAAGGAATATATGTGCCGGCAAAGCGGTCCTGTCGGATTCCATTGATTCGAGTCGAGTTTACCGTTTATGACAGCCGGACTGATTTTATAGATCAAGTGAAGGAAGTGTTTGACTTTTTGTCATTTCTGTCGTATACTATGAATCGTACGTTAGCACTCATGCTTACAGAGTGCTAACAAAACCGTAGAATATGAATCTAGATAAAGAAAGGCAGATTGAAATGGCAAAAGAAACCCATGAATTTCAGGCCGAGACCAAACAGCTCCTGGACCTGATGATCCACTCTATCTATACGAATCACGAGATTTTCCTGCGGGAACTGATCTCGAACGCATCGGATGCCATCGATAAGGCTCATTTTGAGAGCCTGACGAACCGCGACCTGCTGGAAGGTGACGACAGCTTTGAAATCTTCCTGCAGCCGGATGCAGAAAAGCATACCCTGACGATCACTGATAATGGTATCGGCATGAGTCGCGAGGAAGTCGTTGAAAATATTGGTACCATCGCAAAATCTGGTACGAAAGCGTTCATGGAGCAGCTTAAGAAAGCCAAGGAAGCAAGTGAAAATGGTGAGGGCAGCACGGATAAGGAACTCATTGGCCAGTTTGGCGTTGGTTTCTATTCGGCGTTCATGGTAGCAGATAAGGTTATCATTGTGACCCGCAAAGCTGGTGAGAAGCAGGCTGTGCGCTGGGAGTCGGCTGGTGACGGCTCTTACACCATTGAAGACTGTGAACAGGAAAAGCGCGGTACAAGTATCACGATTGAGCTTGGCAAGGACTTCTATGGAGACAGCTCGGAGGAGAACTACACTGAGACGTATAAACTCGAGAGTCTCGTCAAGAAATACAGCGATTATGTCCGTTATCCGATCAAGATGAATTTCGAGATCGAGGAAACGCCGAAAGATAAAGACGGCAAGGAAATTGAAGGCGCAGACAAGGTGAAACGCATTGAACTGCGTACGCTGAACTCCATGCAGCCGCTGTGGACCCGCAATAAATCCGACATCAAAGATGAGGAATACGAAGAGTTCTTCAAGAATCAGTTCCATGAGTGGGAAAAGCCAATGGAAGTATTCCATACGAAGGCTGAAGGTTCAGTGGAGTACACGGCGCTGCTGGCCATTCCGTCGCATGCACCGTTCAACCTCTATCATACGGATTATGAGCCGGGTGTACAGCTTTACTCCCGTCATGTGTTCATTATGGACAAATGCAAGGATCTGCTGCCGGATTACCTGCGCTTCGTGAAGGGCCTGGTGGATTCTCCAGATCTTTCGCTGAACATTTCCCGCGAGCTGTTGCAGCAGAGCCGTGAGCTTAAGGTGATCGGCAAAGCTTTGGAGAAGAATATCCTCAAGAGTCTTGCCCGCAAGATGAAGAACAAACGGGAAGACTATGAGAAGTTCTGGGGTGAGTATGGCAAGTCTTTGAAGATCGGTGTCTATAACAGCATGTATGCGGGTAATGATACCATCGATAAACTCAAAGATCTGCTGCTGTTCATGACTTCGAAAGATGGCAAGCTGGTATCGCTTAAAGAATATGTCGAGCGCATGCCTGAGAGCCAGAAGAAGATCTATTATGCAACGGCCAAGGATAAAGATACCATTGAGCATCTGCCACAGATGGAAACGCTGCGCGATAAGGGTCTTGAGGTGCTCTATCTGCTGGATCCGGTCGATGAGTTCTGCATCGAGACACTGCGTGAATATGAGGGCAAACAGTTCCATTCTATCAGCCGTGGTGATCTGGACCTCGATGATGCCGAGAGCCAGGAGGTCAAGAAGGAAACAGAAGATATCCAGAAGAAGAATGATGATCTGCTGAAGGATATCAAAGAAAGTCTGACGGATAAGGTGGCGGATGTCAAAGTATCGGCCCGCCTGAAAGCCAGCGCAGTTTGCCTGGTAGCGGACGAAGCCGGTCCATCCCTTTCGATGGAGCAGACTTTTGCGGAGATGAACAATCCGATGTTCAAGGCAAAACGCATTCTTGAGATCAATCCGCATCATGAACTCTTCCAGCGTCTGCAAAGCCTGCATGAAGCTGGTAAAGACAGCCAGGATTTCAAGGATTACTGTGACCTGTTATACACGCAGGCACTTTTGATTGAAGGCATTCTGCCAGAGAATCCGGTCGGCTTTGCGAACAAGCTTGCCAAGCTCATGGCTAAATAAACTTTATATTGCAGCCTGTCCTGCTGGAATTTCGATTTCAGCGGGGCAGGTTTTTACGCATTATTGTCGAATAAAAAAAGAGATTCATTGATTTTGAGGGAGAAATTTTCATGGACAATCAGAAGGCAGTACTGGATTGTATCGCAACCCGGCATAGTACACGAAAGTTTAAGCCAGAGCAGGCCGCAGATGCGCTGCTGGCGCAGGTTCTGGAAGCCGGCCGTCAGGCACCAAGTGGTAAGAATAAGCAGCAGAATCATTTTCTGGTGATCCGTAAGCCGGAGGTATTGGATAACCTTGTACGGCTCGTTGGTGAGGAATTTGCCAAGATGGAAATTACAGAGATGAACCGCGATGATGTAGGCGGTGCCATCAAGCTTTCGAAGAAAGGCACCTATGTATTCAATTACCATGCGCCAACGCTTATTGTGGTGGCCAATAAAAAAACATATGGCAATAACTTTGCGGATACGTCAGTTGCTGTGCAGAATATGATGCTGGCAGCGAATGCGCTTGATCTTGGTACCTGCTGGATTAATCAGCTGCGCTGGCTGCAGGATAATCCGGTTATCCTTTCGTACCTGCATACGCTGGGGCTGGCTGATGATGAAATTCCGTTTGGCGCTATAAGTATTGGTTATTCAGCAGCCGCTGACGGTCTGCCGAATCGTCAGCGGCTGCCTGTAAAGGGGAATGCCGTTACCTATATCGATTGAGGGCGTTGTGTAACCAATGAAATTAAGTGATCGAAAAAAGGGAGTGCTGCTGGCCGTGGCTGGTGGTGCTTTCTGGGGCGGATCGGGTGTAGCTGGTCAGGTATTGCTGCAGGATTGCGGCTTTGCGACCGGCTGGCTGGTTACGGTTCGAATGCTCCTGGCAGGGGTTATTCTGCTGATGATTGACGCAGTGCAGCATAGAGGGGATATCTGGAGCATCTGGCAGGACCGGCGGAATATCCGGGAACTTCTGATATTTGCCTGGGCAGGGATGCTCATCGTGCAGTATTCGTATTTTGCCTGTATTGCGTATGGCAACGCGGCAGCGGCTACGGTACTTCAATATCTGATGCCGGCATTCATTGTGCTGTATACGGCCTTGAGGCGGCAGCGGCTGCCACGCCCAATAGAATTGCTCTGTGTTTTGTTGGCTATTGGCGGGACCTTCCTTCTGGTGACGCATGGGAATCCGGATACTCTGACGATCCCGTTGCCAGCGCTGATCTGGGGAATCGTGTCGGGCGTGTCGGGAGCAGTTTATACGCTCACACCCAAGCGGCTGATCCGGCAGTGGCGGGCGACGCTTGTTGTTGGCTGGGGGATGTTGATTGGTGGACTGGCACTTGCTGTTATTGCCCCGCCATGGGATTTTCAAGGCAGCTGGACCCCGCTGTCGTTAGTGATATTTTTTTATGTGATACTGTTTGGTTCGGTGCTGGCGTTCTGGTTTTATCTTGGCAGTACGAAGTATATTCAGCCCGGTGAGGCAGGCGTCCTGGCTTCGGTAGAACCGTTGACCGCAATTGTTCTGTCGGTGCTGCTTTTAGGCTCGTCCTTCGGCTGGCTGGATTTTCTCGGGAGTGCCTGTATCTTGTTGACCGTATTCATTCTGGCTCATCGTGGCTGAAATATGATCGGTTTCGCTGAAAAAAGCTTGCATCAAATCAAATTTTGGATTAGAATTGCATTAAAGAGTAAGGATGCTGTATACAATAGCAAAGGGGGGAGTACAGCTGGCGGATGAACGTGGGTCAGATGGGTATGATTCATTGTGCGAGAAAATCCAGAAGCTGATAGAAGAGGTAAGTGCGTTGCGGCGCGATGCCGGAGCGGATACAGTTTGGGACAGGATAACCCGGGAGCTGGATTGTCACACCATGAAGCTCGATCAAACAACAGAGAACCCAGAAAAAGAAAAGAAGCATTGGGATACGGAGTTCCTTCGATAAGGCTGCCTGAACAGGCAGCTTTTTTTTGCCTGAATAGTGGTTTGTCCTTGTTTTATATTGTTTTTTCGTGTATAATATAACGTATACAGAAAACGTTTACTAATGGTCGACCGACCAGATTTTAGGGAGGCAATACTTATGGTTGGACAGGAATTTACGATGGAAAAATTGGCGGACCCGGCATTCTTTCAGGAAAATCGGCTGCCAGCGCATAGTGATCACAGATTCTATGCCGATGCGGTAGAGATGGCACGCGAGGAATCGACGTTTTGCCGGACATTGAACGGTTTATGGAATGTTCATTTTGCGAAGAATTTGTCGCTGCGTCCCACTGGGTTTGAAGCGCCGGACTATGACTGCAGGGCATGGGATACTATCCGGGTACCGGCTCATCTGCAGATGGAGGGGTATGGTGTGCCTCAGTACACGAATCAGACCTATCCCTGGGATGGGCACGAGGCGGTGACGCCAGGAAATATTCCTGTACGTGAGAATCCCGTGGCATCTTATGTGAAGTATTTTGTCGTGCCAGAGGGCTGGGAAAATGTCTGCATTTCCTTCCAGGGGGCTGAATCAGCACTGATTGTGTGGCTTAATGGGCATTATGTCGGCTATAGTGAGGATTCCTTCACACCAGCAGACTTCGATCTGACGCCATATCTTACAGCGGGAGAAAACAAACTGGCGGTGCAGGTGATCCGCTTTAGTTCGGGCAGCTGGATTGAGGATCAGGATTTCTGGCGGTTCAGTGGCTTGTTCCGCGAGGTGATGATCTATACGAAACCTGTGGTTCATCTGGAAGATGTATCGGTTAAGGCTGTACCGGAAAACGATTACCAGGACGGACAGCTGAGTGTGGATCTTCATTGGAACTGCGCAGCGGCTAAAAAGGTGGTTTTGGAATTACTTGATCCACAGGGGCAGCCAGTGTTACGCGAAGAGCAGACGATGGATGGCCTTTCCTGTCATTGGTCGGCTGAGCTTATCGGAGTGGCTCTCTGGAGTGCGGAGCAGCCGAATCTTTATCAGCTCGTGATGAGCATTTATGATGCAGAGGGGCAGCTGCAGGAGATCGTTCCGCAGACAATCGGATTCCGTGAGTTCCGGATGGATGGCAATATCATGAAGCTCAATGGAAAACGCATTGTATTCAAAGGGACAAACCGGCATGAATTTGACTGTTATCGTGGGCGGGCTATGGATCCAGCTTCTTTTGAGCAGGATATCATTACGATGAAGCGTCATAATATCAATGCCTTGCGCTGCTCGCATTATCCGAATTCCAGCTATATTTATGCGCTGTGCGATCGTTATGGAATTTACGTCATTGATGAGACGAATCTTGAGACCCATGGGACTTGGCAGAAGAATGGTCTGCTGGCCAGAGATGAGAATACGCTGCCGAATGATCATGAAGAGTGGCAGGATATCATCCTTGATCGTGCAAAATCCATGCTGGAGCGCGATAAGAATCATGCGTCGATTCTTATCTGGTCGTGCGGTAATGAGTCCTGTGGCGGCAAGGATATTTTTGCAATGAGTGAGTATTTCCGGCAGACAGATCCTTCCAGACTGGTACATTATGAGAGCATCTTTTGGGATCGCCGTTATAATGCGACAAGTGATATGGAAAGCCAGATGTATACGAAGGCTGCGGATATCCAAAAATTCCTGTCAGAGCATAGAGATAAACCCTTTATATGCTGTGAATATACGCATTCGATGGGCAATAGTAATGGCGGGATGCACAAATATACGGAACTGACCGAGACGGAACCGCTTTATCAGGGTGGATTTATTTGGGACTTCGTAGATCAGGCCCTCTGGCATCGTGACCGCTATGGCAAAGAAGCCATGGCCTATGGCGGAGATATGGGGGACCGCCCAGCGGATTATAATTTTAGCGGAGATGGCATACTCTTTGCTGACCGCCGCCTGACAACCAAACTGCAGGATGTGAAGTACAATTACCAGAACTTCACCTTGCTGGTGGATGCTGAGAAACTTACAATCCGGAATAAAAGCTTGTTCACGGATGCAGCAGAGTATGAACTGCATTTGGACCTTGCTCTGGAGGGACGTAAAGTCTGGCAGCAGACAATACCGGTTCCGTCAATTGCACCGGGGGCAGTGGGCACAATCAAGCTGGACTTCCTGCCACTGACGGATGCAGGTGAGGAAGTACTGACGGCCTCGCTGCGCCTCAAAGAGGATACGGACTGGGCTGCGCGTGGCTTTGAAGTTGCTTTTGGCCAGGGCGTGTGGACCGTGGATGAGCTCGAGCTGCCAGATACGGCTGAGGCACTCGAGGCTGTGGATTACGGCAAGGCGGCCCGGGTTCAGCAGTATGTACCAAATGTCAGCCTTCAGACCTGCATCGATCAGCCGCTGCATATCGTTCAGGGCGATATGACACTGGGAATCCAGGGCGAAGGTTTCGAGATTTTGTTCTCCAGTGTTCAGGGCAATCTTGTTTCGTACAAATACAATGGTGTTGAGCTCGTAGAAGAAATGCCGAAACCAAGTTTCTGGCGGGCACCGGTTGATAACGACTATGGCAGCCGCCGTGATTTTGCGGTGGCACAGTGGAAACTGGCCAGCCTGTATCGTCGTTGCGTGAAGAAAGAAATCCGGCAGGAAGCAGGCGAGTGGCAGACGTTTAACTGGCTTGGCCAGCTGGGCATCGAGGAATATGAGGCCCGCCAGATTTCCATTCGCTTTACCTATGAGCTCGCTACGCAGCCAGTCAGTGCCTGCACCGTTACTTATACGGTCTGCAAGGATGGTGCGATCAGGACAGAACTGGATTATGAGCAGACTGAAGGCCTGCCAGAGATTCCGGATTTTGCTATGATCTTTACATTGCCGGCTGACTATGATCAAATCAGGTTCTATGGTTATGGCCCGCTGGATAACTATGTGGACCGTCAGCAGGGAGCGAAACTGGGCGTCTATGAAACGACGGCTCAGGACGAAGTGGAACCATATTTGCTGCCGCAGGAGTGTGGCAACCATGGCGGCATCCGCTGGTTTGAAGTAACGGACCGCCGGGGCCGGGGGCTGCGTCTTTCGAGTGATGAGGCGTTTGAGGCATCGGCGCTGCCATACAGTGCACATGATCTGGAGAATGCGCGTCACAGTTATGATCTGCCGGCTGTTCATCATACCTATCTGCGGGCTTCGCTCGGACAATGTGGTGTGGGTGGTGATGATACCTGGGGGGCACCGGTTCTGGAGGAGTATCGGATCAAGAATGAATCAAAGCATTTTGAATTCTATGTAAAGGGCATTTGATGGCTAAGGGGGATTTTCTTTGATTACGTTTGATGAAAAAACAGGCATTTTTCACTTAAAGAATGCGTATACCAGCTACGTGCTGCAGCTGGTCCGCAATAAATATCTCTTACATCGTTATTGGGGGCGCCCGTTGCGGGAATTCCGTGACAGCACTCCGTTTCAGGCTATTGACCGGGCGTTTTCCCCGCAGCCGGCGGCCTGGTCAAATGAGAGGACTTTCTCACTGGATGTCTTACCGCAGGAATATCCGTCTTATGGCCATGGTGACTATCGACTGCCGGCTTATGCTGTTCGTTTGAGTAATGGGACGACTGTGACGGAGCTTGCGTACAGCAGCTATGAAATCAAAGTCGGCAAGCCGGCCTTGTCTGGTCTGCCGGCAGCCTATGCCGGGGAGAATGAAGCAGAGACGCTGATTATCACCCTGACTGATACGAAAGGGGTATTGACTGTCAAGCTGAGCTATACGATTTTTGCAGATCAGCCGGTCATTGCCCGTAGTGTACATATTATCAATACGGGCAGTCAGTCTGCTGATCTGCTGTCGGCAGCCAGTTTTGCGATAGACTTTGTCGATCATGATTTTGACCGTCTGAGCCTTTATGGCGGACATGCGGCAGAACGCAGCCTTGAGCGTGTTTCATTGATGCATGGCATTCAGGAAACCGCCAGCCGCCGCGGCGCAAGCTCACATCAACAGTCGCCGTTCCTGGCATTGACGCGTAAGGATGCCACGGAATCAAAAGGTGATGTCTATGGGTTCAGTCTGGTCTGGAGCGGTGAGTTTTCCTTCCGGACTGAGGTTGAGCAGTTTGGTACGACCCGGGTGATTGGTGGTATTAATCCAGCAGAATTCTGCTGGCATTTGAAGGCTGGCGAAAGTTTTCAGACGCCGGAAGCTTTGCTGGTTTATAGTTCGGACGGATTGAATGGAATGAGCCAGGCGTTCCATCATATCGTGCGTGAACATATCGTACGCGGCCGTCATCAGCATGCGCTGCGTCCCATCCTTGTCAATAACTGGGAGGCTACTTATTTCGATTTTGATGATGAGAAGATCGACAAGCTGGCTGATTGTGCGGCTGATCTCGGCATTGAGCTCTTGGTTCTCGATGATGGCTGGTTTGGTCATCGCAATGATGACAACAGTTCATTGGGGGATTGGGTCATCAATACGCAGAAGCTCAAAAAAGGACTTAATGGGGTGGCGGATTCTGCCCATCGTCGTGGACTGAAATTCGGGCTATGGTTTGAGCCGGAGATGGTATCCGAGGACTCGGAGCTTTATCGCGTGCATCCGGACTGGACGCTGCATGTGCCGGATTATCCGTCCAGCTACAGTCGTCATCAGCTGGTGCTTGATCTGTCGCGCGAGGAGGTTCGTGACTATATCGTGACATCCGTCAGCAAGGTGCTGCATGCAGCACCAGTTGATTATGTCAAATGGGACTTCAACCGGCATCTGTCGGAAGCTTTTTCAGCGGCCCTGCCAGCGGAGCGGCAGCGAGAGACGAAGACTCGTTTCGTATTGGGGCTCTACGATGTGCTGGAACGCCTGACGAAAGCTTTTCCCGAGATTTTGTTCGAGAGCTGCTCGGGCGGTGGCGGCCGTTTTGATGCGGGAATGCTCTACTATATGCCTCAGACATGGACCAGCGATAATACGGATGCCATCTGCCGGCTGGCTATACAGAGCGGTACCAGCATGGTATTCCCGCCTATTACAATGGGAGCACATGTATCGGTTACGCCGAATCATCAGGTAGGACGTGTTACAAGCCTGCAGACCCGCGCAATCTGTGCTATGGCTGGAGATTTCGGCTATGAGCTTGATATTACCCGCATGAGTGATAGCGAAAAGCAGCAGGTGCGGGAGCATATTCAGCTGTATAAAAAAATTCGTCCAACCTTACAGCTGGGACGGTTTTACCGGCTGCTCACGCCATTTACCGGTGATGCTCAAGAGACTGCTTGGGAATTTGTGAGCGAAGATGGTAAAGAGGTCGTGCTGATGTACTTTAAGGCACTGGCACAGCCGGCGGCACCAATTCGTGTGCTTAGCATGCAGGCGTTAAAGGCGGATGACGAGTATGAGCTGACAACCTATCTGCCAGCGCAGCGCACCTCGATGGATTTTGGCGGCGAGACTCGTCAGACGCTTGTCGGGCAGCGTTTCTATGGCGATGAGCTCATGTACAGCGGTTTGTCGGTCGAGAAGATCGATACCGATTTTGCCGGATTCCTATGGGTGTTTGAACGGCAGGATTGATTCCAAAAATTAAAAAGCAGCAGGCGTCGTATGGTGAGCTGAGTTCATCTGCAGGCGCCTGCTTTTTGTATCACTTTTTCGATAGTAGCAGGAAAATGCCAATTTGTGTATAATTATATATAACAATAAGGGAAATTAACGAAATGAGGGATTTTATTATGCAGAAAATCAGGAAGGCCGTTATCCCGGCTGCTGGCTATGGTACGCGGTTCCTGCCCGCTACGAAGGCGACGCCGAAAGAGATGCTGCCGATTGTCGATAAACCGACCATCCAGTATATCGTAGAAGAAGCGGTCGCCAGCGGGATTGAAGATATCCTGATCATCAGCGGACATGGCAAGCGGGCGATTGAAGACCATTTTGACAGCGCGCCTGCGTTGGAGGCCGAATTACTGCGCAAAGGCAAGACAGATCTCCTGAAGGTGGTGCAGGAAACGGCAGACATCAACATTCATTATATCCGTCAGCGTTATATGCGGGGCTTAGGGGATGCCATTCTTTGTGCGCACTCATTTATGGGGAACGAGCCGTTTGCAGTGCTGCTGGGCGATGATGTGGTTTATAATCCGGCTAAACCGGCACTTCGCCAGCTTATGGATATCTACGAAGCGACAGGCGGATCGGTGCTGGGCTGCCAGAATGTACCGGATGAGAAAGTGTCGTCTTATGGCATTGTCGCAGGAAGTCAGACGGATAATGCGCGCCTTATGCGTGTATCGGATATGGTCGAGAAACCGGCAAGAGAGGAAGCTCCTAGCCATATGGCTGTATTGGGGCGCTATATCATCAAGCCGCAGATATTTGATATCCTGGCACAGACAAAACCAGGAAAAGGCAATGAGGTGCAGCTGACCGATGCTTTGAAGGTGCTGGCCCGTGAAGATGCGGTCTATGCGTATGATTTTGAGGGCCAGCGCTATGATCTGGGCGATAAGCTGGGGTTCCTTAAGGCAACGGTGGAGTTTGCACTGCGGCGGAAGGATCTGGGCGAGTCTTTTAAGGCGTATTTGAAGGAAATGGCAGAACGAATCTGAGGTGTGACTCTTGCAAAAGAAAAACAAAGCCAATCTGGCTTTAGGTATCAGTGCGGCAGGATTTCTCGGTACACTTAGTCTGACCGGTGGATTCCTGCCAGGACTGCTTCATCATGGATTCCTCGCGGCAACGATTGGCGGTCTGGCGGATTGGTTCGCCGTGACCGCCATTTTCCGTAAGCCGTTAGGGATTTCTTATCGCACAGATATCCTGCGTCGTAATCGCGGCCGTATTATGGATTCGATTGTGACGTTTGCCAGCGAGGACCTCCTGAGTACTCAAAATATTATGAGCGTGCTGAGCGAACAGGATATGAGCCGCCTGATGGCAGATTACCTCGAACATCGCGCGGGAAGGGAGCGGGTACGCGAGGCTGTAGATACAGCCTCAATGCGTATTGCTGCTACCGTTGACACTCGAGCTGTCGCTGAGGTCCTCTCACCCGCTCTTCAGCGCGGGCTGGGGGCACTGACCGTTGAAACGGTAGTGGCAGATCTTCTGGCACTGTTGGCTGAGGAGCCACAGTCTGAGTGTATTCTGGAAGGAGTACGGCAGGTCGGCCAACAGATGCTGACTGCACCTGCTTTTCAGCAGGCAATGCTGCAGGAAATCCGGATACTGCGCCAAAACTATGAGAAGGATTCAGCTGGACGTGCCTTCGTACTGTCCTCCATGGGCCTCACGGATGAACGTATTCTGGCGCTGTTGACGGAAAAGCTGGGCAGTCAGCTGAATGACTGTCTGGCGGGAAAGACGCAGAACTATGCCGGCGTAAAGGCCGGGCTGGAGACTATACTGCGCACCCTTGGGCGCGATGAGCGTCTGCTGGATATGCTGCAGGCCTGGCGGGAGAAGCTGATTGGCAGGCTCGACCTTACGAAGTTCCTGGAGGAGTGGCTGATCTGTAATATTCAGGGCAGTGATCCGGTCTGGCTGGAGCCGCTCAATGCCTTTGTCGATGCTCGTATTGATGAATTTATCAGTTCAGCACCGGCTCAGCAGCGCTTCGATGAGCTGCTCAAGCATTTTCTTGCTGATGAACTGAATCGGCATCATGAGCTGATTCCGGGGCTGATTCGTGAGCGTCTCAATGAGTTCTCTGATGATGAGCTGGTGGCATTTGTGGAAGGAAAGGTGGAAGACGATCTGCAGATGATCCGCATCAATGGTGCAATCGTGGGATCGATGGTGGGGATGGGCCTTTATCTGGTGGTTGTGGTAGTCGAAAGGATGTGGGGACTGTGATCTGGTCTGACTGGAATAAGGCAGATAAGACCCTGCTGTTAGCACTGGTTATCTTCTTCTTTTCACTGTGCGTGCATCT
The DNA here is from genome assembly GCA_018052705.1 of Selenomonas sp. Taxonomy (GTDB): domain Bacteria; phylum Bacillota; class Negativicutes; order Selenomonadales; family Selenomonadaceae; genus Selenomonas_A. Next base: position 23,724 of record JAGPMW010000006.1, on the reverse strand, counting down.
TCAATATCCACATAGTATTGTGGCCGACGGTATGTTATTCTGTGCCGAGGCTGCGCTGGTCGGCGGTATTGCCGACTGGTTCGCTGTGACCGCATTATTTCGCCGGCCATTGGGATTTCCCTACCATACGGCAATTCTGCCTAAACGGCGGCAGGCGTTCATTGATGCCTCGGTGACGATGGTGCAAAGGGAGTTCTTTTCCCGGCGCAAAATATTTGCTCATCTGGATCGCCTGAAATTGCTGCCACTGCTTTTGGGCTGGCTGAACCATCCCAAGACGGAAGGGCGGCTGACAGGGTGTCTAATCCGCTATGGCGAGGATTTCCTTTTGCAGCAGGATATGGGCAGGCAGTCAGCTGTGTTGGCTGATAAAATACGGGGAGCATTGTTTCAACTGGAACCAGAAGTTTTCTTGCGCCTTGCCGTACGCTGGCTGCGTCAGACGGGCCGGGACAAGGCTGGGCTGGCAAAGCTGACGGCCTATGGGCAGCAGGCAGTGGGGAAAGAGGAGGCACGGCAGGCTATCCAGCGGATCTTGGAAAACTATGGAAAGTCACAGACTAGAAATCCGCTGGCAGCCTTGCTGGCCAGTTTTGCCGAGGCCGCAGATCTGGTGAATTATGGAGAAGCGGCGGCATTGATTCAGCGTCAATTGCAGATTATGCTGGGCGAACTGGGGACGCGGGACTCAGCACTGCAGCAGGAAATGCTGAATCTTTTCTATGAACAGCTGGACGGACTGGCTGACGAGACGGCTATACATGAGCTGTTGACCGTCTTGCGGGACAATATGATCAACAAGCTTCCGTTGGAGCGGACTATTAATGATACGATTCGGCAGCTCAAAGCATATCTGCTGTCTGAAGATCGTGAAGATCAGCCAGAGAAGTTGGCTGAGGCAGCCGAGCTGCTTCAGTCCAGACTGGAACAGATTGTAAAGCAGGAGTACCAGCGTATTATGATACTTGTTTCTACAGATGGAACCCTGCAGCGCTGCATTGGTGATTTACTCTATGATGTGATTGCCCGCTCGGCGTTGCATGCCCAGGCGCTGGTGGGAGTCATCGTGACAAAGGTGCTCTCGCGACTGACTGATGAGCAGCTTAATCATCTGGTCTATGACAAGGTTGAGCCGGATTTTCTATGGATTCGTATGAATGGCTCCATTGTTGGTTCCGGCATTGGTCTCCTGTTGTTTGCACTGTTGCAGTTGATACAGAATTGAGGATAGAAGATTGTGGGAGGATTAATGAATGATTGATGAACATGAATGGCGCTATGTGCTGCAGGCAGTAGAGGACGGTACCTTCTCTGCGGCAGCCAAACACCTTTTTGTCTCGCAGCCCTCCTTGTCCCAATGCATCAAGAAAATTGAAGGGGAACTCGGGACGCTGCTGTTTGACCGCAGTCAGACGCCGCTGCAGCTGACACCGGCTGGGGAGGTCTATGTGACTAAGGCTCGCGAGATGCTGCGGCTGCAGCAGGAGTTGGTGTGGGAGACTGCTGACCTTACGGCGCTGCGGACTGGCAGCCTGTGTATCGGCAGTTCGCGTACCCGGTTTTCGTGTTATCTGACTGACCCCATCATCGAGTTTCATCATCGCTATCCGGGTATCCGCTTGACGGTCCGGGAACATAGCGTCAGTGAGCTGAGGGAAGACGTACAGAACGGATTAGTGGATTTTGCCTTGCTTTATGACCCCCTGGCAGACAGCAGCTTTGAGTGCATCCGCCTGCTGCGCGAGCGGACGTTGCTGGCTGTGCCCATGAGCCATCCGTTTGCGGCAAAATATGGGGGACAGCAAGTTGTTCCCTATCCCCGGCTGTCGTTTGCCAGACTGCATCATGAACCATTTATCAAGCTGCTGGACAGCCGCCGGATGTCGTCTGTCTATGAGGAGCTTTCGCAGCAGACGCAATGTACGCCAGAGGTGGTGTTTGAGGCGAACAGTATCATTGATGCTGCTGAGTTGTGTGCAGCTGGTATGGGGATTACACTGGTCACCGATATGCTGGTCCGGAACTGCCGCTGGCGTCAGCCGCCCTTCTTTTTTGAGCTTGAGGAGGATGTTGAGGATCGTCATCTGGTTGCTGCTTATGGGCGCCAGCAGCATCTTTCGCATGCAGCCAAGAAATTTATTGATTTGTTAAAACTATGAATAAAAGCTAAGAAAGACATGAATCAGGAAGATAGGCCTCAACGCTTTGATTGAAAAAGCATTGAGGCTATTCGTTTTTTCAATAGCTGACATAGGCAGGTTCTATTTCCTTTATAGTAAAATGTTATGTAGAATAGTTAAGAGTAATAATAATAATATAGAGAATATTTAGTGGAATTATTGTAGGAGGGAACGTTATGTCAAGGGAAATTTCACGTCGTACCTTCATCAAAGGAGCGACGGCTGCAGGTGTGGTGCTGGCAGCAGGATCCTATTTCGTCTGGGACGGAAAGAATATCCCCGAGCAGGTTAAGAAAGGTGACATCACTTATGATGTGTTGATTATCGGTAGTGGTGGCGCAGGAATGCGGGCAGCACTGGCGGCTGCACAGAACAAGGACCTGAAGGTCGCTGTCATGACAAAACTTATCCCGACGCGCTCCGCTTCGACCATGGCACAGGGCGGTATGAATGGCGTGACGGGTGTTACTGATCCGAAAGACAGTGTCGAGTCTCATATGTTTGATACGGTAAAGGGCGCAGACTATCTTTGCGATCAGGATGCGGTCGAGTTCTTCGCTGAGCGTGCGGGTAAGAACATTTATGAGATGGATTATATGGGTTATCCTTATAACCGTCAGGACGGTGGACATTTTCATCAGCGCAAGATGGGTGGTTCATCTCATGCGCGTGCAGCATATTATGAGGACCGTTCTGGTCATGCGATGGTTCATGCGTTGTTTGAGCAGTGCCTCGCCAATAATATTGACTTTATCTCAGAATGTCAGATGCTCGAGATCAGCATGGATGGCGATAAGCTCAATGGCGTAATTGCTCTTGATATGCGCAGTGGACATCTTATGGGTGTTCCGGCTAAATCTGTCATCATTGCAACGGGCGGTTATGGCCGTGCGTATTGGATTCGGACTTCGAATCCATACAGTTCAACCGGTGATGGCATTGTTGCCGGAATGAATGTTGGCATTCCGTTCAAGGACCCGGAGATGGTACAGTTCCATCCGACTGGTCTCGCTGTCAATGGTGTATTGCTTTCCGAGTCCAGCCGTGCCGAGGGAGCGCTGCTTCTCAACAAGAACGGAGAGCGGTTTATGGCCAAGTACGCACCGGAGAAGAAGGAACTGGCAACGCGTGATGTTGTAGCCAGAGCAATCGCAACGGAAATCGAGCAGGGCCGCGGCGTCGGTGAGGGAATTCAGGCCGCAGTCTATATGGACTTTACGAAGATTCCGGCAGAGCGCATCCATGAGCGCCTGGGACAAGTTGAAGACCTTTCACGCCGCTTTGCTGGTATAGATATCACGAAGCAGCCGGTACCAATCAGCCCGACCTGTCATTACTCGATGGGCGGTCTGGAGACGATGGACTTCCATACCTGCGAGACGCGGGTACCGGGTGTCTATGCAGCTGGCGAATGCAGCTGTGTATCGATTCATGGGGCGAACCGCCTTGGGGCTAATTCGCTGTCCGAGGTGCTGGTATTTGGTCATGTTGCTGGCGATGCAGCTGCAGATTATGCCAAGTCCAATAACTATAGTGGCAATCAGGCAAAATTATCGCAGGACTGCGAGAAATGGCTCAACAAATTTGAAGAAGTCACAGGCCGCGACAAGAGCGCTGGCAAGACTGTCCCGGAAATTCGTGATGCCATGGTCAATACCATGTGGTTCAAGGTTGGTGTTTTCCGCGAGGAGAATCAGCTTCAGCAGGCGGCAAAGGAGATTGCGGCTCTGGAGAAAGAATATGAGCATTGCTATGTCGGCGATACTTCCCATGTCTACAATACAGCTTTTGAGCAGTATTTTGAACTGGGCGGGCTGCTGCAGATCTCGCAGGCCGTTATTCAGGGCGCTATTGCCCGTAAGGAAAGCCGTGGGGCACATACCCGCCGCGATTTCCCGAAACGTGATGATGTGAATTTCCTTAAACATACACTGATCTCTAAGGATCAGAAGACTGGCCAGTATAAGACCGAGTATAAAGATGTTGTTGTTACGAAATTCCAGCCGAAAGAAAGGAAGTATTGATCATGGATGTGAAACTCAGAATCCATCGCTTCGTTGAAGGCAAGAAATGGGTGCAGGAATATACCGTAGCCGTCAAAACCGGCATGACGATCCTTGAGGCACTCACCGAAATCAAAGAGAAGCAGGATCCGACTCTGTCGTTCACCTGTTCCTGCCGTTCGAGTATCTGCGGCGCCTGTGCGGTACGCGTCAATGGCAATGCCGAACTGTCCTGCGAGATGCTGGTTGAGAACCTCGTCAAGCGCTATGATACGGATGTGCTGACGGTAGAGCCGCTGGGCAACTTCAAAGTCATTCGCGATCTTATCGTGGATTGGGATCCGAAATACGCTAAGCTGAAGAAAATTAAGCCGACCGTAAATCCGAAACCGGAATTCAGTGCTGAGGATGGCTGCCGTCAAACTCCAGCTGAATTTAATAAATACAAACTTTACGCAGGCTGTATTTTATGTGGTTCCTGCGTATCTGAGTGTAACAAGAATACACTGAATCAGGAAGATTTCCTCGATCCGTTTATTTTTGTCAAGGCAGAGAAGCTGGTCGCTGACTCCCGTGACCGCAGCCCCGAAGAGCACCTGAAGGCAGTTGTAGCAGCTGGACTTTGGCGCTGCTTCAACTGTCAGGAGTGCACGGCCAAGTGCCCGAAGGGGCTTGATCCGGCTGGCGCTATAGAGAAACTAAAGGCGGCGTCCTTCAAGTATAAACTGGATGATAATGTTGGGGCCCGTCATGCGAAGGCTATCTATGATGACATCAGTGAGTCGGGAACGCTTGACGAATCCAAGCTCAACATTAAGTCCGAAGGATTCCTGATGGCTGGTCTGCGCGCGCCGATGGCATTGCGTCTCATGCATGTAGGCAAGATGAATCCGCTCGATAGCCATCCGGTGAATCCGGAGATTGATACCATCCGCAAGATCGTGAAGAACGCGGAAGCGGCTGCCAAGGAGGAAGAATAATCATGACTATGAAATTTGCATTGTTCCCGGGCTGTGTGCTGGATGGGGCTGCGGCAGAAGCCTATACCTCTCTCAAAAAGACCTGTGAGAAACTGGAAATAGAGATCACAGAGATACCGAACTGGACCTGCTGTGGTGCATCTCATGCTCAGGATGTTAATGAATTAGCGGCATTGACGGTCAATGCCCGCAACATTTCGATTGCTGAGAATATGGGACTCGATATCATGACCGTCTGCAATACCTGCACCTTGCAGCTGCGTACGGCCAAGAAAAGACTCGATGAAGACAAGAACCTGCGTGATAAGGTAAACAGTATTTTGAAGGACTCTGGACATCCTTATGAATACAAGGGGACCAGTAAAATAACGCATTTCCTGTGGGTGCTCGATGATCATCCGGAACTGCTCGATGGCAAGATTGTCCATCCGTTGCGTGATCTGAAAGTAGCCGGCTATTATGGCTGCCACATCCTGCGTCCGCAAGATGTCATGAATCACGGTGACGGAAAACATCCAGAGTATCTGGAAAGACTGATCCGCAAACTCGGAGCTGAAGCTGTATGGTTCAGCGCAAACCGTAAATGCTGTGGATTCCATGCCCAGCTGGCTGCAGAGCATGATGTAATGACGGTCACGGGCCAGATTGTTGACAGTGCAGACAAGGCTGGCGCTAATGCGATTGTGACGCCGTGCCCGCTCTGCCAGATGCAGCTTGATATGTATGAGCCAGAGGGCCGCAGCGCAGTGAAATCGCAGGCAGAAGTACCTATTCTGCATCTGCAGCAGCTCATTGGATTTGCATTAGGCTTGTCCAAGACGGATGTAGGTTTTGACCGCCATGTATCGGCACAGGAAAAATTGAAACTGGACTGAGTATAGATCAATAAAACGAATCATTGATTTTACTGTATGAACATAAAAAGAACCGCGTAACCTTGATGGCTGCGCGGTTCTTTTGGTGTTCGTGCATATAAGATGCATCTGTAACTAAAGGATCAGATACCCATTTCGATATTGTGGATAATTGTAGTGAGTTTGTCCATTTCCAGCTTGGTCTTATCGTTGATGGTTTCAAGCGCACGGATGGATTCGGTTGATTTCTGGATATGAGTAACGCCTTCACTCAGATTTTTGTGCAGATCTTTCATCTGCGTCGCAAAATGCTCATCGAATTCAGTGATTTTTGCTTCAAACTGGTTATTGTCGACCAGAATATTATTGATTTCTTCGACATCATGAAGCAGGATGCGAATTGCTTCGTCGGAGGTGAGCAGGCTGGTCTGCGTGTTCTCGGAAAGTTTGCGGACTTCCTGTGCTACGACGGAGAAGCCCCGTCCGGCTTCTCCCGCACGGGCTGCTTCAATTGCTGCATTGAGTGCCAGCAGGTTCGTCTGGGCAGCCAGATCATTGATCATCTTCATGACATTGTCAATCTTTTGGGTGCTTTTTGAAAGCATAGCCACTTTGGGGGTAATCTGACTGTTGCGTTGCATGAGCTGAGTGAAGAGTTCGTTCTGTTCATCAATACCCTCGGAAAGCTGCTTGATCGATGTCTGGATCTGGTCGACGTCGTTTGACATGTTCATGATAGTCTTGACGATACCGGGCATTTTGGCCTGATAGTTCTGGAACATATGAATCAGATTGTCCCGCATATCTTCCGTATGTTTCTGCCGGTCGATCACACGATGGAAAAAGAATGAGTTGCAGTTTGCATAGATGCGGGCAAAATTATCAATATAAGAATCAGAGAAACTAGTACCCTCGGGGACATGATAGAAGAAAATTGCTGTCAGGGTCTCATTGACATGCAGGCCGGCAATCTCACCAAAACTTGAAAAACCGGCAACCGGGATTCCCGCAAATTGATCAATATGGTTGATTTCGGTTGGATACCCGAGACGGCGTAAGATGCAATCATTGAGAATGCCGCCAATAGCCTGTGGTTTGCCAGTGCTATAGGCACGGAAATCGCGATCAAGTGTAGTGTTCAACGATTCACGGCGTGACAGGTAGAGCTTCTCGCCGGTAACGACATCGCAGAAGAAATTGACACGGTCATTCGCATCGTCGATGCCAGCAATTGTGCGGATGAAGTTCTCGCCATTGATATCTGTAGCGAATGTATATCCCAGCAGCTTATCCTGAAGCTGCTGCGTAGTACTGACACCAAAATGATCCTTGAGTGCCTGAATAAACGAAACAGGTTCTCCGTTTGGACCTTCAACGGTCTCGATATAGCGTAGGGCAGTATTGGCGGACCTGATGGTAAAGACATCGCTCGTGCGCTCCGCTGCCTGCGATTTCATGATGCCATAGCGATAGGCTTTTTTCAGGCGGACTAAAGTGATAACTGCATGGTTTTCGAGACACTGACTATTGTCGTAGATATAAGTGTGGGCAAAATCCATCTTGCCGCCAGCACTGCCGCCTAAAAATGGAATCGGGAATTTACCACACTGAAATAGTGCCTGCTGGACGAATGTTTCACAACCTGATACACCATCAACGTAGACCATTGCGAAAGAGTGTCCGACACTCAGGCGAAAGGGCGCTGTATGTTTTTCAATTTCGCGCTGAATTGCCTCAACACGATCATTGACCGTCATATGGACACTGCCGCTGCGCAAATCGTTATCTGGCAGAGGGATGCTGATAATCTGTGTGGCTTCAATCATGCGATTCGAGAATGCCTGGAGCAGGACTTTGGCCCGCCCTTCAGACGAATCGCAGTAAAGTGTATGACTGCCCTGGCTGCGGCAGAGCTCGCCCGCTGTTGTTATGAGAATAAGTTTTGTGGTTGAGGGAATCTCCTGTTTGATGCGCTGGGCAATCTCAGGGACATGGAGATCTGGTGAGACAAAGCCCATAATCAGAGCACAACCGTCAGCAACATCGGCAAGTTCCTTCAGCCGGCTGCTTGTAAGCTCGTTTTTACTTAGATAATCAGTTTTTATATCGGACTGTGCAGAAATTGCTGGCGCAGCTGGTCTGGCTGCTGCTGGCGAAATGGATGGTTTGCCTGAGTCATTTTTATTAGTTGAAGAAAAAATACTTAACATAATCCAACCCCTCTTAAATTCTGCATCCTCAATCCGCGAATTTTCGGACTATGAATGTTGTCAACTGCTGTAAGCTGTTCTTCCCTGTTGTTGTGCGTACAGCCTTATCCTATGCTTTAAACATTCTACTTTTTGACAAAAAAGTCCTTCTTTTATAGGGGAATATTTGTAAGAAAACAGAAATATCTGCCAGAATTTTAGTAGAAGAGTTCTGGCAGATAATAGTGGAAAGCAGAAGGGAGGCTGTAGTGATCTGCCAGCTCAGTGCGTGAAGCCCAAATCAGATTACCGGCAGCATCAGCAACAGTGGCTGCGTCAGTGTGACCAATCTCGATTCGCCAGCCCGTCAGCTGCCATTCCACATGTGAGAAAATATGGCGGGCAGCTGGCAGCGGTTCAATGTGTGCGGCTGAGAGTTTATGGACCAATAGCCAGTTTTCGATAGCCCGCTGGTCAAGATGTCCGTCCAGATTCGGAAATTCCCAAAGTCCGGCCAACAGTCCTTTGGCTGGACGCTGATGCAAAGCGACTGCGGTATTGTCCTGAACCAGCAACAGGACCGTTCGTTTTTCCTTACGCCGTGGCTTTTTGACTGTTTTTACTGGATAAGCCTGTTCCTGTCCGCAATCATGGGCCAGACAAAGCCGTTGAAGCGGACATTGGGGACAATGCGGAGCTCCATGTGGCAGACAGACTGAGGCGCCAAGGTCCATGAAAGCCTGATTGAGATCACCGGCGGCAGAGCCTGTCGTATAATATGGTGCGAGGGCCTGCTCTACAGCACTTTTTGTACGCGCGAGGGTAATGTCTTCGTCACAGGCCAACAGGCGCATGACGACACGTAAAATATTGCCATCGACAGCCGGCCAGGGCTTGCCCCAGCAGATCGCACCGATAGCGCTGGCCGTATAGCGGCCGATACCAGGCAATGCGAGCAGGGACGTAAAATCCTGTGGAAGCTTACTGCCATGCTGCTGGCAGATAGCAATAGCAGCTTTTTTTAGATTACGGGCGCGGGAGTAATAACCGAGTCCCTGCCAGAGCTTCATAAGCTGTTCATCATCACAGGCCGCCAGGGACGGGATGTCCGGCAACGCGGTTAAGAAGCGCTCATAATAGGGGATTACTGCACTGGCACGAGTCTGCTGCAGCATGATTTCTGATAACCAGGTATGATAAGGGACTGGATTGAGCCGCCATGGCAGTTCACGGGCATCAGACTGGCCGGAGTACCAGGCCAGTAGTGGGGGCAGACAGTCAGGCAGTATATCGTTATGGGAAAGTATAAGCTGTTTTTTCAATGGAAACAATCCTTTCGTAAATGCTATCCGCCATTGTATCACAGACCGCTCAGGAGAACAACGAAGCGGCAGTTCTTATTGTAAAACAACTATTCTGAAAAATGTAATAAATTTTTAAATAGATCTCTTAAAGAAAAACAATAGTCTATTATATGTAGTATAGATCACAAAATATGTTCTTATGAAAAAGAAAAAAATCTTAAAATAGAGCAAAATAGTATGAAAAAGTTACATATTGATATTGACAAAAATGTCTGTAAGAGTAATAATGTATACATATTTACAACATTACACGTTGAATGGACAGGGCGATGGTGATATGATGAATGTATCCGATGAATCTAAGGAGGCCTGCAGGATGAAACATGTCTTGTCTGTGTTTGTGGAGAATCAGACTGGTGTGCTGGTCCGGGTTGTAAGTATGTTTTCCAGACGGGAATTCAACATCGATAGTCTATCGGTGGGAGTTACTGAACGACCAGATTATTCCCGTATAACAATTGTGGTACAGGGAGACGAAAATCTGGTTGAGCAGATGATCAAGCAGCTTGAGAAGATGCCGGTCGTCGAAGCAGTACAGCGTCTGGATGTAAAGAACGCTGTGTGCCGCGGTATGACGCTGATCAAGGTCAGGGCCGATGATACGAATCGACTGGATGTCCTGAAGATGGGAGAGCTTTTTCGGGCTCATGTCGTAGATGTCGAATCGTCTACGCTTATCTTTGAGATTACAGGCAGCGATGATAAAGTGTCGGCTTTCCTGAGGCTGGTCAAGCCCTACGGGATCGCTGAGGTCATCAGAACTGGCCTGATTGCGCTGGAACGCGGTGAACATACCATTTATGAACATTGTGAGGAGAGAGAGTACTATGGCAAAAACTTATTATGATCAGGATGTCAATTGGGAAGTCATGAGTGGCAAGACTGTTGCTGTTATTGGTTATGGCAGTCAGGGTCATGCACATGCACTGAACCTGAAAGAAAGTGGTGTCAACGTCATTATTGGCCTGTACGAGGGGTCCCGTTCCAAGAAAGTAGCTGAAGCTCATGGACTGAAGGTCTATCCTGTAGCTGAGGCTGTAAAACAGGCTGACATCACGATGATCCTGATCCCGGATGAGAAGCAGGCCGATGTCTACAAAGCAGAAATCGGCCCGAATCTCAAATCCGGTAGTGCTCTCGCTTTTGCTCATGGCTTCAATATCCATTTCAAGCAGATTGTTCCGCCGGCTGATGTCGATGTGTTCATGGTCGCTCCAAAGGGGCCGGGCCATCTCGTCCGCCGTACCTACACGGAAGGCGGCGGAGTTCCTGATGTATTCGCTGTTGAGCAGGATGCGTCGGGCAAGGCTTTTGATGTTGCACTGGCTTATGCCCGTGGCATTGGCGGTACGCGCGCCGGCGTAATACAGACTACGTTCAAAGATGAAACGGAGACGGATCTCTTTGGTGAGCAGTGTGTACTCTGCGGTGGTGTAACCCATCTGATCACGGCTGGTTTTGAGACGCTGGTTGAGGCTGGTTACAAACCGGAAATGGCATATTTCGAGTGTTTCCATGAGATGAAACTCATCGTTGACCTCATGTATGAAGGCGGTATGGCCAAGATGCGTAAATCCATCTCCGATACGGCTGAGTATGGCGATTATATGATCGGACCGCGTTTGATCACGGCTGATGTCAAGGCTGAGATGAAAAAAGCCCTGACGGAGATCCAGGATGGTACCTTTGCACGCAACTGGCTGCTCGAGAACCGCGCTGCCGGCCGTGCTAACTTCCTCATGCAGCGCCGTATCCATGCCGAACACCCAATCGAGAAGGTTGGCGCACAGCTTCGCGGCATGATGTCCTGGCTTAAAGACGGTGCGGATTTGTCGAAGGACTGAGCAAAAAACCTAAAGGATTTTGGATTCCTTTGGTGAATAACAGAATACAGAAGGTAGTAAAAGCCTTCCCAAAAGGGAAGGCTTTTATTTGAATCTGATATAGAAGAAATTACAGCCATCAGGAGGGTATCGATATGGGGATGAATATGAGTGAGAAAATCCTGGCAAAGCATGCCGGGCTGGACTCCGTTACCGCAGGGCAGTTGATCACCTGCAAGCTGGATATGGTGCTCGCCAATGATATTACGGCACCGCCATCCATAAAGAAATTTGAGGAAATCGGCCGCCCCGTTTTTGACCGCGAGAAGATTGCACTGGTTCCGGACCATTTCCAGCCGGCCAAAGACATCAAGTCTGCTGAGCTGGCCAAGGCGGTACGCGATTTTGCACATAAGCATAAGATCGTGAACTATTTCGAGCAGGGCCGGGTGGGCATTGAGCATGTCATCCTGCCGGAAAAAGGCATTGTCGCACCGGGCATGCTGACCATTGGTGCAGATTCTCATACCTGCACTTATGGTGCAGTCAATGGATTTGCCACCGGTGTCGGTTCGACTGATCTTGGCGCTGCCATGGCAACTGGCGAGGCATGGTTCAAGGTGCCGGAAGTCATCAAGGTCAATCTGGCTGGCGAGAAACCGGCGGGGATCAATGGCAAGGATGTTATATTGACGCTTATCGGTATGATCGGCGTAGATGGCGCACTCTATAAATCACTGGAGTTTGCCGGGCCGGGCGTCATGGCGCTGACTATGACCGACCGCCTGACGATCTCCAACATGGCAATCGAGGCCGGTGGCAAGGCAGGTATTTTCCCGTTTGATGAAGTTACGAAGGCTTATGTGGACCAGCATGTCACCAAAGCTTACGAACCGGTTGCGGCTGATGAGGACGCTGTCTATTGCCGCGTAGTCAATATCAATTTGTCTGAACTTAAGCCCGTCGTGGCCTTCCCGCATCTGCCGGGTAATACGAAACGGGTGGAGGATATCACGGAACCAATCAGGGTCGATCAGGTCATCATTGGTTCTTGTACGAATGGTCGTCTGGAGGATATGGAGATTGCTGCGACGGTATTTAAGGACCATAAAGTTGCTGATCATGTGCGCTGTATTGTCATCCCTGGCAGCCAGGCCATTTATAAAGAGGCGATGCATCGCGGCTATATCGATACGTTTATCGATGCCGGCTGTGCAGTATCTACGCCGACCTGTGGACCATGTCTTGGAGGGTATATGGGGATTATGGCGGCTGGTGAGAAATGTGTTTCTACGACGAACCGTAATTTCCGTGGACGCATGGGGCATGTCGACAGCGAAGTCTATCTGGCCGGGCCGCATGTAGCAGCAGCCAGTGCAATCCTGGGGCGCATTGCCACGGCAGAGGAGGTAAAGTGAGATGAAGTTAGAAGGAAAAGTATGGCGCTATGGAGATAATATTGATACGGATGTCATTATCCCTGCAAGGTATCTCAACAGCTTTGATCCAGCGGAACTGGCCAGTCATTGCATGGTTGATATTGATGAAAGTTTTGCTGCGAATGTCAAAGCTGGCGATATCATGGTTGGTGGCCGTAACTTTGGCTGCGGGTCTTCCCGTGAGCATGCACCGGTAGCCATCAAGGCTTCTGGTGTGCCAGTAGTTGTTGCATCCAGTTTTGCCCGAATCTTTTATCGTAACGGAATCAATATCGGTCTGCCGCTTCTTGAGATCGGTGATGACGTGAAGAAGATTCGTGCGGATGATCAGCTGCGGGTTGATGTGGCTACTGGTACGATTGAAGATCTGACGACCGGTGATGTGTTCCATGCCCATCCGCTGCCGGGATTCGTGCAGGATATTGCTCAGGCTGGTGGGCTGATTAACTATATCAAGAATAAGAAATAAGGGGGATTTTCCAATATGGCATATCATATTACAGTCATTCCCGGTGATGGCATTGGCAAAGAAATCACAGATTCCGCGGTAGCAGTCCTGAAAAAGGCCGATGAAAAATTGGGGCTGGGACTCAGCTTTGACTATCACGATGCAGGTGGCACGGCTTATGATAAATTTGGTACGCCGCTGCCACAGGAGACCATTGACGCCTGCAAGGCTTCGGACGGAGTCTTGTTTGGTGCTGTCGGTGGTGATAAATGGGATAATGTTGACCCAGCGCTGCGTCCGGAAAAAGCAATATTAGGCCTGCGGAAAAATCTTGGTCTGTATGCTAATCTGCGCCCCGTTAAGGTAGCGGATGCGCTGGTCGAATATTCGCCGCTTAAACCTGAGCGCGTCAAAGGCGTCGATCTTGTCATTGTACGGGAACTTATCGGAGGCATTTATTTTGGAGATAAATGCGAATCGGAGCAGCATGATGGCGTTGAGCGGGCCTGGGACCTCGAAAACTATTCTGTACCAGAGGTGGAGCGCATTGCCAGTCTGGCTTTTGAGACGGCAAAACTGCGGCGCGGCAAGGTGACTTCAGTTGACAAGGCTAATGTGCTCGCGACCTCGCGGCTTTGGCGCCGGACTGTAGCCAAGGTGGCTGAAGGCTATCCCGATGTTGAATTGAATCATCTTTATGTCGATAATTGTTCGATGCAGCTGGCCGTTCGTCCCAGCCAGTTTGATGTCATTGTAACGGGAAATCTGTTTGGGGATATCCTGTCTGATGAGGCGGCTGTTGTTGGCGGTTCTATCGGTATGATGCCATCCGCCTCTATTGGAACGAGTACGAGCCTTTTCGAGCCAATTCATGGCAGCGCCCCGGATATTGCCGGGCTGGGAATTGCCAACCCGATAGGGACAATTCTTTCGGCCGCTATGCTGCTGCGCTATTCCTTGCATGAGGAGCAGGCTGCTGCTGCCATAGAGGCTGCGGTCGATCAGGCACTGGCTGATGGCTATCGTACACCAGACCTGTGGAAGGAAGGTTTCAAGAAAGCGAATACGGAGGAAATAACCAGGATTATCTGTGAGAGGGTGTAAGTGATGAACGGTGCACAAGCGGTGACAGCCTGCCTTAAGGAGCAGGCCGTGGACACAGTTTTCGGTTATCCGGGCGGCATGATTCTGCCGCTCTATGATGCATTTTATGACGATAAGGAAATCCGGCAGGTACTCGTCACACATGAACAGAATGCTGCCCATGCAGCCGATGGCTACGCTCGTGCATCTGGCAAGGTCGGCGTCTGCATCGCAACGTCGGGGCCAGGCGCGACCAATCTTGTTACCGGACTGGCAACGGCGTTTATGGATTCTATTCCGGTCGTTGCCATCACCGGGCAGGTTGATACAACACTTCTTGGCAAGGATGCTTTTCAGGAAACAGACATCCTCGATGTCACCATGCCGATTACGAAGCACAACTATAAAGTCAAGGATATAAAACAACTGGTACCAACCATTCGCAAGGCCTTTGAACTGGCGCTGAAAGGCCGACCAGGGCCGGTTTTGGTCGATGTGCCGCGCAATTTATTCTTTGCCGAGGTGCAGTTTGAGCCGTTAATGCAGGTAAAGCCGCACCATGGACAACCCGATGCGGACTTTCTCATTTGTGCGGCGGAGGCGGCCGAGGAAATAGCCAGGGCCGCTCAGCCGGTCGTCATTGTTGGCGGCGGGGTGATATCAGCTGGTGCGACGGACGCAGTCATTGCCTTCATTGAAAAGTATCACCTGCCGGTTGCCCATACTCTTATGGGGCTGGGAGCCATTCCCAGTTCGCATCCTCAGTCATTGGGCTTTGCAGGGATGCATGGTGAGAAAGCGGCTAATCATGCTATTGGCGCTGCTGATCTTGTTATAGCCCTTGGCAGCCGCTTTGGTGATCGACAGACAGGCAATCTCAAGAAATACACCCAGAATACGAAATTTATCCATGTTGATATCGATCCCGCTGAGATTGATAAGAATATCGGCAATTCACTTGGACTTGCTGGTGACATGAAAGTAATCCTTGAGCTGCTAATGAAACATGAGCCGAACAGCGACCTGAAGGCATGGTGGACAAAAATACAGGAGTGGCAGGAAGCCTACGATTATGACTACCATGTCAACCGGCTGACTGTGCCCTGGGCAATGCATCAGGTCGCTCAGAGTACCAAAGGAAAACCATATGCGTTTGCCACCGATGTTGGCCAGCATCAGATGTGGGCGGCGCTGCATCTGCGCATTGACGAGCCGCGTACATGGCTGACGTCAGGCGGTCTTGGCACGATGGGGTTTGGCCTGCCAGCGGCTATGGGCGCTCAAACCTGGTATGGTAACAGTCGGCGGGTAATCCATGTGGCCGGTGACGGTGGCATCAAGATGACAGGGAATGAGTATTATACCATCGCTCGCCTGCAGCTGCCGGTTCTTTCACTTATCGTGAATAACAGCAGTCTGGGGATGATCCGCCAGCTGCAGAAAGTCATGTACAAGGAACGCTATATCGCCTGCGAGTTTGACTACCAGATGGACTTTGCTGCGTATGCGAAAAGCTTTGGCATTGAAGCGGAGACTGTCTCAACGCAGGAAGAATTCGCCGAAGCATTGCAGCGTGCATTGGCTGATACGATGCATCCCCGGGTTATTGTCCTGAACGTCTGGCGCAGCTTTGTCGAACCCATGATCAAAGGCGGAGCGCGTATCGACGAATTTGTCGAGTTCAAGTGACCTGAGCCTCTAGGTGGAACTATTAGAGGGAAGCCGCAGTATGAAAAAAGACTGCGGCTTTTTGTGTTGACAACAGGGGGACAGATTATTCACTGACCGGATCTGCTTGGTATACTTAAGTTGTTTCATTTGCTATAATTAAGTGTAGTGATATAAAGCGTAAACGATATGGATGAACCTTGGGATGGAAAATGCGAACGGAAATTGATTCAGGCTGGCATTGGCTGCAGTAAGGGAAATGGACATCGCCCAGTGAATTTTGGGCCCGTTATCGGGCGGATTTCACAAAATGATCAAAGTGGCATCGTCGGTGTGATAGGGGAATATCCACGTTATGTGCCGATTCACCTGACTGTTCAGGATAAGGATACGGGCAAGGAAGTTGTCTACCAATCCAGGATTGCCTATAACGAAGAAATGATTGGCAGATTATCTAAACAGATGGTCAATTTGGGCATTATCTTATCGGATGGGGAGAAGGACCCGGATGTTACGGATATCAATGTAAAAGTGGTAGTAAGCCGTGAACGGAATACAGCCTCTATTATTAAAGTCGTACCGGATACAACTGCTGTCAGACCGGGTGAGACGGTGAATCTCAAGGTACAGCTGCGCCCGTATCGCAAGCCAATTGAGACGATAACGATACCATATACTGTTCCGCAGGGCCAGCCGGCAGGGATACTTAAGCTTTACTTGCAGGGCGGTGGAGACATAGGGAAGAGTATGCGCACCGGAGGTATGGGGGCTGGCAATACGGCAGCCATGGCAGCTGGACTGCCGGATCAGAAAGCGATGTCAGCTCAAAGTATAAAATATCAATTAAAAAGTAGTGAGAAACTGCGGGGCAATGAGATCGCTGTCACTTCGCGGCAGCCCGTGACAGCGAGAAAAAGCAACTATGCCACGAAATATGTGATCGATAATTCCGCAGGGACGGAACTCAGTGTCGAGAGCAATGACTGAGCTGGAGTACATTTTCTCTTGTCCCTGGCTGCACTTTTCAAAGTGATGGAGTGTAGCGGGAGTACATTTTACAAAAACAAGGCAAAATGTCTGATTTTGCTGTATAATATAGAATTAGTGTAAGAAAATAATGGAGGTGAGCGTCCTTTGATTAAAAAAGGAATTATTTTAGCTGGCGGTTCGGGAACGCGCCTTTACCCATTGACAAAGGTTGTTTCCAAACAACTGATGCCGATTTATGATAAGCCGATGATATATTATCCGCTAAGTACACTGATGCTGGCGGGGATCAATGATATCCTGATTATAACGACACCGCAGGATCGAGAGTTGTTTTCCGGCTTGTTAGGCGATGGCAGTCAGCTCGGGATACATATATCCTATGCAATCCAGCCCAGCCCTGACGGGCTGGCACAGGCATTCCTGATTGGCGAGTCATTTATTAATGGTGAGGCATGTGCGCTGGTTTTGGGAGATAATATCTTTTATGGCTCTGATTTGGCTGTTTCTATGCAGCGGGCGGCAGCTGTCGACACGGGGGCAACGGTTTTTGCTTACTATGTGTCGGACCCGGAGCGGTATGGTGTGGTTGAGTTCGATCGAGAAGGCAGGGCACTGAGTCTTGAGGAGAAACCGGCGCAGCCGCATTCCAACTATGCGGTGACCGGACTGTATTTCTACGATAAAGACATTGTCGATGTCGCACGGTCGATTAAACCATCCCCGCGTGGCGAGCTCGAAATCACAGATGTCAATAAGGTATATCTGGAGCGGGGCACGTTGAAGGTTGAGAAGATGCGTCGCGGCTATGCCTGGCTCGATACGGGGACACATGAGTCATTGCTTGATGCGGCGGCTTTTGTACGTACGATTCAGGCCCGTCAGGGGCTCAAGATTGCCTGCATCGAGGAAATTGCCTACCGTATGGGTTATATTGATGCGGAGCAGGTGCTGCGCCTGGCACAGCCATTATCCAAGAATGAGTATGGCAAATATCTGCAGCAGATGATAAATGAGAAATAATAGGAAATTCCGGGGGGATTATACGAGATGAAAGCAACAGAAACGAAATTGAAGGGTGTCTATATATTGGAGCCACAAGTATTCGGCGATGCCCGTGGCTGGTTCATGGAGAGCTGGTCGCAGCAGAAGCTGGAAGAAGCTGGAATACAGATAGATTTTGTGCAGGATAACCAGTCCTTTTCGGCGCAGAAGGGGACACTGCGCGGTCTGCACTATCAGCTTAATCCGAAATGTCAGGCGAAATTATTGCGGGCCACGCGTGGTGCGATTTTTGATGTTGCGGTAGATATTCGCAAGGGTTCGCCACAGTATGGGCAGTGGGTTGGCGTAGAGTTATCTGCGGAAAATAAGAAGCAGCTCTTTATTCCGCGTGGCTTTGCGCATGGTTTTATTACACTGACCGATGATGTTGAGGTCCAGTACAAGGCGGATAACTACTATGCGCCAGAGTGTGATGGCAACATCCGCTGGGATGATCCGGCTATCGGGGTTGAGTGGCCGCTGCAACCGGTCATCTTATCGGATAAAGATGTCAAGGCGCCCTTGCTGAAAGAGCGCACAGATCTGAACTTTATCTACGAAAAATAATGGGGGGATTTATATGAATATTGTTATTACGGGTGGTGCCGGTTTTATCGGTGCCAACTTCATTTATTATATGTTGGCCAAGCATCCGGCTGATTATATTATCTGTTATGACAAGCTGACTTATGCTGGGAATATGGAAACGCTTACTAAGGCATTGACCAAGGAGAAATTCAAGTTTATCCGTGGCGATATTGCTGATCGTCAGGCGGTATATAAAATGTTTGAGACGGAGAAACCGGACATTGTCGTCAATTTTGCGGCTGAGTCCCATGTGGACCGTTCCATCGAAAATCCGGAAATATTCCTGCAGACGAATGTTATTGGCACCAGTGTCCTGCTTGATGCCTGCCGTAAATATGGTGTCGATCGCTATCATCAGGTATCAACCGACGAAGTCTACGGTGATCTGCCGCTGGATCGCCCGGATCTTTTCTTTACGGAGACAACAAATCTCCATACCTCTAGTCCGTATTCAGCATCAAAGGCTTCTGCGGATCTGCTGGTCATGGCATACCATCGTACGTACAAGGTTCCCGTGACGATTTCTCGTTGTTCCAATAACTATGGACCGTTCCATTTCCCAGAGAAACTGATCCCGCTCATGATCATTAATGCGTTGTCCGATAAGAAACTGCCGGTTTATGGTGATGGTCTTAATGTACGTGACTGGTTATTTGTCAAAGATCATTGTGCGGCTATTGATGTAATCCTGCAAAAGGGCAAGGTTGGTGAAATCTATAATATTGGCGGTCATAATGAGCGTGCTAATATTGATGTCGTTAAGGCAATCCTGAAGCAGCTTGGCAAAGGCGAAGATCAGATCGAGCATGTTGCAGATCGTAAAGGGCACGATCGCCGCTATGCTATTGACCCAACCAAGATTCACGAGGAACTGGGCTGGCTGCCGACAACGAACTTTGAGGATGGAATCAGGGAAACAGTACAATGGTATCTTGATAACCGTGACTGGTGGATGGGAATCATCAGTGGCGACTATCAAACCTATTACGATCGTATGTACAGCAATCGTTCAACATTGGAGTTCTCAAAAATTTAAAATAGGGGATTGACAGTATATCGTCAATCCTTTATAATATTACATGTTGATGGCAGTGAACAGCTGGCAGAAACATGTAATATGGGGGCATAGCTCAGCTGGGAGAGCGCTTGCATGGCATGCAAGAGGTCAGGAGTTCGATCCTCCTTGTCTCCACCATATAGATGTCAAAGGCTTCATGGTACTCAATAAGTGCTATGAAGTTTTTTTGCGCTATGATTCACTTTAAATTATGATCTACCCGGCAGAGTGGTGAAGAGATGGGAGAAACTTTGCATGTCATTTACATTTTCTATGGGGGGGTCGGCGCTGGTGTTGTTTGTTGTGCTGATGATATTTACCTTGGGTAAAAGTCCATTGCTGCGGATTGATCGCGCCGGGGCAGCCTTTATCGGTGCGATGAGTATCATTCTTTCCGGCGTTTTGTCGTTGCCGGAAGCACTGGCGGCTATTGATTACAGAACTATTATCATTTTATTTTCGATGATGCTTCTGGTCAGTAATTTGAAATTATCCGGATTTTTTGAGGCGGTGGGAGATCTTCTGCTTCGCTGGGGTTATAACCGGCAGATCTTTTTAGGTACGGTTATTACGGGGTCAATGGCAAACCTTATTGTTGCGGAGGCGGCTAAAAGGCAGGGGATTCGCATGGGAGCGGCGGCTTATATGCAAATTGGTTTTCCTGTAACGATCCTGTTGGCCATTTTCAGTTATGCCTGGCTGAGTTTTCTTCGCTGACAGCAGAATATAGTTTTTGCAAAAAGCGTTTTGCATTGAGGCCGTTTTATTTTAATAAGTTTCAATGAAAAAGACCAGCCTAGGAATTTTGAGGCTGGTCTTTTTATTAAGAAGGGAAGGGATGGGGAAATATCCTATGGAAAGAGTTATTCGTTGGGAACATGAATGGGAATCTGTTTCGGAGTTTCCTGCGGAGCCAGTTCTTTTTTCGGCATTGTTACAGTCAGGATACCGTCTTTGAACTCGGCGGTGCAGTTCGCTTCGTCGATATTATCAATATAGAAGGAACGGCTCATGCTGCCGCTGTAACGTTCGCGGCGGATGTAGTTTCCGTTGTCGTCTTTTTCATCTTTTGCGTGTTCTTTCCTGGCAGCAATGGTGATATAGTTGTCTTTATAGGAAAGATTGATATCATCTTTCGTCAGGCCCGGGAGGTCGGCTTTGAGCTCAAAGCTCTTGCCGTTATCTTTTACATCTACGCTGAAGGATGACGGAGCAGACCAGCCAGTGTCGTTGAACAAACTTGATAACGGACGATTCATCCAGTTGAACAGACGAGAGAACTCATCCTCTTCCTGTGCCAGATCATGCCGCATATTAAATGGAACCATACCAAACATAATAACAATCCCCTTTCTGTAGATTTGTGATGGTATATTCTGAAGCTCCGGGTTCATTTCCCTTGCTTCAATTATTATTATACTCAAATAGATCAAAAAGTCAATAGATCAAAAAGATTAATATTTAGCATCTTCTTTTTTACAGCTTTTTTCGATGTAGAGACATTCATCTGCTTTTTTGAAGCAGGATGATATGTCAGAAGAACAGGGGCTTAGACCGATGCTGAGGCTGAGCTGATAAGGGCGATCTGTTTGCTCGGCATGGGATCGAAACGCATTCTGTATTTTTTGCCGTAGTTCCATGGCAGCTGTATCGCTTTCGCATTCAGTAATCAGTATGAATTCATCGCCACCGTAGCGTGCCAAAAAATCACCACGGGCTGTCGCTGCTTTTAGCAGTCTGGATGCTTCACGCAAGGCATGATCGCCTTCATAATGTCCATAGGTATCATTGATCTGCTTAAAGTTATCGAGGTCGCAGATGAAAAGATATATTTTGTCGGTTGAAGCGTCTGGCGCTGCCAGACTGCTGAGATAACTGTCCAAACGAAAGCGGTTGTTTAGGCCGGTCAGGCTGTCGGTTGAGATTCGGTGCCCCAGATTGCTCATGTAGATAAATAACAAAGAAAAGATGCATGATGGCCAGATGGCAGGAATGTCATTGTTGATACTGGAAACGATACCACCGATGAGTGGCAGGATCAGGAATGACAGCATAGCGATGTCATATTCTTTTTTCTGTGGAGTATTCGCTGTTCGGTAATGCCTGAGTACTTTATAAGAAGCGATGAGGAAATTGATACAGGGCAGGATAACAATCAGAGGATAGGCGGCGCCAGGCTGGAATACGTTGTTTTCATCAAACTGAATGATCCAGCCACTGTGCAGGGATGCCAGCGCCATGCCACTGCAGAGGAGCAGCGGCAGCCATTTGTATGGACTGGCTGCTGGCGGGTTTTGCTGACGGTCTGTCAGGAATGCTTCGACATAGGCCAGCCAGTAATAGCCGATAATGCCATAGCTCATCAGACAGAGGAAGTTGATAATCGTGTTGATCTGGCGGGCATAGGCAATCTGACTGCCGTTGAAGCCTTCCCAGAAACAGTCCAGGACCGTAGCGCATAGAACACTGATCAGGACGCGGCGGAAGGCGAAGTTGCTTCGGCTTTGATCCGGATCGTGAGCGAGGCGATATAGAAGAGCTAAAAGGATAAGAATACAGAAAAAAGTAAATTCGAGATATAAATAATGTTCTTCCATTATGGTCATGTCCTCCCGGATCAGATGCTTTCAGCGGCCGGCAGATCGTTAAGGTCTGCTTCATGTAAAGAAATGTTCTTTTTAGAGGTAATGATAGCCATTATTATACAACAAACCTCAGAACAGGTCTATGCAGTTTAGAAAAAACGAGGCTGGTTTTCAGAAAATAATAGAAAACATGTAATGAGCTGTGTTGACAGAATAGGTATAATCCTATATAATAGTTGTCGGTTAACATCATAATTTATTAAGTGTGTTACTGGTTATGCAGGCATCAGCTTACAGATGGTCTTTCTCTTCGGGAAGACTTTTTGTGCTGATGCCTTTTTTGCTTTGTATTCCGAGAAAATGAACCCGACAAGCCAGGCGGAATGCAGGGGGAAAATGCCAATGATCAGACACCAGAGAAAGGAAGAGATAGTAGAATGAAAGATGAGATCTTTAGCGTTCTGCAGCGCATCGGCCGCAGCTTTATGCTGCCGGTTGCGGTACTGCCGATTGCTGGTCTGCTGCTGGGAATCGGCAGCTCGTTTACGAATGCGACCACAATTAAAATGTATGGTATGGAGGGCCTGCTGGGAAGCGGGACTATTCTGCATGCACTGCTCATGGTTATGAGCAGCGCTGGAAATACGATTTTTGGCAATTTGCCAATTATCTTTGCTGTCGGTGTTGCTATCGGTATGGCAAAGGCAGAGAAAGAAGTTGCGGCCCTCTCGGCAATGATCGCTTACTTTGTCATGAATATCTCCTGCAATACTGCCCTGCAGATTGGCGGTCAGTTGACTGCTGATGGTAAGGTGGCACCGGGAGTTCTTGAAGGAACAATTGCGAGTACCTGCGGCATCATGTCATTGCAGATGGGGGTATTCGGTGGTATTATCGTTGGCCTGGGTGTTTCCTGGCTGCACAACCGCTATCATAAGATCGAGCTGCCGGATGCTTTGTCATTTTTTGGTGGTTCGCGTTTTATCCCTATCGTTTCGACGGTCGTTTATCTGTTTGTCGGTATTGCGATGTATTTCATATGGCCGATTGTGCAGAACGGTATTTTTGCACTGGGCAGTCTTGTTACGGGGACAGGGTACTTTGGTACACTGATTTTCGGTATAGTCAAGCGTGCCCTGATTCCGTTCGGCCTGCATCATGTATTCTATCTGCCGTTCTGGCAGACAGGTGTCGGCGGCTCAATGATGGTCGATGGAAATCTGGTTCAGGGAGGACAGAACATCTTCTTTGCGCAGCTGGCATCTCCTAATGTCACGCATTTCAGTGCGGATGCTACCCGTTATTTGAACCGCTCCCCGTCAAGTAGACAAAGAAATAAAATAAGATTTTTTTGCAGTCAGAGGCTTGCCCTCTGGCTGTTTTTTCATGCAGCCAAAAACGCATTATACTTTTCCAGCGGTGTGAGAATGCC
>JAGPMW010000018.1 GCA_018052705.1 Selenomonas sp. | reverse complement strand
CATCTGGCTTAATCATGTTGCATGATTAATTCTACATTGTTTAGTTTTCAGAGAACAATCCTGCGTCATCCGTCAGAACTTTCAGAAGGTCTTCCGTGAATCAGCTTCTATATCTTATCTCATTCATCCGAGCTTGTCAAGAACTTTTTTGTTCTTTTTTCTCGTCCTGAGCAGCAGATATCTTGTCGCCGTCGCTGCAGTACGTTGTGCTGTTCGCTGACGACTTGTATTATATTACATGATTCCTCTATCAATGTCAATACCCTTTTAAATTTTTATTGAATTGTTTTAGCAAAGCAACAAAAAGAGCACATCACCTAGTGATGTGCTCGATCTTAGCAAATGGTGGCGGCGCAGAGATTTGAACTCCGGACACTGCGGGTATGAACCGCATGCTCTAGCCAACTGAGCTACGCCGCCATAGTGGTGGGCAGGGATGGATTCGAACCATCGTAATCCGAAGATGACAGATTTACAGTCTGTTCCCTTTAGCCACTCGGGCACCTACCCATTTGTTATTAACAAGTGTTAAGAACAAGATATATTATATCTACCCCTAACGTTTTTGTCAATAACTTTTTAAAATTTATTTACTTCGCATCCATACCGGTATATCGATAAAATCTGGGGCAGCCGGTGCCGGGGTCGCTGGCTGCTGAACAGCAGGTGCCACAGCCTGACCAGTAACCGGCTGCTGTTGCGCCCCTGCAGCCGGCTGTGCCGGTGCTGCCGGTACACCAATTTCTTCCGGCGCATCAAACCCAGTAGCGATAACCGTAACACGGACTGTATCCCCCATCGTATTATCAACAGCCGCACCCCAAATGATATTCGCCTGACTGTCAGCAGCTGCCTCAATGGCATTGGAAGCCTCTGTGACCTCAAACATGCTGAGATTCTCTTCTGCGCCTGTCACATTGAGCAGGACGCCACGTGCACCATCAATACTGGTCTCGAGTAATGGAGACTCTATGGCTGCCTTAGCTGCCTCAACGGCAGCATTCTCACCTGACGCCTCACCAATTCCCATGAGTGCCGATCCAGCATTGCTCATGATATTTTTGACGTCAGCAAAATCCAGGTTTATGAGTCCCGGCAGAGCAATAAGATCCGCAATGCCTTTGACTCCCTGACGCAGGACATCATCCGCAATGCTGAACGCCTGCGTAATCGGTGTCTTCTTGTCAACCACCTGCATCAGACGGTCATTTGGAATCGTAATAATCGTATCAACATGCTGCTTAAGGTTGGCAATGCCGGACTCTGCATTGCGACGGCGCTTCATCCCCTCAAAAGAGAACGGCTTGGTCACTACGCCAACCGTCAATGCACCAATCTCGCGTGCACACTCTGCAACAACAGGCGCAGCGCCTGTCCCTGTGCCGCCGCCCATACCAGCCGTCACAAATACCATATCGGCGCCGCGAAGAGCCTCCAGGATATCATCCCGGCTCTCTTCGGCTGCTTTCTGGCCGATTTCCGGCTGTGCTCCGGCTCCCAGGCCACGCGTCAGCTTCTCACCAATCTGCATACGTTTCGGTGCCAGTGACTTCAGCAATGCCTGCGCATCCGTATTCACTGCGATAAACTCTACGCCCTGCAGCCCAAGATTTATCATGCGGTTCACCGCATTACTTCCGCCACCGCCGACACCTATAACTTTAATATTAGCCAACTGATCGAGGCCATTGTCATCCAATTCAAACACTGCATTAACCCCCATGACGATTATATTCTATAGGCAGCAGGCCCCAAAGCCGATTCTGCCTCTTCACGCAATTATACCTCTATAATTTTACCATTATTTTCCCTTGAATTCTATAGCTTCAATAAAAAAACTTGACAGTATGACAAACAAGTGTTTCCGGGCACTGGTCATTGAGCATTTGTATTGGTATCCGCTTCCCGTTCATCTGGCATATTCTTCAACCGGATAAATGGTGCAGTATAGCTGAAATCAACATACTCAACCTCATGCGTTGTATTTTTTAGATTCTCGATGAAATCCTGCGTCAGTTTCGCCTTTTCTTCTATACGATCCAGCCGTCCCAGACGGATCTGGACGGAACTATTGGTATAAGCCATAATCGCATCCTTATTGGCAATATTAATTTCCGACAGCTGGTTCAGGGCATTACTGTCTAACTGCTGCAAAAATTCCAAAACACTGGCTACGATCTCATCCTGATTATCATCACCAACATAGAGATCATGCAGCGATACACCAGTAATCAAGGGAATCGGCATATTGCGCAGGCTGCGATAACAGGCAATAACCTTTCCCTTCCGGTCCAGATCCATATAACCATAGTCGGAGGCTACAGTTGCTACCGGCATCCGCTCCGTCACGTCAATTTCCAGAGAATCCGGCACCCGCCGCTTTACAACAGCAGACTCAATGCGCAGATCATGCATGAGATTCTGCGTGACTGCATCGGTTTCGAGCTGGAATAAAGGCTGTCCTATATGCAGCCGCCCGATATCCATGATGTCATCCTGGGTAAGATAGGTATTGCCATGAATTATTACCCGCTGCAATGTAAACAATGGAGAATAGACTATAACCGCCATAATGACGCTGCATACCAGTAGAAAAGCCAGCCCCTTGAACAGCCGCCGCGGACTGCGTCGCTTTTTCGTCACCTGCAATTCGCTGCTCCTACCAGCGGCTGGCTCAGCCGTCGTTTGTTTTTCAGCCATATGTTCCTCCCCGGCTTTACGATTCCAAACAGGCCGGACCTCATGCTGGGTTCGGCCTGCCCGGAATCAGCGATAGCATCGGTTTTACTTCTTGTACCCCGCCATTTCGAGAATCCGTACGCAAAGCTCAGGGAACTCAATCCCCATAGCCCTGCCAGCATCCGGCACCAGTGACAACTCCGTCATACCTGGCACTGAATTGACCTCGATGACATATGGCGTACCATCTTCCCCGAACATCATATCGACCCGGGCCACACCACGGCACCCGCAGGCTGTAAATGTCCGGATTGCCAGCTCCTGAATTTCCTTCGTTTTTTCAGCACCGACCGGAGCCGGGATAATATGCGTTGAAGCCCCTTTTGTATACTTGCTCTCATAATCATAACAGCCCGAAGCCGTGGTAATCTCGATGATAGGGAATGCTTCTTTTTTCTCTTCGTTGCCCCATACAGCGACAGTCAGTTCCCGCCCCTTGATGAACTCCTCTACCAGAACCTCATCATTATAGGTAAATGCTTCTTTCAGTGCATCGGACAGACCGGCTGCTGTCTCGACAATATATACACCAATGCTGGACCCCTGGGAAGCTGCCTTCACAACCACTGGCAGTGAGAAATCCCGCTCAATTTCTCCAGCCAGATTCTTTTTTGTTTCATAGCTATGATAGGTACGTGAACGCGGGGTAGAGATCCCTTCAGCTACAAACACCCGCTTGGATGCTGCCTTATCCATCGTGACTGCTGCTGCGAGGACCCCTGAACCCGTATAAGGGATACCCAGCATATCAAGTGTTCCCTGCAGAACGCCATCCTCACCGAACTTGCCGTGCAGTGCATTAAATACAATCGCACAGCCGCTCCGCTGGATATCTGCTGCAAAAGTCGCCGGAACGAGCTCCATACCTTCGGCATGATAGCCTTTGGATTGCAATGCCTTAAGTATCGCCGTACCAGTCTGACGCGAAATCTCTGCTTCTGTGGATGTGCCGCCCATAACGACAACAATCTTATCCTGATTCATGGCTGTATTCTCTCCTCTGTGTATATTAGCAACTCAGTAATTCGACCAGTTCCTCGCCAGTCTTATAGATATCGCCAGCACCCATTGTGATGACAAGATCGCCCTCTTTTACTTCATTGGCCAGATAAGCAGCAATCTTCGCCCGATCGAGCAGATAGACTACATCCTGACCAGACTGTCGGCGGACTTCGTTAAGAATTGTTTCACCATCAATGCCTTCGATAGGCGCTTCACCAGCAGCATAAATATCCGTGAGGACGAGCAGATCTGCTGCGGCAAAAGCCTTGCCAAACTCTTCATGCAGCAGCTGCGTCCGCGAATAACGATGCGGCTGAAAGGCGCAGATCAGACGGCCCGGCTTTGTTTCCTTGGCTGCCCGCAGAGTTGCTGCAATCTCTGTCGGATGATGAGCATAATCATCAACTACCCAGACCCCGCCTGCCCGGCCTTTGGTCTGGAACCGGCGCTTGGCTCCATGAAAAGCCGCTAACCCCGCAGCGATTTTCTCAAATGGCACACCGATAGAAAGTCCAGTAACGATACAGGCCATCGCATCAAGCACATTATGACGGCCTGGAATATTCAGTGAAACATGTCCCAATTCTTCGGTGCCATGAACTACGTCAAAGGCAATCCCCTTGCCGCCGGTTATGATATTACGCGCCTGATAATCTGCTTCATGATCGATAGCGTAGGAGTAAAACCTCCGGTCGATTATCTTTGACATATTACGCAAGTTCTCATTATCAAAGCAGAGAACCGCATAACCAGTCTCTTTATCCGCATTCTGGATGAACTGGGTAAAGGCTTTGATAATGTTCTCCATCGTACCATAATGATCCATATGATCATCTTCAACATTCGTTACGACCGCAATATGCGGATGGAGTTTCAGAAAAGATCCATCACTTTCATCAGCTTCCGAGGTCAGATACTCTCCTTCGCCCAGCAAGGCATTAGTCCCGAGATCTGGTACCTCGCCACCGACCACAACCGTTGGTGAGATGCCTGCTTTCGTCAAAACGACGCCGAGCATCGAGGTGGTGGTTGTCTTGCCATGGGCCCCCGCAACAGCAATACCTTTGTACTCATTGACCAGTGCAGCATTGATATCTGAGCGGTGCAGTTTCATGATCCCCAGATCCCGGGCAGCCAGAACTTCCGGATTATCATAAGGAATGGCCGTCGAAACGACAATAGCATCAACACCACGGACATTTTCTGCTTTTTGTCCCCCCAAAGTAATTTTCGCACCAAGTTTGCGAAGCTTCTCGATGACATCAGAATCTGCCCGGTCTGAGCCGGATACTTCATAGCCCAGTTCTACGAGGACCTTGGCCAGCGGACTCATCCCTGCACCGCCAATGCCGACAAAATGTATTTTTTTTATATCTTTTAGCTCTTTAAGCTGTTTCATCAATCGTGTCCCCCTTATCTCCGTCCAGCCAGTTCCAGCACCAGATTGGCAATATCGCCCGCTGCTTGTGGCCTTCCCATGCTGCGGCTGGCCTGAGCCATCACCGCCAATTTCTCATCTTCACTCAGAAGCTCTGTCAGCACAGCACAGAGCCGTTCACTCGTGAGGTCCCTATTCAGTATCATGCGGGATGCCCCTGCTTCTTCCAGCGCTCGGGCATTATGTTCCTGATGGTTCTCCGCCGCATACGGATACGGAATAAGGATGGATGGAATTCCCCGGGCAGTCAGCTCAGCCAATCCGGTCGCCCCGGCACGAAAAACCGCCAGATCAGCCATTGCCATCGCCTGCGGCATATTATACAGATATGGGCGCACCTGAATATGCGGTGCTGTCGCCAGATCCACACCGGCCGCCTGCAGCCGGCTCAGAACATCCTCATATTCCAGCTTGCCAGTCACATGCAGATACTGAACTTCCGGATGTTTTGCGGCCTGAGCCAGCACCCCAACCATTGCGCGATTGATGGCCCGTGCTCCGCGGCTGCCGCCGGAGATCAGTACCGTTTTTTTCGCCGGATCGAATCCATACTCGCTGGCACCATCTTCCCGCCGTGCGGTCATAACTTCACTGCGGATCGGGTTGCCCGTAAATACGACCTTCCCCCGGGGAAAGTGCCGCATGGCTTCTTCCGTACCGGCAGCAATCTTTGTAACGAATTGCGACAAGATCTTATTCGTAATACCCGGTACCACATTCTGCTCCTGAATCAGCGTGGGGATATGGCGAAGGCTGGCCGCCATGAGAATTGGTCCGCAGACATAACCGCCGGTGCCGACAACAACATCAGGGCGAAAACCGCGGACGATCTTCATCGCCCGGCCTACACCAATCATCGCCTTACCGGCCCGAACCAGGTTTGCCGGAGTCAGGTGCCGTTCAAAGCCTTGGATATCGACCGTAGCGAATGGCAGCCCTTCCTTCGGGATAATATCGGATTCCAGACCACGCTTCGTCCCCACATAAAGGAACTGCGCCTCTGGATATTTTTGCTGGATCGTGCGAATAATGGTAACAGCCGGATAAATATGTCCGCCAGTACCACCGCCAGAAACAATGATATTCAAACTAAGACTCCTCTTACAAGTTATTGACCAGCCGCTTGAAGTCGCGGCCGCGTTCTGCCATGCCATCATACATATCAAAGCTGGCACAGGCCGGCGAAAGCAGCACCACTTCTGGCGCCTGGGCCAGCGTATGAGCCAAGGTCACAGCCTTGTCCATGTCATAGCCAGCCATATGAATATGCTCTGCCGAAATGCCGCCTGCCAGCGCTTCCTGTCGGAAGCGCTCTGCCGCAGCCCCAATCAGAATCAGCTCATGCACGCGTCCCTTGACCAGCCGCATAAAATCGCCCAGATCTGTGAGTTTATCATCGCCGCCCGCCAGCAGGATGATACCATCAGCGAACGTTTCCAGTGCCTTAACCGTCGAGTCCGTATTCGTGGCCTTCGAATCATTGTAATATGCTACGCCATCAAGCGTGCGGACAAACTCGATGCGATGCTCCACCCCCCGAAACTCTTTCAGTACCTTCACCATGGCCTGCGGTTCGCAACCGGCCAGAAAAGCAACTGCTGCTGCAGCCAACGCATTTTCAACATTATGACCGCCCTTAATCCCCAGCTCGCCGACCGTACAAAGCAGGTATTCCTGGCCTTCCCAGCGGATCATGAGCTGACCGTCCTTGACGATTGCCCCCTCAGCCAATTCTTCTTTGCGGCTGAAATAAAAGACCACTGCCTGCGCCCGTTGCTTCATAGCGCGGGTTGCCGGATCATCATAATTCAGGACAAGGAAATCTTCCGCCGTCTGCTGCGCAAATATCCGCTCCTTCATCTGCTGATAGACTTCCATCGAGCCATGACGCACGATATGGTCTGGCGTCACATTGAGAACGGCAGCTACATGCGGATGGAAATTCGTCGTTGCCTCCATCTGATAGCTCGATATCTCTGCAGCTATACAGCCCCCACGGCCCACCCGCAGTGCTTCCTCCGACAATGGTGTGCCAATATTGCCACCAACGCCGACCGGATTGAATCTCGTTGCCAGCAACTGTCCGAGCAAGGTGACTGTCGTGGTCTTACCATTTGTGCCTGTCACAGCACAAATCGGCGACTGTGCGAGCTCATAGGCAAGCTCAACCTCAGTGGACACGCGGATATGGCGATGATACGCTGCCTGAATGATGGGAATACGGCAGGGAACAGCTGGCGACACTAGTACGAGACTGATACCATCCAGCAGTGATTCCTGCTGGGGACCAAAGACCAGATGGACGCCGGCAGCCCGCAATTCCTGGAAATCATACTTGATATCCGCCTCAGCCTTAGCATCACTCAGCATCACCTCAGCTCCTAGTCTCCTGGCGATCTTTGCAGCTGCAAAGCCGCTGATACCGGCACCAATGACCAGCACATTCTTGCCCGATAAATCCATGACGAAAAATCCTCCTCAATGAAGCACGTAACATAATAGTCGATCAAAGCATCCCAAGTGCAATAACGCTGGCAATAATGCCAACCGTCCAGAAAACGAAGACGACCTTCCACTCAGACCAGCCGCCAAGTTCAAAATGATGATGGATTGGGCTCATACGGAATACCCGTTTGCCCGTGGTCTTGAAGGAAATGACCTGAATGATAACAGAAAGCGCCTCACAGACAAAAACAAGGCCGATAATCGCCAACAGAATCTCGGTGTGGGTCAGAATGCCGACGGCCGCCATTGCACCGCCAAGGGCAAGTGAACCTGTATCGCCCATGAACACGCGGGCCGGATGCACGTTAAAACGCAGGAAAGCAATGCAGGCTGCCACGATGGCTGCGCAGAATATCGCCAGATCCTGATGGCCCATCGTCAGACAGACGACGGCATAGGCACTGGCAGCAATTGCCACCGTCCCGGAGGCAAGACCATCGAGGCCATCCGTCAGATTAACCGCATTGGATGTGCCCACCATGACAAAAAGCAGCAATAAATAATAGCCAGCTCCGATATTAACCGAAAGGTTCAGTACCGGAATCCAGACACTGGTATCGATCCCGAGCGACTGCGTGCCGATGACCATGGTCACGACTGCAATGATAATCTGTCCCAGCATCTTCTGCTTCGCCTTAAGGCCCAGATTCCGTTTCTTGACGACCTTGATGTAGTCGTCCATAAAGCCCAGTACAAAATGGCCCAGCATGATGAATAAGGCCAGCATGATCTCGATCGTAATTGGTGCCGCCGCGAGCGTCCCCAACGTGATCCCGATAATGATCATGATTCCGCCCATCGTTGGCGTGCCGCTCTTGGCCTGATGACTCTTCGGCCCCTCCTCGCGGATACTCTGTCCGAACTTCAGCTTATGCAGCTCGGGGATAAAGAATGGTCCCGTAATCAAAACAAAACCAGCGGCGATGACCACCGCAATCAGAACGCTTTCCAAAACAAATTCCTCTTTCTATACGCTATCATCTGACTGCCTTTGGTACAGCAATCAGAGCAGGTCGATAATCTTCTCCATCTGCATGCCACGCGATCCCTTGAATAGAATTGTATCGCCCGGCTGCAGGATCTCATGCAGTTTTGCAGCCGCTTCCTCATGTGAGCCGCAGGACGCAACCACCGGCACACCGCCCATCTTAGCGCCATCGGCAATAAAATCACCCATCACGCCACGTGTGATCACAGCGGCAAACTGGTGCTCAGCCAGTTCCTGGCCAACCCGACGATGTGCTGACTCTGATACGCTGCCCAGCTCAAGCATATCACCCATGACTGCGATTTTGCGGTCTTTGGTCAGATCGGACAGCGTATTAATTGCTGCCGTCATGGACATCGGACTGGCATTGTAGGCATCATTGACCACCTGCCATTCCTTTACTTTTTGGCACTCAAAGCGCATCTTTGTTGCCTCAAGGTTCATCAGTCCTGCATGAATCTCCGTAGGCGTCAGTCCCTCGGCAAAGCCAGCCGCAATCGCTGCCAGCGAATTATAGACATTATGGCGCCCGACCATTGCTACCGTATAGCTGTGCGTCTCCCCCTCGTAGGCGACCGCAAATGTCGTCTGCCCATCAGCCGTAACAATAGCCGATCCCCGGACATCAGCCGGCTTATCGATGCCGAACGTCAGCACCCGGACGCCGGCTTTCGCTTTATCGCGCATACCCGCAACATACGGATTGTCAGCATTGAGAATAACCGTCCCACCCGCAGGGATGGACTCGACCAGCTCACTCTTGGCTCTGGCGATGTTCTCCAGCGATCCGAGCAGCTCCATATGCGTCTCACCGACATTGGTAACAATGCCGATCTGCGGCTGTGCCAGGGGCGCCAGCGCATCAATCTGATGGAACCCGCGCATACCAATCTCAACGACTGCAGCCGTATGCTCTGGGCGAATGCCCAGCAGTGTCAAAGGCAGACCAATCTCGTTATTGAAATTTGCCTGTGTTTTGAGCACCGGCCCCCGGGCTGACAGAACCGCCGCTGTGAGATCCTTGGTCGTTGTTTTGCCATTCGAGCCAGTGATGGCTATTACGGGCAGCTGCGGAAACTTCTGACGCCAGGCCTGGGCCAGCTGCTGATAGGCTGTAAGCGTATCAGCCACCTGCAGAACCGTGCCCTCGCAGGCCGCCAGTTTTTCGGGCTCACAGCCAAGACTCACCATAACTCCGGCGGCACCTTTCCGGAACGCCTCGGCAGCAAAGTCCTCCCCATTGAAACGTTCCCCTTTGAACGCCAGGAACAGAACTCCGTCTGCGATCTTGCGCGTATCTGTCACGATATCCGTGAATGTCTGCTGCCCGGTCTGGGCATTGCTGGCGCCCGTAACCTGCAGGACTTCCTCAAGCGTAAATGCCGGCATCAGGCTTCCTCCTTACGGGCAGCGACTGCCTCACGGGCAACCTCTTTATCATCGAAATGGATCGTCTTGTCCTTAAGAATCTGATAATCCTCATGACCTTTGCCGAGAATAACAACAATATCATCCTTCTGTGCCAGTTCCACTGCACGGAAGATCGCCTCACGACGATCTGTAATCTTCTCGTGGTGCTTCGAGCCAAGTGTCTCTTTGACCCCAGCTTCGACTTCACTGAGAATGAATTCGGGATCTTCGGAGCGCGGATTATCTGAGGTCGCTATGACCACATCGGCCAGCTTCGCTGCCAGACGGCCCATGATGGGGCGCTTCGTCCGGTCACGGTCACCGCCGCAGCCAAACACTACAATGATTTTACGCTTCGCGATCTTGCGTGCTGTCTCAAGCACATTTTCCACACCGTCCGGGGTATGGGCATAGTCCACGATGATCGAAAAATCCTGCCCCGCCTTGACCAGCTCGAAGCGGCCCGGTACACTGACAAAATCTCTCAATACCGAAGCGATGACTTCGGGTTTTACATGTTCCGCCAGCGCAGCTCCTACAGCCGACATAACATTATAGACATTGAAAATGCCTGTAATATGCAGCTGCAGTGCCATCTGCCCAAAGCTTGCATGATTGAGCGTGAAATTGGCCCCACTGGCGAGCACATTGATCTCTGTAGCCCGCAGATCTGCTGGTCGGTCGATAGCATAGGTCAGATGCTGGCAGGATGCATGTTCCAGCATCGTCTGTCCGGCAGCATCATCGATATTGACAACTGCCGTCTTACCCGTTTTCGTCCCCGGCTGTGATGCCAGTTCAAACAGGCGGGCTTTGGCCAGCATGTAGTTCTCGAGCGTCTTATGATAGTCCATATGATCCTGTGTCAGATTCGTGAACACAGCGGTATCAAACTCAATACCAGCAACACGGTTCTGAGCAAGAGCATGGGAGGACACCTCCATGACCACATAATCCAGTCCCTTGTCGCGCATGATGGCCAGCGTATGCTGGAGCTCCACCACATCTGGTGTCGTATTATGAATAGGGAATACCTCATCCTCCATCATAATCTGAATTGTGCCGATGAGTCCGACCTTATAACCGGCATGGCGCAGGATCGCACGCGTAATATAGCTCGTCGTCGTCTTGCCATTCGTCCCGGTGATGCCGACCACACGCATACTGCGGGCTGGATAGTCATGGAAGAAGGGAACAATCTGGTCCAATGCAGCCTGCAGTTCCGGCACACAGAAGATCGTGATGCCAGCCGGCACCGTCAGATCGCGGCGCGTGGTCAGAACCGCTTTAGCTCCGGCCGCAACGGCCTGGGGAATAAACTTGTGCCCGTCAACATGAACCCCCGGAATGCAGACAAACAATGTACCGTTCTCTACTTTGCGGGAGTCATGCTCGATACCTGTAATCTTTAATTCTTTATCACCGATAAGGACAGCACCTGTTACCAGTTCTGCCAGCTGACTGATTGTTTTCATTGAATTTCCTCCTCATATCCGCGCTTGTCGTTGCGGACCGTACACTATTATAAACCGTCACGGCAAAAATTTATAGAGTTTTCCTAAGAAATATCACAATATCCTAAGAAACAGAAAAAGCGAAAGAAGCTGATCATATCTTATGACAGCCTCTCCGCCTATATCCAACGGACAAAATCCGTAATCCTTATTGATTATCATGACTGAAATAGGTCCGCTTCGGCACCTCCATGCCCAGCTGATCCGTAGCAATCGCTTTGATACGATCGGGAGATTTTAGCTTGGCAATATCGATCTTAAGTCTCTCATTTTCCTGTTCAAGCTGATCTGCCTGGTGCTGAACCTCAATAAGTGCATAACCACGACTGGCACTTACGCCGCTGCCTACCGTTACCAGCAAGGCCAGTGCCGCCATGGTCAAAAACAGCAGCTGGGCATGTGACCGGGTACTCGTATCGAGCACGGTCTTCATCAACGGCTCTTTGGGAGTCTGCCGCAACAGTTGTTGTTCTTCCTCAGGAGAAAGCGGCTGATGCTCCGAAAACTCTTCTTCCTGTCGCGCTAACATCAGCGGTTTCCTCCTTTCTCAGCCTGAACAACTGGCAGCTTCTCCGCGATCCGCAGCTTGGCACTTTTGGACCTGGAATTATGGTCAAGCTCTTCGCTTGTCGCCTGGATCGGCTTGCCGATAATCTTGATTTCTGGTTTATGATCGCACATGCAGATGGGCAGTTCCGGCGGACAGATGCAGCCCTGTGCGAGGCGTCTGAGCACTTGTTTGGCGATGCGGTCTTCCAGCGAGTGAAAGGTAATGATTGCAATACGTCCGCCCGGTTTGAGATGCCGGACCGCTGTGGTAAATGCCTGCTCCAGAATGCCAAGCTCATCGTTGACCTCAATCCGAATCGCCTGAAAGATACGCTTGGCCGGATGTCCTCCGGCCGCCTGACGGACCGCCTTGGGGACAGCCTTACAGACGATATCGACCAGCTCACCAGTCGTCTCTACCGGCTTCTCGGCCCGCGCCTGCACGATAAACTGCGCAATACGCTTAGACCAGCGCTCCTCACCATAATCATGAAAGATCCGGTTGAGCTCCTGTTCACTATAGGTATTAACCACATCATGGGCCGAGAACCCGGCTTCAGGATCCATGCGCATATCAAGCGGTGCATCGTGAATATAAGAAAAACCCCGCTCTGCCGTATCAATCTGATGAGAAGACACGCCAAGATCAAACACAACACCATCGACCAGCAGGACCTGTTCGTTTTCGAGAATGGATTCCAGATTCCGGAAATTGTTGTGAACAATATCCACCCGGCAACGCGCATCACAGAGGCGTTCCTTCGCCGCTGCAATCGCTGCCTCATCCTGATCGATACCAATAAGCCGGCCGGCCGGATCAAGCATATCCACAATACGACGGGAGTGGCCCGCCCCGCCCAGCGTGCAGTCCACATAGGTTCCCTCTTTATTTGTCACGAGTCCCTTTACGGTCTCTTCCAGCATTACACTGATATGATGAAACTCCATGTTTCCTGCTCCTGTCTATCAAAAACTCCGGGTAATAGTGGGTTCAAAGGAACTCAGATGCCCAACTCAGAAAGTGAGGCGGCAATCGCCGTAACATCAGGATCAACTTCACCATTATACTGGTTCCACTGCTCCTTGCTCCAAACCTCGATACGATTGTCCACACCAGTCATCACCACATCCTGTTTAAGCACTATACCGGCATGATTTCGCAGATTTGCAGGCACAAGAAAGCGCCCCTGTTTATCACACTCCAGCGTACGGGCGCCGGAGAAAAAGAAACGCACAATTGCCCGTGCTTCCGGTTTAGCCAATGGCAATGCGCGGAGCTTTGCGGCCAGTTCATCCCAGGCCGATTGCCCGTAAAGGAACAGACAATTGTCAAGCCCCTTGGTGATGATGAACGAAACGCCTAACTCCTGACGAAAATCGGCGGGCAGAATGATGCGCCCTTTTGCATCGATTGAATGGGCATACTCCCCCATGAACATCCTGCCTCACCACCTTTCTGGTATTTCAAACCACTTTCCCCCACAATCCACCACTTTTTCTTTTCTATTTTATATCAGTGTATGGTTATTTTGCAAGCTAAAGTTATCCACAGGTACAAATTTTTCGACATTTCACTAAAAAAAATAAGCAGGTTTCGTTCAAAAAACCTGCTTATTTTGCCGCTAGTACCGCGCATATTTTTCAGCTCTTGATCCAGCCCAGTCTTTCAAAAATCGGCGTATACCGGATCCGCTCCATGAAATCCTTGTTTGTTTGCTCCGTGTGAAAGATTGGCACACGCTCTAACGCATAAATATTACTGGCCTTATCCACATTGCCATACTTGATTGTAAACGCTGCTTTATAGCCCGCTTCCTTGACCATCTGAGCAATATGCAGATTATAGGTGCCTGTCGGATAGGCCATATAGTTTACCGGATGCCCCAGTTCTTTTTCGGCCTTCTTCTTGGAGTCCACCAGTTCCATACGCAGCTGATCATCAGTCAGATCAGTCATCGACTTATGATCGACCGTATGCGACTGAATGCTGATACCATTGGCATCCATCTCCCGCGCCTGATCCCAGGACATATATCCCTTCTTATTCTTGTCAAGGAAACTTGTCACGACAAAAATCGTCGCTTTGAAACCATACTTTTTGAGGATAGGATAGGCATTGGCATAATTATCCTCATAGCCATCATCAAACGTAATCATTACGGGGTTATCTGGCAGCTCGCCCGTACCGGCAAGGCTGTCATACAGTTCATCAGGAGAAATTGTATGATAACCGTTTTCACTAAGATACTTCATCTGCGTATCAAAATCATCCGGGCGAATGGCCAGCGAGATAAATGTATTGTCTATTTTATGATAGTTTAATATTAGTACCTTGGTCCCATTTTCACTATCAGCAACCATCGTTGCCGTCATCTGTTTAGGACTCGATACCAACAGCGGAATCAGCAATAAAAGCAGGACCAGCAGCAGACGTTTCGCCCATTTCCGTTTTGTTTTTCTTCTATTATATTCATTCTGCATCAACTGTTCCTCCTAACTGACCCTTTAATTCGCAGCCACAGCCAGATCAGCGCCGCCATTCCAATCATACCGGACATAATCCGCCCCAGCGGCAGCATCGCTCCCATATCCGCACCAGCAGCCAGATAGAAGAAGCCACACCCAAACCGGACAAAGGCAATGCAGGCAGTCCCAAACAAAAACAAACAGTCCGGCGTCCGCGGCCGTTGCCAGCGCAGCTTCACGAGTGTCATTATTCCCAAGAGCAGAAATACCAGCAGCTGCAGCCCGGCCTGATACAAAGCAATTGGCTGATAATAGAATTTATCGCCATACCCAAGCGGACGATAGCGGAACTCAACATACTCAGCCAGCGTGTGGTCGTTCGGCAGATCCGCCGAAAGCGGCAAGCCGATATTGAGCTGCAAGGCAAAGATGCCGAGCTCAATCACGACCAGCGCGAGCACCCATGACGGTATGAGCATATCCAGCCATTCCCAGGTATTCCTTCCCTGCACGCGGCAGACGCCAACCACAGCTGCCCCAAAACCAAGTATGGCTCCATACAAGGAAAATCCGCCCTGCCATATCATCAAAATTTCTACCAGATTACTAGTATAGCGATCAAAGTGATGCAGCACAAATCCAAGCCGCCCCAGTATGACAGCCAGTGGCAGCCCCCACAACAGCATATCCACAACCAGTGAAAAATCTTTATGCTGCAGCCGGGCATTCAGCCCAGCTGCCACCGTCCCCAACAGAATCGCCCCGAGAACGATGAGCCCATATGAATATACCGGCACATCCGCTAACGAGAACGCAATCAGCCCCATATCTCTGCCTCCCTACAATTTCACACTTCGTATATTGTACTCCAAACCAGCTGAAAAAACCACTGATGCACTAGAAAATTAGGACCGGCTGTACCATTTGTTTCTTGTATCCAATCGGGAGAATGTGCTATAATTCCTGTAATGGGTACTGCCCATCATTAGTTATTGATTGGATTGTGTTTTTACACAGGAGGTTTTTATACTATGGCTATCACAAAAGACATGAGCATCCTTGACGTCGTACAGAAATATCCGGATACAGTTGATGTATTCGTAAATGCTGGCATGGGCTGCCTCGGCTGTGCTGCCGCTCACTTTGAGAACATTGAGCAGGGCGCTATGGCTCACGGCATCGATATCGATACGCTGATTGACGGTCTTAATGAGGCTGTCGGCGCTGCTGAATAAGCTTCACTGTACAAAACACCCCGTTTGCTAATTGCAAACGGGGTGTTTTGTTATGAAAACAACAACTCAAAGCTCTTTGAGCAGTTCCTGAACCTTAGACAGATATTCGGCACGCGCCACCGTGAATACCTCGCCAGTCTTACGAACCTTAATCTCAATCTGACCTTCTTCAACCGCTTTCGGGCCAACCACAACCCGCAATGGATAACCGATCAGATCGCAATCCTTGAATTTGACACCCGCGCGCTCTTTGCGGTCATCAAGCAGCGTATCAAGACCAGCCTGCTGGCATTCACCATAGATCTCTTCCGCGCAGGACAGCTGGTCATCCTTTTTGGCATTGACAGCTACCACCACAACTTCATACGGTGCAATAGCCCGCGGCCAGACAATACCCTGCTCATCATTATTCTGCTCAATGGCAGCAGCCATCGTGCGGCCAACACCGATACCATAGCAGCCCATATAGAGTGGATGCTCCTTACCATTCTCATCAAGGAATGTTGCGCCCATCGACTGGCTGTATTTCGTCCCCAGCGTGAATACCTGGCCAGCCTCGATGCCACGGGTCATCGTCATCTTTGCGCCGCAATGCGGGCAGGCATCGCCCTCTTTGACCATCCGCAGATCCGTAACAACAATACTTTCCTGTGTAAAATCACGCTTAGGATTGACATTCTTATAATGATAATCTGCTTCATTGGCACCGGCTATGGCGTTAGACATATTCATGACCGTCGGATCGACGAGAATCAGCGTGCCCTCTTTGACGCCAATCGGGCTCATGAATCCCGGGTACCCGCCAGCCGCTCTGATTGCCTCTTCTTCGGCCATGCGCAGTTCCAGCGCCCCTGGGACCTGATTGATAACCTTGACCTCATTGACATCATGATCCCCACGAACAAAGGCCAGCACCAGCTGATCGGTATCGGTCTGATAAGCTACTGCCTTGATGGTCTTCTCGATGGGAACATTCAGGAAGTCGACCAGCGCATCAATCGTATTGATTGCCGGCGTTGCTGCTTTCTCGAGGGACAGTTCCTCTTCAGCGGCAGCTGCAATTGGAGCCAGCTCCGCTTTCTCATCACTGGCCGCATAATCGCACTTCGTGCAGTAGGCAATATTGGATTCACCAGCATCAGCCAGCACGGTGAACTCATGGGAATGACCGCCGCCAATAGCACCATTATCCGCTTCGACCGGACGGAACTCAAGTCCCATGCGGTTATAGATATTCACATAGGCATCGTACATTTTCTGATAGGATACGTTCATGCTCTCGACGTCCTTATCAAAAGAATAGAGATCCTTCATGATGAATTCACGGCTGCGCATGAGCCCAAAACGAGGCCGACGCTCATCGCGGAATTTATCCTGAATCTGATAGAGCAGGAGCGGCAGCTGCTTATAAGAGCGCACCTCGTTGCGGACCAGATCTGTAATCATTTCCTCATGCGTCGGTCCAAGGCAGAAGTCGCGGTGATGACGGTCCTTGATCCGCATCATCTCATCGCCATAGGCAGCCCAGCGGCCGCTTTCCTCCCAGAGCTCTGCTGGCTGCATGATCGGCATACAGACTTCCTGTCCGCCTGCAGCGTCCATCTCCTCGCGGATGATCTGCTCAATCTTGCGGATAACACGCCAGCCCAGTGGTAAAAACGTGTACATGCCGCCGGCAACCTTGCGGATCATACCTGCACGATACATCAGCTGATGACTGACAATCTCGGCCTCAGCCGGTGTATTTCTAAGCGTTGGTGCATATAAATTACTTGCTCTCATTTCTGTTTCCGTTCCTCCAATATTGCATCGATTTCCTTAAAGAGTTCCTCAACCAGATCTGCTTCCGGGACTTTGCGGATAATCTCACCTTTGCGGAAAATCAATCCCTCCCCATTGCCACCGGCTATCCCGACATCTGCACCGCGGGCTTCTCCCGGTCCATTAACCACGCAGCCCATAACAGCTACATCAATCGGTTCCGTGATCCCCGCAAGCTTCTTCTCAACCTGATCTGCGATAGCAGGCAGGTCGATACTTGTACGCCCACAGGTGGGACAGGCCACCAGCGTTGGGCCATACTCCTTAAGCCCTAGCGACTTCAGTATTTCATTAGCCACCTTAACCTCCACAACGGGATCGCCGGTCAATGAGATGCGGAACGTATCACCAATGCCCTCCGCCAGCAATGCGCCGATACCGACAGCCGATTTGATGACACCGGTATTGACCGTTCCGGCCTCGGTAACTCCGAGATGCAGTGGATAATCACAGGTTTCACTCATCAGCCGGTAAGCAGCCAGTGTCATCGGCACATCGTGCGTCTTAAGCGAAATCTTCAGATCATAGAAATCCTGCTTCTCGAGAATGCGAACATGTTCCATCGCTGACTCAACCAGTGCTTCCGGTGTGACCGCACCATATTTTGCCAGGATTTTCTTATCCAGCGACCCGGCATTAACACCAATCCGAATAGGAATATGGCTGGACTTGGCTTCCTGCACAACGGCGCGTACATTCTGTTCGCCGCCAATATTGCCAGGATTCAGCCGCAGAGCAGAAATGCCCTGATGGATGGCCTCAATTGCCAGCTTGTAATCAAAGTGAATATCGGCTACCAATGGCACACTGACCGCCTTAATGATGTTGCCAAGATTCTTTGCAGCTTCCATATCCGGCACCGCCAGCCGAACAATATCACAACCAGCTGCCTGCAATGCCTTGATCTGAGCCACCGTCCCCTCGGTATCTGTCGTCCTGGTGTTGCACATCGACTGCACAGAAATCGGGGCTCCGCCACCGATTGCCACCGGACCGATATGGATCTGGCGGGTCTTCTTACGTTCTATCACGATTATATGCACTTCCTTCTATCAGCCGCCGGTAAACAGGCGGACAATATCATTTTTTGTTGCCAGCACCATGAGCAGCAGCAGGAGTGCAATGCCAACCTTCTGCAGGTACTCCATGGCCTTGGGTCCCATAGGCTTGCCGCGAACCGCCTCGACGCAGAGACCAGCAAAATGGCCACCGTCGAGGGCCGGGATGGGAAACAGATTCACAATTCCGAGGTTCAGACTCAGGAATGCCGCAAAATTAAGCAGCGGCACGAATCCCATCTGCGCAACCTCACCAGCCATCTGCGCAACCCCGAGTGGTCCGGCCAGCTCTGCTCCCGAAAGCTCCAATAAAATCTTATATAACGCGCTAAGCATCATCACGATAATACCAACGGTCTTCTGCACAGCCAGCTGGGCCGACTCAACGATTCCCGGGTGGCGGGTCTGTACTGAGCTCATGACTCCGACCATCGCTTTCTTCGCGCTGTTGTCATAGGCTGGTGTCATCACCATCGTGAGAGTTTCATTCCCCCGCTCAACTACTACCGTAACAGGCGCTCCCGTATTATCTTTGACGCCGTCGACAAAAGCTGTCCAGCTGCTGATAGCTTTGCCATCGAGGCTGATAACGCGGTCCCCTTCATGAAGCCCGGCCTCAGCCGCCGGCTTATCGGACAGTATCGTACCTAACACCGGCTCCGGATTCGGCGTGCTGACACCCGCAAAGAAAAAGATACCAAAGAACAGGACTACCGGCAGAATAAAATTCATAACCGATCCTGCCAAGATAACAATCATCCGGGATCCAACCGGCTTCGAGCAATAACCACGTTCACCTGCATCATTAGCCGCAGGGTCCATCCCGGCAATATCGTTAAATCCACCAAGCGGTACGGCCCGCAAAGAATATACCGTCTCACCATGCGTGAAGCTGATCAGTTTCGGGCCGAAGCCGATGGCAAACTCGTCTACCCTCATCCCCGTGAACTTGGCCGTAGCAAAATGTCCCAGCTCATGAACCAGTACCAGCAGACCAAAAACGAAGATTGCAGCGGCAATCGTCAATACCATAGTGTCACCGTCCTCTTATCTACTCAGCAGAGTGGCCGCAAACGCGCGGGCCCAGCGGTCCTCTGCAAACAGTTCGTCCAATGTCGGCTCAAGGATACACTCCCGCTTGAGCATCGTCTCCTCGATGATATCATAGATATCAAGAAACTTTATCGCACCTTTCAAAAAGGCACCAACCGCCACTTCATTCGCTGCATTGAATACGCATGGCATCGTGCCCCCCATAGCACCGGCCTCATAAGCAAACTTCAGCCCTTTGAATGTATCCGTATCCGGCTGGCTGAACGTCAGATCTTTCATCTTCCAGAAATCCAGCCGCTCAAACGACGATGCTGTACGATTTGGATAAGTCAGCGCATATTGGATTGGCAATTTCATATCCGTAGATCCCAGCTGGGCTATAACTGCACCATCATGGAATTGCACCATCGAATGAACAATACTCTGTGGATGAACTACGACCTCAATCTGATCATAACTCACACCGTAGAGCCACTTAGCTTCAATGACTTCCAGCCCCTTGTTGACTAGAGTCGCCGAATCCACTGTGATTTTCTGTCCCATATTCCAGGTGGGGTGTGCGAGCACCTGGTTAACAGTCGCATCTTCGAGATCCTCACGTTTCCTGCCGCGGAACGGACCGCCTGAACAGGTCAACAGTAATTTCTCGATAGACGCCCGGTCCTCTCCCTGCAGGCACTGATAAAAGGCGCAATGCTCACTGTCGACCGGCAGAATCGATACGCCCTGTTCCTTCGCCCGGCGCATCACAATCTCTCCTGCCACCACCAGCGTTTCCTTATTGGCCAGAGCAATATTCTTTCTGGCATCCAGCGCCTTCATTGTCGGCTCCAGCCCGGCAAACCCCATCATGGAAGTGACGACAGTATCCACGGCATCCACGGCAGCCGCATCAATAAAAGCCTGCCGTCCGCCCGCCAGCTGCGTACTGCCGCTGTAACGGGACTTTAAACGTTGATAGGCGTCTTCATCCGACAGTACTGCCAACTCCGGCTCAAACTCGCGGATCTGCTGCTCCAGCAATTCATCGTGTGAATTAGCTGC
The DNA here is from genome assembly GCA_018052705.1 of Selenomonas sp. Classification (GTDB taxonomy): domain Bacteria; phylum Bacillota; class Negativicutes; order Selenomonadales; family Selenomonadaceae; genus Selenomonas_A. Next base: position 26,578 of record JAGPMW010000018.1, on the reverse strand, counting down.
CAGCACCGAAATATGAAAAATTTCCGGATGACTGCGGACAACATCGAGCGTCTGCGTGCCAATCGATCCGGTTGACCCTAAAACTGCAATATTCTTCATCGCCGATACTCCTTACTGCCTTGCTTATCTCATCGTCAGATCGACGAATCTCACAAAATAATAGACCAGTGGTGCGGTAAACAGTACGCTGTCAAAGCGATCCCAGACACCGCCATGTCCCGGAATAATGCTGCCGGAATCCTTGATGCCGGTGTACCGCTTTGCCACAGACTCGACCAGATCTCCCAACGTTGCCATGATCGAAACAGCCAGTCCTAACAGGCCCAGCTCCAGCACCGGCAGCGAAAAGAATATTCCTAGTCCAGCCACCGTTGCAGTCGTACCAACCACGGACCCCAGAAATCCCTCAACTGTCTTGTTCGGACTTATCGAAGGACAAAGTTTGTGGCGTCCCAGCGCCGATCCCGTAAAATAGGCAAATGTATCGCTGGCCCAGGTGCCGATAAACAGGATCCAGACCATGGCACAGCCAAAGGAAAAATCGCCCAGTTGTGTAGCCAGCTGCACATCCGGCTGCGCATTGCGCAGCATCACCATGAACGTAAACGGAAACCCAAAATAGAGGATTCCTGACACAGACGTCACCGCATCCATGATACTCACCGTACGGCGGAGCAGCACGGATTCAAGCAATACGGCCAGTACGATCAGTGTGCTCGCTGCTACCATCAGCTCAGCATCCCCCTGCCAGCCGGCATACCACAAAAAAACCAGCCCTGCAAATCCTGTAACCAGCGTCAGTGCCATCCCACGCTCGGAAAAGGCCCGGGCATACTCAAACCAGGCAATCAACGACAGTACCAGTGAAAAACCAGCAAACAACGTTCCCCCAGTCTGAATGATAAAGGCAGCCAGGGCAATACCAATCACTCCGGTAATTATTCTTGTAATCAACGCTAACGCTCCTAATCCTTATTTAGTCTTGCTATCGGACAACCCGCCGAACCGGCGGTCCCGGCCGGCATAGTCGAGCATCGCAGCCACGAAACATTCCGGCGTAAAGTCCGGCCAATTCGTATCTGTGAACCAAAACTCCGCATAGGCCGACTGCCAGAGCAGAAAGTTGGACAGCCGTTGATCGCCGCTGGTACGGATAACCAGATCAACCGGCAGATTACCGGCAGTATCAAGGGACGACTCAATCACAGCGCCATCGATATTTTCTGGTTTCAGCTTGCCAGCAGCTACACTTGCAGCCATTTGCTGCACGGCCCGCACGAGTTCGTCCTGCCCGCCGTAGTTGGCAGCAATATTAAATCTGACACCGGTGTTATCCTTCATCAGTTTTTCCGCCTCACGCATCTGCTGCTGCAAAGACAAGGGCAGACCATCAATGCGGCCAATAAAGTGAATCTGGACATTATCTTGATGCATCTCCTGGAGTTCTTTATTCAGATACTCCGAAGACAACTTCATCAGAAAATCAACTTCCGCATGCGGGCGTTTCCAGTTCTCAGTTGAAAAGGCATAGACTGTCAGCGCATTCAGCTCCAGGCCAATTGCTGTCTTCAAGATATTCTTCAGTGTCTTCACACCGGCCCTATGACCGGCGGTACGCAGCAGCCCCTGCCCCTTGGCCCAGCGGCCATTGCCATCCATAATGACGGCTACATGCCGGGGCAGCTTTTCCCAGTCGATCTGAGTGAAAAGTGGCGAGTCATGTTCAGGAATCGCAAAATTCCCGCCTGCAATCACCGAACTGCCGATCGCACCTAAAATTTTTTTCAACATATCTGAATCCCTCACTACAGGATAATTACTTCATAAAACCAGGCAGGCTGCTCTGCCCCATGGTGCTGAAAACAGAAACAGGCCCCTCTCAAAACTTGCTCAAGAGGGGCCTGCCTTCATGCATCAGGGAGCCTCGATAGCAGATACCGGGCAGCCAGCAGCGCAAGCGCCGCATTCTACGCACTTATCTGCGTCGATCTCGTAATGCTCAGCACCTTCGCTGATTGCCTCTACCGGGCAAGTTGCAGCGCAGGAACCACACGAAATGCAGTCATCACTAATTTTGTAAGCCATGTTCAGGACACCTCCTCTACAATGTTCTTCTGCTTGGCCGCTAGGGTCAGGAGCAGAGCGCCATCCGGCTGCTCACGCATCCGGACAACATATAGACAGGTTACATCTGTCTTAAAAAAATCACGCGTTGGGCGTGTGATTTCCGTTTGATAGCAGCAGTGCGCCGACGTCAGCAGTAACTCTGCCTCGGTCCATGGCCTGCCGATTACATCAGGCGTCATCAGACTTCCATGACTTCTTTCTCTTTGGAATCACGAGTCGTATCCACCAGTTTGATGTATTTGTCCACCAGCTTCTGGATCTTTTCCTGACCCTTCTTGGACTCATCTTCCGTGATTTCCTTCGCCTTCTCCAATTTCTTGACAGCATCATTGCCGTCACGACGAAGATTGCGGATTGCCACCTTTGCTTCCTCAGCCTTTTTGTTGACTGTCTTGACCAGTTCCTGACGGCGCTCCTGGGTCAGGGCCGGGATGGACAGACGAATTGCCGTACCATCCGAGTTTGGAGACAACCCAAGCTCTGACTTCATGATTGCGACCTCAATATCATGGAGAATAGACTTTTCATACGGCTGGATGATAATCATACGAGGTTCCGGTACCGATACATTTGCGATCTGATTGACCGGCGTAGGTGTACCATAATATTCGACCATTACCTTGTCCAGCAGTGATGGCGTTGCCCGGCCAGCACGCAGCGAACCAAACTCACGCTTCAGCGCTTCGATAGATTTCTGCATACGCTCCTCATGGGAAGCGATAATATCATTCACCATTATTTATTACCTCCTACCGTCGTACCAATCTCTTCACCAAGAGCAGCCCTGACGATGTTTTTATGATCGTCGATGTTAAAGACAACCAGTGGAATCGCATTATCCATACACAAACTGGTAGCCGTTGTGTCCATGACCTGCAGTCCCTTGTTGAGGATCTCAATATAAGTCAGCGTCTCGAACTTCTTCGCATCCGGATTCTTGTTTGGATCACAGTCATAAATACCATCCGTCCCCTTCTTGGCCATCAGGATGACATCAGCCTCAATCTCAGCTGCCCGCAGTGCCGCGGTCGTGTCCGTCGAAAAATACGGATTGCCCGTACCAGCACCGAAGATGACCACGCGCCCCTTCTCCATATGACGGATAGCTTTGCGGCGGATATATGGTTCGGCAACCTGGCGCATCTCGATTGCTGTCTGCACACGGGTATCTACATCCATCTTCTCCAGTGCATCCTGCAGTGCCAGCGCATTCATGACCGTAGCCATCATTCCCATATAGTCTGCCGCCGCCCGGTCCATGCCCTTGGCAGAGCCAGCCAGCCCGCGCCAGATATTACCGCCGCCAACAACAATGGCTACATCAACACCATGCTCGCGGATCTTCTTGATCTGGGATGCAATATCCTCAACAACTGGTGGATTGATACCAAAGCCCTGATCACCAGCCAGTGACTCACCACTAAGCTTCAGGACGACGCGTTTATATTTCGTTGTTTCCAAAACGATTACCCCTCCATTTTTCGGCTCTCTGTCCGAATTAAAATTACACTGAGTCTATTATACATGAAAAAGGCAGAGAACACAAAGTTTTCTGTGCCCTCTGCCTTAAAATTCAGCATGGTCTGCAATTACTGGATTATTTCATCTGTGCAGCAACTTCAGCAGCGAAATCTTCCTGCTTCTTTTCGATGCCTTCGCCCAGCTGGAAACGCGTAAACTCGGTAACTTTGACATCACCCAGGATATCTTTTACCGTCTTCTCGGAATCCTTGACAAAGATCTGCTCATTCAGGCAGACTTCCTTGTAGAACTTATTGATACGGCCCATGACCATCTTCTCAATGATCTGTGCCGGTTTTCCTTCTTCCTCAGCCTGCTTGCGGAGTACTTCTTTTTCATGCTCGAGAGAAGAAGCATCAACGCCAGCACGATCGATGGACTGCGGAGCTGCTGCTGCGATCTGCATGGCAACATCTTTACCAAGCTGCTCGTCACCGCCCGTCAGGTTGACGAGAATACCAATCTTGCCGCCCATATGGATATAGCTGGCCAGACGGCCCTCCGTCTCATAGCAGGCAAAACGGCGCAGGGCAATCTTCTCACCAATCGTAGCCGTAGCTTCCGTAATGATCTGAGAAACCTTCTTGCCATCGATCTCGCTCTCGTTCAGCGCATCGATATCAGCCGGTTTCGTTGCTACAATCTGCTGAGCAATCTTAGCCGTCAGTGCCTTGAACTGGTCGTTGCCAGCCGCAAAGTCGGTCTCACAGTTGATTTCCACAACGCAGCCCGTCTTCGCATCATCGCTGACATAGGCAGCAACAGCGCCTTCAGCTGCAATACGGTCAGCTTTTTTCTCCGCTTTGGCAATGCCCTTCTCACGAAGCCAGTCAACAGCTTTTGCAGCGTCGCCGTCCGTAGCTGTCAGAGCCTTTTTGCAGTCCATCATGCCAGCGCCAGTCTTCTCGCGCAGTTCTTTTACCATTGCAGCAGTAATTGCCATTGATTGTTTCCTCCTATATTTAACAACAACTATCGAATTGAATGTCTATAACGAAATAACGGGGCAAGGGATAACATTCCCTTACCCCGTCAAGGTCTTCAATGCTTATGAGAACGGATTACTCAGCAGCTTTGGTATCAGCAGCTTCGTCTTCCTGGCCCTGACGGCCCTCAAGAACAGCGTCTGCCATCCGGCCCGTCAGCAGTTTGACAGCACGGATTGCATCATCATTACCCGGAATGACATAGTCAATCTCATCCGGATCGCAGTTCGTATCAACAAGAGCTACGATAGGAATGTTGAGCTTGCGAGCCTCAGCTACAGCAATACGCTCTTTGCGCGGATCAACGATGAAGAGTGCGCCCGGGATCTTCTTCATATCTTTGATGCCGCCGAGATATTTCTCAAGTTTCTCCATCTCATGACGGAGGCCCTGAGCTTCTTTCTTCGTCAGAACATCAAACGTGCCATCAGCTTCCATAGCCTCAAGCTCCTTGAGACGGGTAATACGCTTCTGGATCGTCTGGAAGTTCGTCATCATGCCGCCGAGCCAGCGCTCGTTGACAAAATACATGTTGGCACGGAGAGATTCTTCTTTGATCGCTTCCTGAGCCTGTTTCTTCGTACCGACGAAAAGAACATTCTTGCCCTCTTCTGCAACGCTGCGAAGGAATGCATAAGCCTCGTCAATCTTCTTGACGGTCTTCTGCAGGTCGATGATGTAGATGCCATTACGCTCCGTGAAGATGTACTTAGCCATCTTCGGGTTCCAACGGCGGGTCTGATGTCCAAAGTGGACACCTGCTTCGAGTAACTGTTTCATGGAAATAACTGCCATGTTGGTGCACCTCCTGTTTTTTTCTTCTGGGCTCCTCATCCTCTGCACCACCCATACTGGGCACAGGGCAGATATCGGATACCCATGCTTTTTTATTACACCGCTAACAAGTATAACATACCAGAAAGCAGAAAACAATCCCAAAATATTTTTTCTGCCGGCCAGTTCGTCACGCTGGTATCCATCAGCTTTGCTGCAGGATAGAGTAGCTCTCCGGATGAAGCCCTGGCTTGATGGTCACCTTGATGTCAGCACCAAACTCAGCTGCCAGGTTCATCATAAGCTGATTGGCACGCAGCTCCTCCGCCACAGACTCATGCACCTCAATCTCATAGCCTTCACGGGCATGAGAGGTGCGCTCCATACGACGAATATCCTTACTGATCCGGATACTCACCGTTTCTGGCGATTCAATGCGTCCGCGTCCATGACAGACCGGGCATTCACTGTAGATAATGCTGTCAAGATTCTGCCGCGACTTTTTACGCGTAATCTCGACGAGACCGAGGCTCGTGATATCGACAATATTGGTCTTGGTACGGTCAAGCCGTACTTTTTCCCGCATGACCTGCAGCAGATGCTCTTTCTGCTCCGCTTTCTCCATATCAATGAAATCCACCAGGATAATGCCGCCGATATCCCGCAGCCGGATCTGCCGCAGGATCGTTTCAGCCGCCTCGAGGTTGGTCTGATAGACCGTATCGCCCAAATTGGTCCGCCCAACATATTTGCCTGTATTGACATCAATAACCGTTAGTGCCTCGGTCTTGTCTATGACCAGAAACCCACCAGACTTAAGTTCAACCTCACGGGCCCCGAGCTTCTCGAGATCTTCCTCAATGCCATACCGTTTGAATAACGGCGTCTTATCTTCATAAAACCTGATCCGCTCGACCAGCTGCGGCGAAACATACTGTACGAGGTCACGGACCAGCCGGCAGACATTGGCGTCGTCAATGAGCATTTCGTCGATTGCATCGGTCAGACAATCCCGTACAATGCGTACGATAAGATCGGCATCCCGATACAGTAAGGCTGATCCTTTACTCTTAAGCCTGAACCGGGCCAGAATGGATTGCCAGAGCTTTACGAGATACTGAACATCTTCTGTCAACGCCTCCTCACTCAGCCCCATCGCTACCGTCCGGATGATGAGTCCCATGCCTTTCGGGCAGATCTTCTCGGCAATAGTATGCAGGCGGCTGCGTTCCGACTCATCATCGATACGGCGCGACATCCCAATATAGGCTGCTGTCGGCATCAGAACGACATTGCGGCCGGGAAGAGAGATATGCGTTGTAGCACGCGGTCCCTTGCTGCCAATCGCATCCTTGATAATCTGAACCGGAATCTGCTGACCGATATGAACCCGCTGAGTCTGTGGCAGAGCCTTGATTGCGTCATGGGGCAGACCATCGCCAATATACATAAATGCATTTTTCTCGGCTCCAATATCAACAAAGGCCGCCTGCATCCCCGGCAGGACGTTCTGAACCTGACCTTTATAGATGTTGCCAACCAAATGAGAGTGCGAAGAACGTTCCACCTCAATGGCTTCCAGTACCCCGTCCTCCACCAGCGCCATCCGTGTCTCTTCTGGCACAACTGTAACTAAAATGGATTTCATCGGTCGCATCCCCCTCATGTTCTGACCACACCATCCCTTCATGGCATGCTCTTATTATACCAGTTCGATGAGCCGTTTTCCATGCCCGTATAATCCATTGCGGGTGATCAGCGCCTGTGAAGGATCAACCCCCAGTGCAAACTGCTCGGCAATCGCTTTCAGGATTTCGAGTGGCTTCACGCTGCCAGATTTGGTAATGCGGATATCCATCTGCAGGATCAGCTCTTCGCCCTGCAGGCTCGCCGTGACCGGCTGAATCATATACTGTTTAGTTTCAATTTCCCGCTTTTTCTTTGGCGTGACACGGTGGAACATTACTTCCTTCGCTTCGTTATAGTTCCGGATAGCGGTCTGTGCAGCTATTTCATCCCCCTGATAGGAAACATGCAAGGTATAACGCGCCTCATCAGATTCGGCCATAAGAGCGGCATGCTTGCCCTGAACCAACCGCAATTCTTTAAGCCTGATTCCCGGCGGAAGCTGCGCCTGCAGACGATCGAACACTTCTGGCTGGCACAGTTCCCTGGTCAGCTCAAAATCCATATACTCAGCCTCACTCGTTACACCAAGCGACAACGCCGACGCAAAAGCCACCTTCATATGATGGTTGAAGCCCTCGGAGTAGGCCATTGGCAGTTTCGAGCGGTCAAATGCACGAATGAAAATATTGGCGTAGTCAAGATGCGAAACATAACGCAGTTCATCGCCCTTGGTAATCTCTGCCCGATATTTATAGAGCGTGCGTGGTTTGCCAGGTCCCTTCGGGTCTGCTGATGCTGACTCAATACGATCAGATATCGCAGCTTCAGCCTCTGCTTCAGCTTTCGCATAATCAATAACATGGACACCGAGATTCGGACAGATTCCGCAGGCACTGCACTTGCCGCGGCGGCAATCCTCGGTCAATGCACCTGCCATCGCCTGCTGCCACTCGCGCAGCAGGAATTCCTTGTTGACGCCTGGCGTGGTAATCTCCCATGGCAGCGCCTCATTGAAATTACGCGTGCGCTCATTATAATGCGCCATATCAATGCCACATTTCTCAAAGGCCCGAAGCCAGGTCTCATGCTGATAGAGGTCGGACCAGCCATCAAACTTGGCTCCGTCCTGCCAGGCCTGATAGAGAACCGGAGCCAGTCGGCGGTCACCACGGGCAAACACGCCTTCAATAACCGACAGACGGGCATCGTGGTAGTTAAACGTAATCGAGCGGTCTGTAATGTGCTCCTTGAGCAGACGCTGACGACGTTCAAACTCCGCAATCGGCAGCTGACCAAACCACTGGAACGGCGTATATGGTTTCGGCACGAAGCAGGCCACGGATATCGTAACCTTAACCCCACGGCGTCCCTTAATCTCCGTATAGAGGTCGACGACCTTCTTGGCCAGTTTTGCAATACCGATGATATCCTCGTCAGTCTCAGTCGGCAATCCCATCATAAAATAGAGCTTGACCTGTTTCCAGCCCTGGCGGAAGGCGGAGCCACAGGCACTCATGAGGTTTTCCTCCGTAACGCCCTTATTGATAACATCGCGCAACCGCTGCGTACCAGCCTCCGGCGCAAACGTCAGGCCAGATTTGCGGACCTGCTGCATCTTATGAGCCAGCTCAATCGAGAAACTGTCGATACGCAAAGACGGCAGGGAGAAGCTTACTTCCTCATCCCGGAAATCCGTCATCAGGTCATCGACCAGCCGTCCCAGACAGGAATAATCAGCTGACGACAGCGAAGTCAGGCTCATCTCATTATAGCCTGAGCAGTCTACGAGACTGCGCGCCTGCTGGCGAAGCTTTTCCTCGGTGCGTTCGCGAGCCGGACGATAGCAGATACCAGCCTGACAGAACCGGCAGCCGCGGGAACAGCCACGGAACAATTCCAGCATAACACGATTATGGACGATATCCATATTTGGCACGACTGGATGTTCCACCGACTGGGCTTCATCCATATCCCGGCAAACTCTTTTATAGATGGCCGGCTTTGCCGCCGCATCGAGTGCTCTGAGCTGTATATATCCACCATCCGCGGCATATTCCGGCTCATAGAATGATGGTACATAGATTCCATCCAGCGTGAGCAGGCGCTGGAGGAATCCGCGGCGGCCGCCTGGCCGCCCGTCCTTCTTCCAGGCAATCAGTGCATTGGACACCTCAAGGATTGGTTCCTCGCCCTCACCGACAATGAAGAAATCAAAGAAATCTGCCACTGGTTCAACATTATAGACGCAAGGCCCCCCGCCCACGATGAACGGCATATCCTCGCCACGATCTTTCGACCAGAGCGGAATACCAGCCAGGTCGAGCATATTGAGAACGTTGGAATAAATCATCTCATATTGCAGCGAAAAGCCAAAGAAATCGAAGGAAGAAAGCTCATGCCGCGTCTCCAGTGAAAACAATGGTGTCTGCCGCGCCCGCAGTTCCTGCTCCATATCCGTCCAGGGAGCATAAACCCGTTCTGCCGCGATATTATCCTGGCGATTCAGTATCTCATACAGAATCGCCAGTCCCAGGTTACTCATACCGACCTCATATACGTCGGGCAGGGCCAGCGCAAATGTGCAGTCAACGTCTGCCCAGTCCTTGCGGACGGCATTCCATTCCCCACCTGTATAACGCGACGGCTTCAAGACCGACTGAAGCACCTCATGTTCAAGTCGTACCATTTCGTTCTATTCCTCCATACATCTCAACTTATTGGTCCTATACATATAAGAAAGGCTCCGGTCAGGAGCCTTTCCCTAAAAAAGCAATTTCTGTTTTCGCTGTTGAATATTCAGCAGAATCACGATCGACATGATATTGGTTGTCAGCGAGCTGACACCATAGCTCATGAGCGGCAGCGGAATTCCTGTAACCGGCATGATGCCTAGTGTCATACCGACATTGACCAGCACATGAAACGCGAGCATCGAGCTGATGCCGACCGCCAGCAGCCGGCCAAACACATCACTGGCATCCTTGGCAATCCGGATGGCGCGCCACAAGATCACCAGATACAGCAACAACAGCACCACTACGCCAATAAAGCCAAGCTCCTCACCGACAACTGCAAAAATGAAGTCGGTATGATTCTCCGGCAGAAAGTTCAGCTGACTCTGCGTTCCTTCAAACAGCCCCTTGCCAAACAGCATTCCCGAACCAATCGCAATCTTCGACTGGATAATGTGATAACCGGACCCCAACGGATCGACATTCGGGTCCATAAAAACCGTGATACGCATTTTCTGGTAGTCCTTCAGGAAATGCCATAAGACCGGCAGCATCGCCACTCCAGCAGCAAAGAACCCGCCCAAAAGCCTCAAATTAATACCGCAGGCAAAGATCATGCCAAGGAAAATCGCCATGAACACCAGCGACGTCCCGAGATCCGGCTGCTTAAGTACCAATAGGAACGGCACACCGACATAGGCTGCTACCGGCAGCAGATCATGCAGCGTATTAAGTTTCCCGACCTTGTCCTCCAGCATGGTCGCCAGCGAGACAATCATGATAATCTTCGAAAACTCCGAAGGCTGGATGCTGATGGGTCCAATCGATATCCAGCGCTGGGCTCCCAGCGCAGACTGCCCAACTACCATGACAGCCAGCAGAATAATCAGATTGAATATATATAGTTTATTGCCATACCCCTGCAGCAGCTTATAGTCAAAGTTCATCAGGAACGCTGCAACGCCGATATTCACGAGTGCAAACAGTCCCTGACGGGCAACGAACCAATACCGGTCATCACTCGGGGTGTTGATATGAGTCGCACTGCCGATGATAACAAGGCTCATGATGATGATGGCCACTGTGGCTGCTACCAATGTCAGGTCCGTGCGGCGTAATATACTTTTTGTCATAATACTATCGAATCTTTCCTCAATGCTCGCCCTTATCGTGTCTCATACGGCTGACCGGGATATTGGCTACCAATGCCACAGAATCATCATCATCTGCCAGCGAAATCTCCATGTCCTGCTGGTTGATTTCCATATAGTTGGAAATCACCTTGATGATATCATTCTTCAGGTTTTCCATGACTTCCGGGGAGATATTCGCACGATCATGGATGAGCACAACCTTGAGGCGGTCGCGGGCAATCTTGCCAGACTGTTCTTTCTTACCAAAAATCTTCATCAATGCATCCAACATACGAATCCCTCCTTATTTGCCAAACACACGCTTTAATTTCGCCCAGAATCCCTCTTTTGGGAACTCCATGAACGGAATATCCTCTCCGAGAATACGACCAACAATATTGCGATAAGCCTGCCCTGCCTGCGATTCGTCCATCGTAATGCACGGCTCACCCTTATTTGTGCTGGTAACGACCGTAAGATCATCCGGCACCTGACCGATGCACTCCAGTGACAGGATATCATTGATATCGTCCATATTGAGCATGTCTCCACTCTCCACCATCTGCGGGCGGATACGGTTGACGATCAGCTTAATGTTCTCTTTATCGGCCCGTCCCAACTCGCCAATGATCTTGTCGGCATCACGAACAGCCGAAATCTCTGGCATAGTCACAACCAATGCCACATCAGCAGCCGCTATAGCCGTCTTGAAGCCCTGCTCAATACCAGCTGGACAATCAATAATGATATAGTCAAACTCCCGGCGCAGATCATCACACAACTTTACCAGCTGTTCCGGATTTACAGACATCTTATCCTTAACCTGTGAAGTTGGCAGCAAGAACAGATTATCAAACTTCTTGTGCCGGACCAGTGCCTTTTTATATGCCACACGCCCCTCCGTCACATCAATAAGGTCATACATGATGCGATTTTCAAGCCCAAGCAGCAGATCAAGGTTGCGCAAGCCGGTATCGGTATCCACAAGGACGACCTTCTTGCCACGCATGGCGAGCCCCATACCCAGATTAGCCGTTGTCGTAGTCTTGCCGACGCCGCCTTTACCAGAGGTAATTACGTAGATTTCACTCATATCCAAAATCCTACCTTTCTATCGGTTCAATTACGATCTGACCATTCTTAACTGACGCGCGCTCGGCGCGGTCAGCCATCTCCATCTTGTCCGGCGACCGGGCAATCAGATTGGAAATCCGGATCTGGGTGGGTACGAGGTGGTCGGCAATGATAAACGCCGTATTATCCCCCCAGGCACCTGCATGGACCAGCCCACGGCAGGTGCCACGAATATCGATGCTGCCGCCTGCAATAATTTGTGCACCAGGATTCACATTTCCGCATACCATTACGGAGCTTTTCGTACGGATTTCCTGTCCACCACGCAATGTACGATTAATGACGACCATCTCCTGCGCCTTCTCCTTAGCAGCCTGGGCCCTGGCAGCTGTTGTCACAGCCTCCTGCTGCTCCTGCTGGACATCCTTCCGTACCTGTGCCGAGGGAGTCCGCTCAGTTTCGGGACTCAAAACCCGGCAGATCAGTCCATGCTCATGGAACAGTTTCTGCAATTTCTCACGTTCGCTGTCAGTAAGCACATCCCGCGGAATCTGAACCAGTGTCCCACGCAGGAAAAACCCCGATCCTGATGCCAGCTTCTCCTGAATGTCATTTCGGATGACTTCATAGGAAGCATCTTCAGCGAAACTTAGCTGAAGACCAGACTTGCTGCCTTTTATCTTTACAATGTCCTCACTCATGGCTGCCCTCGTTTCGTAAAAATTTTATTTCAAGCCGCATCAGCGGTCCCGATCATTGTTTTGGCTGGGATGCAGCAGCAGCTGCTGTATCCGGCTGGTTCACACCAAACCAGGCTTCCAGTATCTTGCGGCCAATTGGCACAGCTGACTGCGCGCCGAAGCCTCCCTGCTCGACGATAACCGCCACGACAATATTCGGATTATCGAACGGACCGTAAGCCACGAACCACCCATGGTCACGGCCATGCGGGTTCTCGGCCGTCCCCGTCTTACCGGCAATCGGAATGTTGAACCCCTTGAATGATGATGCTGCGGTACCATAAACCGTAACATCATGCAATCCCTGCTGAACCAGTTTGATAACATCCGGACTGACATCAAGCGTCGACAGGAGTTCCGGCTGAAAATCTTTTACGATAGTGCCGTCAGGCGCAACAATCTTGCTCACGACATGCGGCCTGTACCGCTTACCATCCGCTGCAATCTCGCCCATGACCATCGCTGCCTGCAAGGGAGTAACCAGGTTGAATCCCTGGCCGATGGCCGCATCGAACGTCTCCGACAGATACCATTCCCCATCTTCGAAATTTTTCGCCTTATAGCGGCGGTTCGCAACCAGTCCATCGGCCTCATAGGGCAGATCGATTCCGGTCCGCTGCCCCAGACCAAACATCCGGGCATACTTCTCGAGCCGGTCAATTCCCAGACGATTACCCATCTCATAGAAATAGACATTATCCGAATGGGCCGTGGCCTGCCGGAAATTGATTGGTCCCAGTGCCTCACCGCCAGAATTTCCCTTGGGGATAATCCAGTGGTGCCCGCTATCGAAGATGATCTCATCCGGTGTAACTACCCCCTCAGTCAAGGCGGCTGTACCCGTGACGATCTTAAATGTCGATCCCGGCGGATACTCCCCCGTGATAGCCTTATTGTCCATCGGATGATATGGATTATTATTGAGTGCGTTCCAGTCCTTGGAGGAAATACCATGGGCAAACAGGTTGGGATCGAACGCCGGTCGGCTGACAATCGCGAGGATCTCCCCCGTCTGCGGATTCAATGCCACCGCCGCCGCCGCATGGGCATGGATCAACTTAAGCTGCTCATCAACGGCCTTTTCCGCCGCCTTCTGCAGATTATTGTCTATCGTCAGATACAAGTCATCTCCCGGCACTGGGTTTTTACGACCGATAATCTGAACTGGCTTGCCCGATACATCGACCTCCACCTGCTGCCCGCCATTCTCGCCCCGCAGTTCTTTGTCGTATACCTTTTCCAGTCCAAACTTGCCGATGATGTCCCCGGTCTTATAGCCCTCAGACTTCTTTTTTTCCAGTTCTGCGTCATTAATTTCACTGACGTAACCATAGGTGTGAGCCGCTTCCTGTTTATTCATATAATCGCGAATCGGTTGTACCTCAATGACTACTCCAGGATAGTTGCTCTTCTGTTCCTCGATAATCGTCACAATATCCGGCGTGACATCCGCTTTGATGCGGATCGGATCAAAACCGATGTGGGCTGCAATCTTGGTGTGGATTTCATCCACAGGCACCTTAATTAGATCCGACAATCGCTGAATCACGTCATCAGATATCGGTGCTGTCAAAGGCAGCAGGGATACGGTAAACCCTGGACGATTCTGCACCAGGAGCTCACCATTCCGGTCAAAGAACGTACCGCGAGGCGCCATCGACGGAATAATCCGGATACGGTTGCCCTCTGCCAGTTCTGCATAATATTCTCCATCATAGATCTGCAGGTAACCTGCCCGCGCGATGAGTACGGCAATTACCAGAACAGACAGCCAGCCCAGCACCTTCAGCCGGCCGCCAAATTCATCATTTTCGACCAAGTAGTATCTCTCCCATAACGAAAGGCACCCCGCAAGGTGCCTTAATCAATGTTTCTCTTTTTCGCTGAGTTTCTTATCCAGCACATACGTCAGACGATGAACTGGATAGGCAAACGCGAGCTGATAGATGAGCATCGGCAGCAGCATTGCCTGCACGTTGCTCACCGGATTAAAGCGATACCCTAATAATACCATAAGTAACGCTAAAATAAAATAGTTGGCTGTGGTCGCCACCAACGATGCCAGCACGGGCAGAAAAAACTGTTCCTTGAATACCCGGTCTGAAAAATGGCCACAGACCAACCCCAGCAGCAGATGCGTAAACGCATTCGTGCCCAGGAATGTTCCTGTAGACAGATCCTGCATCAATCCAGTCAAAAAGCCCAACAGGCTGCCCTGACGGGCGCCGCGCAGGAACGCGAACGATACTGTCAGGAGCAGCATAAGATCTGGGCTAATTCCCCGATAGGCAATCAAAGGCAGCAACGAGGTCTGCAGGACATAGAGCCCCGCGGTAAATGCGGCCAGACTTCCAAACTGCTTCATCACTGAGCCTCCTCAGCCGCAGCCTTCGCGGCGGCCGCCTGCGCAGCCGGATCGGTTTCAGTCCCCGGTGTCTGCTTAGGGGGCTGTATTGGATCTGGCGGTGCCTCACGCGATGCCGTAATGACCATGACATCCTCCAGCTTCTGGAAGTCCACCGCTGGCTCCATAATACCAATCTTCAGGAGCCCCCCCGCATCATTCTGCAACGATGAGATCAGCCCAACGACCAGTCCTTTCGGATATAGGCCGCCAAACCCGGACGTCACGATGACATCCCCCTCGACCACATCCGCATTCTTCGGAATATTGACCATCTGCGGCATCGTCGGATTATCCAAATCCCCCTGAACAATACCCGCAACGCGCGATTCCGCCCGCTGTACCAATGTCCCGACCGAAGATCGCGGATCCAGGATCAACTGCACCTTCGATGAATTCCAGCCTGCTTCGACCACATGACCGACCAGCCCGGCCTGCGTCACCACAGCCATATCCACATCCACGCCATCCTGTCTGCCCCGGTTGATAACGATCATCCGGGACCAGGTTGCCGACTCACGACCAATGACTCTGGCTGCAACCATATCAAACTGGGTAGCCATCTGGCGATATCCGAGAAGCGTCCGCAGGCGCTCATTCTCCGCCATGGCTTCACTGGCCTGCAGATTCTGCACGCGCAGCTGTTCCACTTCATTGCGAAGCATCTTGTTCTGCTCATGCACAGTGGCAATATCCCAGACATTGCCGGTCACATAGGCGAGCTGCCCACCGACCCAGGAAACAGCCTGCTGAAACGGTGAGAGCACCAGCGAGACCGTCTGGCTGCTCACCGGTACCTGGAAACGTCCGCGAGCGGCAAAGAAAATGACACAGAAGAGACTGACCACGACGAAGAGCATTGCCCATAATTTTCGATTTGAATTCTTATCTCTTCTTACGCGGTTGCTCATTATTGTCTCAACTTCTTCGACGTCATTACTACACGCTTCAGGAGTTCAATATTCTCCAGCGACTTGCCCGTACCCTCGCCGACACAGGACAAGGCATCCTCAGACACGAGAACCGGCATCCCGGTCTCATGCGATAACAGCTGATCAAGATTCGTCAGCAGAGCGCCGCCGCCCGTCATCATGATTCCATGATCCATGACATCAGCTGCCAGCTCTGGCGGCGTCTTCTCGAGCGTTCCCTTGACCGCATCAATGATCTTGAAAATAGGCTCATTGAGCGCCTCACGGATCTCCTTCGCCTGAATTGTCAGCGTCTTCGGCAAGCCGCTCACGAGATCGCGTCCACGAATATCCATCGTCCGGTCCGTATCCGGCGTCACGATAGCCGTACCAACCGTGATCTTGATCGCCTCGGCCGTACGCTCACCAATCATCAGATTATACATACGTTTGATATACTGCACGATCGCCGTATCCATCTCATCACCACCGATGCGGATCGAACGGCTCGTTACAATCCCCCCCAGCGAGATAACCGCAATCTCCGTCGTGCCGCCGCCGATATCGACAACCATGCTGCCTGTCGCTTCTTCAACGGGCAGGCCAGCACCGATAGCAGCCGCCATCGGCTCCTCAATCAGATAAGCCTCACGGGCACCAGCCTGCTGTGCTGCATCAATAACCGCACGTTTTTCAACTTCCGTTACGCCAGACGGCACACCAACCACCACCCGCGGGCGGACAAATGACTTCGTATTCATGGCCTTGCGGATAAAATACTTCAGCATAGCCTGCGTCACATCGAAGTCCGCAATAACACCATCCTTCATCGGACGAATGGCCACGATGTTGCCCGGCGTACGGCCGATCATCTGCTTTGCTTCCTCGCCAACAGCCAGTACGTCTCCCGTATCGCTTTTGATTGCCACAACCGACGGTTCACGCAGGACAATCCCTCTGCCCTTTACATGTACTAGTGTATTAGCCGTACCAAGGTCAATACCCATATCGTGTGACAAACCACCAAACAGACTCCACATTTTACCGTAAAACTCCCTTCAGAACTCTAACTAAGCCATTGCCATACTGCAACAGCGTTTTTACCTGCATTTATAAACAGCAATCTTATTGTAGCACAAGTCCATGGCGTTTGTAATGGGAAAATATAGATTTCCTGCATTAAAATATGCAAAGTCTCCTTTAGGACAGAAAACCCTTCTCTTTCAGGCTCAAAAAGCGCTGATCTCCAAGGATAATATGGTCGAGCACCTCAATATCCATAATCTTTCCGGCCTTTACCAGCCGACTCGTCACAGCAAGATCCTCCCGGCTCGGCGACGGATCGCCACTCGGATGATTGTGCAGCAGGATCATCGCAGCAGCTGCATAGTTGATTGCCTCGCGAAACACCTCACGGGGATGGACAACAGAAGCCGACAGACTGCCAACGGATATCTCCGGCATACCAAGGATATGATTCTTGGTATTGAGCAGCAGCACAGCAAAATGCTCCCGCTGTTCAAAACGAAATCGCGGCATCGCATAATGCGCCGCATCTTCCGGCCCATGAACGACCTCAATCCGTGCCGCAGCAGCCTGCGAAAGCCGGCGGCCCAGCTCCACAGCCGCCATAATCGACGCAGCCTTAGCCAGACCAACCCCGTTAATCTGGCTGAGTTCTGCCGGAGCCATATGCACGATTCCCGAAATCCCGCGATCCTTATAGTGCGCCAACACTTCCTCCGAAACCCGCAAAACCGACTGCTGCCGAGTTCCCGTGCGCAATAAGACAGCCAGCAGTTCTACATTGCTCAGGGCAGCTGCCCCGGACCGCAGCAGTTTTTCTCTTGGCCGTTCCTCAGCCGGCAGATCCCTCACCATGATTGTCATATAAATCGACGCCTGCCTTTCTAGCAAGCCGTGTCACAGCATGGAGCGGCAGCCCCACGACATTCGAATACGATCCATGGATTCCCTTGATGAACACCGCCGCGCGCCCCTGAATCGCATAAGCTCCAGCCTTATCCATCGGTTCCTCCGTAGCCACATAGGCAGCAATATCCTCCTCTGACAACACATCAAACCGGACCTCTGTCGTCACTACGGCCGTATACATCCGCCCATCCAGGATCAAAGCCAGCCCGGTCGAAACCTGATGGCTGTGCCCGGAAAGACGCCGCAGCATATTGCACGCATCTTCACTGTCACACGGTTTTCCATAGGTATGCCCATTCAGAGACACGACCGTATCTGCGCCCAGTACCGGCAGTCCCGGCCGAATCGCAGCTACAGCCGAGGCCTTGGCTGTGGCATTCCTCTCCACCAGCTCTTCAGGAGGCAGTACATTGCCGCTTTCCTCCGCGGCATCACTAACCACCACCTGAAAACTGGCTCCTATCTGCTCCAGAAGTTCTTTTCGCCGTGGCGAACCAGACGCCAGAATAATCATCATTTCCTCCTCACGGTCTCAGTAGCGCCGAAACAGCACCAGTGCCAGCACAATACCCAGAATACTCATGATATTCGGTGCAAATGCCAGCCCCAGAGTCAGCCGGATCACATACAAATTAATGGTAACCGGCGTCGTATCAAATACCGGGTACGTCGTCACGAGATACGGCATCAGACCGCTCAATGCCTCAACATTCGCCAACAGCTGCCCCAGAATGCCACCCAAAATAGCGCCTATTACTACAAAAAGGATACATACGCCGTATCCCCGGCCGCCAAATTTAGCCAAAAGAACCCCTCCAAACCTTTTACCACTGGAACTATTCGTCCTTTAACAGAAAAGTCCTGCCTGTAAAGATAAAAAAGCTGTCAGCCCATATCGGGATGACAGCTGCAAAACCCGTTACATCAGGTACCGGATATAAACATACACCGTCGAGAGTACAATCGTCAAGAGCATTAAAGGGAAGCCGATCTTAAAAAATCGGATAAACGTAATCTTTACGCCCCGCTCAGCGGCCAGTCCAGCTACAATCAGATTGGCCGATGCCCCGACCAGCGTACCATTGCCGCCCAGGCAGGCTCCCAATGCCAGACTCCACCAGATTGGCTCCAGATTAGTAATCCCCATCGTACCCATATCCTGGATCAACGGAATCATCGTCGCCACAAACGGGATATTATCCAGAACCGAGGATACCAAGGCGCTAAGCCAAAGAATCAGCAAGGCCGTCGCTGTCACATCCCCATTGGTGATATGCATCGCCTGCAATGCGAGGTCGCGGATGATTCCAGTCTCGACAAGACCGCCGACAGCAATAAACAGGCCAATGAAAAAAAAGATAGTCGCCCACTCTACTGACTTCATGGTCGACTCAACCAGATGGTGACTCCCGCCTGCCAGCAATAGAATAAGGAATCCGCCAGCTAATGCAATCATAGAGGACTCAATATGGGTGATAGAATGCGTGAAGAACCCCAGGATTACCAGCGACAGAACCAGCAGACAGCGCATGAGCAGTCCCCGATTCTTCAGTGCCTTTTTTTCATCCATCTGCATAAGTTCCGCCTGAAGTTCCGGCGTCGTATGCAGCCCCTTGCGATAAACAAATGCCACAATAGCCAGAACCACCACCAAATTAAGGAACACAATCGGCGCCAGATTTTCGATGAAGCTCATAAATGTAAGCTGCTTGACCGCGCTGCCAATCATGATATTCGGCGGATCACCGATCAGTGTTGCCGTACCGCCGACATTTGAGGCGATAATCTGCGTCAACAGGAACGCATTCGGTTTCAGGTGCAGCTTCTGCGTAATACTGAACGTAACCGGCACCATCAGCAGTACCGTCGTGACATTATCCAGAAATGCTGAAAACACAGCCGTAATAATAGCCAAATAGATCAAAATCCGGCGCGGTTCTGCCTTGGCCAGTTTTGCCGACTTAATAGCAACATAGTCGAACAATCCGGTATGCCCTGTCACCCCCACCAGAATCATCATGCCCACCAGCAGCCCCAGTGTATTAAAATCCACATGCTGCAGCGCTGTTTCCTGTGTCATAACCCCCATAAGCATCATGATTGTGGCTCCCAGCATGGCAGCTATCGTGCGGTGTATCTTTTCCGATACGATTACCACATACATCAGTACAAAAACGATTCCTACTAAAACTTCCATTGTACGCCTCCTTTTAAACCAGCATATTCCTCATAAAATAGGTAAAAAAATAGACGGAGCCTGTTGGTGAACAGACTCCGCCTTGATATTCCCTATTTATCTTTATTTTACCATATCACAAATCATCCTGGCAAGCTTTTTCCTCTATCATCATGAACAACTACATAATTTTTGCCATGGGAAAACTTTGCATCATACAGCGCCGCATCAACCCTCCGGAACAAGCTTTCCACCGTATCCGTCGCCCCCGCCGACACAACACCAATACTGGTCGTAACCTTCCCTGCATTTTCCGGCAGCAGCAGGTCAGCCACCAGCTGACGAATGCGTTCGGCAATAACTCCGGCTGCCTCTATATCCGTATCCCGGAACACCACCATGAATTCGTCGCCGCCCCAACGGCCGGGAATATCAATTCCCCGCCGTGTATTCCGGTGCAGGATATCCGCAATACGTTTGAGCGTCTCATCACCAGCAGCATGCCCATGCTGATCATTGATACTCTTGAAGTCATCGACATCCAGCATCATGACAGACAGTGGGCTTCCGTCAGCCCTGGCCTCTGCCAGCAGCCGGCGCAGGCCAGACTCTGTCGCCGCGCGGTTATAAAGCTCTGTCAGAGGGTCAATCTTGACCAGCCGCGCCAGCTCCTGATTCGAAGCTTCCAGTTCCTGCGTCGTAGTCTCAATGAACTTGACCAGATGAGCCATGATCGACCGGTGTTTCTGAAAATGCGGGCGCTTAAGAGCAATAGAATCCCGGCGCCCGGACATCATGCCTTCCCGCATACCGACGGTCACCAGCGTCATATTCGACACCAGTATCTCGCCATCCTTATTGCGCATGAATTCGCCGTAGGCGTAGAAACCAGACGAAGGAGCCAGCTGCCGGCTGACAGAGAGCTCCTGCTCCGTATCACTGCCAAG
Source organism: Selenomonas sp. (assembly GCA_018052705.1). GTDB lineage: Bacteria > Bacillota > Negativicutes > Selenomonadales > Selenomonadaceae > Selenomonas_A. The sequence goes on along the minus strand of JAGPMW010000018.1, from coordinate 5,489 downwards.
CAGCATCCAGCGGGCTACACAGCTGACCATGAAGATTGCTTCCGGTCTAAAACCAGCCAGACGTTCCTGCAGCAGCATGGCACTCTCGAGAATATCTCCAGGATCGCCATAAGCCAGGCGCACCTGCTCTCCCTCGCGAAAGTCCGCACCAAACATCATGCTGCCATCTTCCCGGCAGCGGCGCGGATGCCGGGCCAGTATCGACCCATTGCGCTCGAAATAGAACGGGAACGTCAATGTCTCAATCAGAAAACAATCCGTATTTCGTATGCCAAGGTACCGGTCAAATACCTCAAGTGCCGGAATGTGATCGAGCTCCTGCATACAGAATTCTCCGTCCATCTTCGTGATCGTCATCATCCGTCCCAATGGCTTCCAGCCAAAACTTGAACTGGTCTGCACACGCAGGCGGCTGCCGCTGAACACCACCGCGACCAGCCCATGACGGATAATTTTATTCTGGGCAAATACCAGTCCATTCTGCCCCAGACTTCCATCATCGGACAACCCGCCAAAAAAAACGATCTCCCGCCAGGACTTAGATGCCTGTCGAAAAAACGGATTAATCTCCAGGTGGAACCCTGCGGCAATAACCTCAACCGAAACCACATTACGATCTGCATTCAGTATGGCCAGCAGTTCCCGTCCAGCGTCTTCGCTGGTTATCTTATGAAAATCATAGGCAATGGCCCGCACCTGTGAGCACTCAAACAAGGTGAAGGTCAAAGCAATGCCATGATCCATCAACGTACCATTGATGATTTCCTCGGTTGACACTGAACCAATCACCTGCGCTTCAGGAAAGGTCGCCTGAATCGTTTGAGTCATGGCTGCCAGCATACACTCATCTGCCTTATCCGCGAACACGGATACCAGCACACTGGCAACTTTCTTCATTTTTCTTGTTTCCCGCTGCACTTGCTCAATACAGGCATCCAGTTCTTTCCGTGTCTGAATTGAAAAAGGAATCTGCTTCATCTACAATCCCCTCATTTAGTTAATTATATTCCACTATCATACTATACCAAAAGTCCTACCACTGCAAGCATATATGTCCGATTATTTCTTAAAGATTCTTTATTTGTTATTATCTGGTGCTTTATTATTTACACCAAAATGCATACCACAAAAAAAGCACTGAGATTTGTCAGCTGGACACATCTCAACGCCTTGATTTCACTTGGTGCGACAGGAGGGATTCGAACCCCCGACCCACGGCTTAGAAGGCCGTTGCTCTATCCAACTGAGCTACTGTCGCATATCTATTTATTTATAAACAAAAAATGGTCGGGATGACAGGATTCGAACCTGCGACATCCTGCTCCCAAAGCAGGCGCGCTACCAAACTGCGCTACATCCCGTAGACCACTCATATATTATATCTACATATCACGAAATTGTCAACAATTTAAATTATTTTTTTTTATACAATCAGCGATGAAAATAAGTTGACAATATTACATATGAATGGTAGTCTTAATTCCAATAACGTAAAGGAGTGAACACTTGTGATAAAAGAATGTATTGAAAAAATTGTCAGCAAAGCTGACCTCTCCTACAATGAAGCTTATACAGTCATGAACGAGATCATGGACGGCAGCACCTCTCAGGTACAGAATGCTGCCTATCTGGCGGCATTATCAACCAAAAGCGCAAAAGCAGAAACCATTGCCGAAATTTCCGGATCAGCAGCGGCCATGCGTGATCACGCACTGAAGGTCAACCACGATATGGATGTCCTTGATATCGTCGGCACTGGCGGGGATCATGCACACAGCATCAATATCTCGACAACTGCGGCGTTCATCATTGCCGCCGCTGGTGTTAAAGTTGCCAAGCACGGCAACCGGGCAGCTTCATCCCGGTGCGGCGCTGCCGATTGCCTGGAGGCCCTTGGTATCAACCTTGATCAGCCGCCGACCAAAGTCGTCGAAGAACTTTCCCAAATCAATCTCTGCTTCATGTTTGCCCAGAACTATCATAGCTCCATGAAATATGTCGGTTCCATCCGCAAGGAACTGGGTATCCGCACCGTCTTCAACATCCTGGGGCCACTGACAAACCCAGCTCATCCGAAACGCATGGTACTTGGCGTCTACGACGAATATCTGCTGGAACCACTGGCAAAAGTCATGCTATCACTGGGTGTCGAAACTGGCATGGTAATCTATGGTCAGGACTGTCTCGATGAATTCTCACTGAGCGCACCGACCAGCATCTGCGAGTTTCGCAATGGCTGGTTCCGCCGGTATACGATAAAACCGGAAGACTTTGGTTTTCAGCGCTGTACCAAGAAAGACATCCTGGGTGGCAGCCCCGCTGAAAATGCTCAAATTACAATAGATATTCTGGCCGGCGCCACCGGCCCGAAAACAGATATTGTCCTCCTGAATGCCGGTGCCGCTATCTACGCTGGTGGAAAAGCAGCGTCGATTCAAGATGGTATTGCACTTGCCCGCCAAATGATAAAAACAGGCGCTGCCCAGGAAAAATTAGTAGAGTTCCGGGCTCTATCCAATGCCTGATAAAAGCATTATTACATAAAAAAACTTCCCATAATCGGGAAGTTTTTTTATGCCTGTTCCATTTCACGCCGGTTCATCTCCTGCAGCAGCTCGATCGCACCACGGCCAATACCAGTTTCTCTAGCCGTATCTTCTACAGAATAACCGCTGAGCAGCAGAGCCCGGGCTTTTGTTGCATTCGGCGGCACATTATCATCATCCGGTTCCGCCATAGCAATTGGTTCTGAAGCCTGCTCTGGACGATGCGTCATTGCTTCAGCCAGGCCGGCTGCCTGCTGAGCACTGACCAGCGGCTGCTCCGCGGTCAGGGCTCCGGCGTATCCCTGCTCGTCACGAGCAATCGAATGCTGTAAAACAGCCGCAAAGTCTTGGGCATCCACCCGTTCCACTGGTGGATGAGCCGAAATTGATGTACGAGCAGCTGGTGCCATGACGGGCAGGGAGGCCGGTACAACAGTCATAGACTGACGCAGAGACAGTTCCTGAATAACCTGCTGCGCATCCAGCAGCTGCCGCTGCAGCAGATCTGAGCGCTGCTGCAGCTCACCTGCCATACGATGGGCTTCATCGAGTTGCCGCTCTAAATGCTTCGTCCGCTCTTCTGCCCGTCGGACCAGATCCTCCAGCGGCTGGATATGACTGCCAATGCGGCTGACCACCGCGTCAGCCGAGCGTTCAAGCTCAGCCTTGAGCTGCTGCGTTGAACTGAGTAGTTCTTCCCCATCCCGTGTCGAATCGGACTGGTGCCGTGACCAATAACGGACAGCAACCACCAGCAGGGCACCGATAATGATAAGGAAACCTAATATTTCTGTAACCATATTGAACTAAAATATCCTCCTACAGACTGATATCCAGAAAATGTCCCCGTGACGGATCGGAAGCATAGTTCGTCTTTTCTTCTTCCGACGGCTCCTGTTCCGGTTGAGGCTTTTTCTCCTTCGCCTGATAGCCGCCTTGCTGCGCATGGTGATTGGAGTCGTCCTTGATCCGTCCATCTTCTGGATTGTCCTTTGTCCGAACCTGCTGCTGTTTCAGCTTGTCATCAGCCTTCTGCTGCACCGCCTGAAAATCAGACTGCAGGGCATTGGCCTGATTCAGGTTGTGCTGAACCTGCCCAGCATCAGTTGCTCTAGGAACAATCATCTGCATACTCATTGGACTGACATCCATAACAGCCTCTTCCTCCTACCTATGGACACTATTTGCACAACGATCCACATCAATCAATAAGGGCCGACATCCACCTGATCATCTTTCACCGACAATGTACAATGCTTAATCTCGGACTGGACATTCTTCATGATGGAATTAATCGCAATCCGGGCACCAGGGTAAACCGTATCCCCAACCCGGATCCTGCCATTCTTCATCCGGCCCAGTTCCTCTTCCATCGCCTTAATTTCTTTTTCTGCCCGTTTGATCTTCCCCGCCAGCGGGAACTGCGAACGGGTCATCTCGTTGATCTGATCGATGCGCTGCTGCGGCAGCCGGCTGACATCGATTTTTCCGAGCGTATTAAGCATCTGTCCGATCTGCTTAAGCCGCAGACTGTCCTCCTTGTATTCCAGGCAAAGCGCTTTGTATTGCTTTTCCAGATTTGGATTAATGCCCACTGCCAGCCGTGTAACGACAAAAACCTGATTGCCGACACATTTACAACGAATCTCCTCACCTGCCGCAGCACTGCCGCCAGCAATCATCCCACGTTTCTCCTCGACATAGATCCGCTTGCCAGCCCGAAGTTCCGAATGCAGCGAAACATCTGACAAGTAAATGTCCTGACCAGCCTCGATATCAGCATTCTCAGCAAAAACAGCCCGAACATCTTCCTTTGCCTTTATCTTCCCCCCGCTCATACCACTGATCCCGCCATGAACAAAAATGTTATTTCCCGTCACATCACCGCCACTGACCATGCCGCTGATTTCAATATCACCAGTCGCCTTGACACTGAATCCAGCCTCAACATTTCCTTTGACTTCAACACTGCCGGTAAAATCAATATTTCCTGATCCGACACCAACGCCGTCTTTAACCACCAGATGCGGATCGATATCGATTTTCTTGCCTGTATCGACAATCTGTCCGTCCATCAAGGCCACTAATTCATTCTCATTAATGATCTCCGTATTCTTCCCCTGTGGAATCGGGATTGGCTTACCATGTTGCGCCGGAACCTCATTGCCATAGATATCTTTCCCCGGAACACCTTCGGTCTGCAAGATCCGCACCGCCAGGATGTCACCCTTCTTCGCCAGTACGAACAAGTTCATATCCTTATAGTTTACACGATCAAAGGCTTCCATTTTGGGATGCCCTTTTGTGCCGAGGTCGAACCGGCGTTCAATGCGCGCATTGTCGCCGTTGACTGCGGGTTCACCCTGCGCAGCTATAAAAGGTGACAGACTATCGGCTTCTCGATCAATCATCGCCTCATCGAGCCCATAAACAATGCCCTTTTCCGCCAATACAGCACGGACAGCCTCGGCACCAGGCAGACGATGTCCCTTTTTCGTGTCATACTGTACGGTTGCTGTGAGCCGGTCCGGACTCACGTCAACAACAATCGCTGCATCCTGCTCTTCCTCAGCCGGTTCTTCGACCTCCGCCGAATCTGCATCCACTGACACAACATTAGCGGATAACTTCCGCGGCTCTCCAGCCGCCTCCCTTACTATCCGGGATAGCTCAGCAATATCATAGTCAGCAACACTATTATCGAACAGGATCTTGCGAATATCTGACAACTCAAATAAGAGGCCCTCCCCCTGATCAGGATATATCGTCAGATAGACTCCATCCTTCAAGAATTCAAGTAGATATCCTGCTTCTTTGGGAGTGTATAATAAACTGTGTAAGTGAGTTAACGGCAGTTTAAAATATGCTCCCCTGTCGGGGATATCAAACACATGCGGAGGTAATGAAATCTATGTCTAAGAAACAACCCACACGTGGTCAGAC
>JAGPMW010000038.1 GCA_018052705.1 Selenomonas sp. | reverse complement strand
TGATAATCTGGTTGTCAAACTCGTTGCTCTTGGTGCGGATATCTGTCGGGTTGACCAGTAAACTTTTCCATTTTGTGAACAGATAGTGTTGGGCATAATGACCCAGCACTATTTTTATGTATAAGGTTATGTTACGAAAGTAACTTGTGTATTCTCTGGGAGGTAATGATGCTTAACAAGATTGAAGTTCCGCTTGAACTTCCTCACATTACATTGAAGAACCGGGTTATCCGTTCCGCGGTCCACAGTTTTTTGGCGGATAAGGCTGGTTATATGACCGAGGCTGAATATGGCATGTATGAATCGCTCGCGAAGAATCATATCGGGACGATCATCACCGGCCATTGCTGTGTAGACCCGCTGGGACGCGCTAATCCGGAGCAGGTCAATATCTATGCTGATGAATTTGCCGGACAGTTCCAGCGGGCTGTGGCAATTGCTCATGAGCAAGGAGTGGCGTTTATTCCGCAGATCTCACATGCTGGTCCGCGAGCTATCGATACCGAGGATCTGGCTGATGTTACTGCCCGGCCATTGAAGAAAGACCGCGAAGCACGGATGTTGACGCTTGCAGAGATTCAGGCCATTGAGGGAAGATTCATTGCTGCCGCCAAAAGATTGCAGGGGGCAGGAGTCGATGGAGTGCAGCTTCATGCGGCGCATTCCTATCTGCTGTCCCGTTTCATTGACCCGACCTTCAATCAGCGGACGGATGAGTATGGTGGTACTGTGGAAAATCGCTTCCGTATCATCGAGAATATCATCCGGGGGATCAAGTCTGCCTGCGGGGAGCAGTTCCCCGTATTCATCAAAATCAATGTCGATACGGAAGCTGAGGATCAGGCGGGCTATTCGGCAGACATGCAATGGATTTTACGCTGTTGTCATGCGCTGGGAGTTGAGTTGGTTGAACTGTCCGGGGTTGATTTCATCAACCAGCCCCGGGCCGATACCCTCTACTATCTGGAGAAGGCACAGGCACTCAAAACGGCTGTGCCGGAGCAGGCACTTAGTCTCGTTGGCGGTATTCGCTCCCTGTCTGATATGGACGAAGCAATAGCAGCGGGAATGGATGCTGTTTCGCTGGGCCGGGCATTGATTGCCGAGCCGGATTTCGTGACGAAGCAGCTGGCCGGGGCAGAAAAATCGATTTGTGTCTCCTGCAGCCGTTGCTTTGTACTCCCCCATATGCATCCTGGTATCCGCTGCGTTTGGGCATGGAAAGCAGAAAAATCTCGTCAAAAAGCCAATAAGACCGATTGGGCTAAGGACTGATCAGAGCGGACTCTATTCTGAAAATTACTTCTTATGGTTTACAAGTTGACATATTTATAATATTAGTGATAAGATACAGTTCATAAGGAATGTCCAATCGCAACGGTGCGGTGCATAAGAACTGGATATCTGTACACGGTTCGAGAAAAAATGTATCACATCTGGATACTGCGGTGAGGATGTGATACATTTTTGGTATTTATTTGTAAGCAGAGAAAGAAGGATTTATGATGAATGGTTTAATGCTTGTGGGGCTGGCCATCGTCGTTTTTGGGGCAGCATATATCGGCTATGGCCGCTGGCTGGTGAATACCTGGGGAATTGACCCAAAAGCGAAAACGCCGGCGGTGGCACTGGAGGACGGTCAGGACTTTGCACCGGCTTCGCGGTTTACTGTATTTTCGCATCAGTTCTCCTCAATTACTGGTGCCGGACCGGTGACGGGACCGATTATTGCAGCGATGTTCGGCTGGGCGCCGGCACTGCTCTGGCTGCTGTTCGGCGGCGTATTCTTTGGTGCGGTCCAGGACTTTACCGCGCTCTATGCGTCAGTGAAGAATCAGGGCAAGTCGATGGGGATGCTCATTGAGCAGTACGTCGGCAAGACTGGACGCCGGTTGTTTCTGCTGTTTTGCTGGCTTTTCACGCTGCTGGTATTGGCGGCATTTGCTGATATCATTGCCAATACATTCAACGGGCTGACCAAAACTGGAGAGCTCAACATACCGGGAGCGCAGGCAGCTTCAATTTCCATGCTCTATATCTTTGTCGCGATGGGATTCGGGTGCTTTATCCGGAAGTTCAATCCCAGCGGGCCGCTAAAACTACTGGTGGCGGTAGTACTGGTTATTGCGATGTTTGCGGTTGGTATGGCGTTCCCGTTGTACTTTGATGCGCAGACCTGGCGCTATGTGACGTTCGGCTATTGCTTTATTGCCTCGGTCCTGCCGATGTGGCTGCTTATGGAGCCGCGTGACTATTTGAGTGCATTCCTGTTGCTGGGCATGGTGTTTGGCGGTGTGGTTGGGGTTATCGTTGCAAATCCGACCATCAATATGCCGGCCTTTGTTGGTTTTACGGTGAACGGGCAGTCGTTGTTTCCAATCCTGTTTATCACGATTGCCTGCGGTGCCGTATCCGGTTTTCACAGCCTTGTTTCCTCAGGTACGTCCTCCAAGGCTATTCGCAATGAGGAGGATATGCTGGCTGTAGGATACGGCTCCATGCTTGTAGAGTCGCTGCTCGGTGTGGTAGCGCTGGTTATTGCCTGCGCAGCAGCTTCAAACGGTGTGATGCCGAAGGGAACGCCGTTCCAGATCTTCGCTGGATCGATCAGTGGATTCTTCCAGATGTTTGGTCTGCCGGCCGGTGTATCGGCTTGTGTTATCACGATGTGCGTTTCGGCACTGGCGATGACAACAATTGATTCGGTAGCCCGTATTGGCCGTATGTCATTTCAGGAATTGTTCACGCCAAGTGATGGCGAGCAGGCCGGACCGGTGGCCCGGTTCTGTATGGGAAAATATTTTTCGACCTTTATCACGCTGGGGCTGGCCTACTTCCTCTGTCTGGCCGGCTATATGAACATCTGGCCGCTCTTCGGCGCCGCGAACCAGCTGCTGTCTGCTCTGGTGCTGATCTCGCTGGCGGTTTTCCTGCGGACGACGGGTCGCAAAGGATGGATGCTCTATGTGCCGATGACGTTTATGTTCTGTGTAACGATGACGGCGCTCGTGATGAGCGTTTATGCAATCATCATGAAACTTTCAGCGGGGACGTTCGTCTTTATGGTCGACGGGCTGCAGCTGGTTCTGGCGATTGCGCTCATGACGCTGGCTGTGCTGGTCGTGAAGCACTGCGGCCAGGAATTGCTGGGCAGGAAAGCGAAGTTGTCCGAAGCGGCAGACTAAGCCTGCTTTTTTAGGTGATACATATCCTCTATAGTCAATAGCAGAAATCCCTCCCAAGGCCGTCCTGACGGTGATGGGGAGGGATTTTTGCTTGACGGAACAAATTCCGGCTGACATAATAGGCCTATGGGAAACTATGAAGAAATCGGAAAAGAGGATGATGGATGAATCAGGAGCAACTGGCCCAGGAAATCTATAAGGTAATTGGCCCAGCGGACAATATACAGAAAGCGTATCACTGCATGACCCGGCTGCGGGTATTCCTGGTGGAGCAGGATGACAAAATGCTGGCAGAGCTTAAAGCAATTGACGGTGTCATGGGAATCCATGAAAACGATGAGGAATTGCAGATCATCCTGGGTCCGGGCCGGGCGGCAGCTGTGACTGCTGCAGTCAATGCACTCTGCCAAAAGGACAGCACTCCAACGGCGGTGCCAGCTGACATCCGGAGCAAGGCCCGCGTCGGCGACGGCAGGGAACTGCATGCAGCGATCCGGCAGAAGAATGCGACATCGCTCAAATTGCTGTTTAAACGCATCGCGGGAATCTTTGTGCCGCTGATCCCCGGCTTTATCGCCTGTGGGCTCATTACGGGCTCGCTGAATATTCTGCTGAAGCTTGATCCGTCGCTGGCAGATCTGGCCAGCATCAGGCTGCTCGAGGTTATGGGCAGTGCAATATTTTTTGGCATGAATCTGTTTGTCGGGGTTAATGCAGCAAAGGAATTCGGCGGTACGCCGGTTATTGGCGGTGTGCTGGCGGCGATTCTCACGCAGCCGGGATTATCCCAGGTCATCCTCTGGGATACTCCGCTTACGCCGGGCCGGGGCGGCGTTATTGCGGTACTGCTGGTTGCAGCACTGGCCTCCTGGCTCGAAAAGAAGCTGCACCGGATCATTCCTGAGATGTTCGATCTGTTCCTGACCCCGTTGTTTGTGGTGCTGATGGCGGGGACGCTGGCTATTGTGGTTCTGCAGCCAATCGGCGGGATTATTTCTGAGGGTATCGGGGCTGCCGCAACGACGGCAATCAATCAGGGGGGCGCTTTCACCGGTTTTATCCTTGGCGGGCTGTGGCTGCCGATGGTCATGCTGGGGCTGCATCAGGCGATGACACCCATTCATGCGGAGCTCTTCCTGCGTTATGGCATAAATGTCCTGCTGCCAGTTCTTGCAATGGCGGGCGCTGGTCAGGTTGGAGCAGCAATTGCGGTATATTTCAAGACGGAGAATGCTTTCCTGAAAAAGACCGTGGTTTCAGCTCTGCCGGTTGGCATCATGGGAGTCGGCGAGCCGCTGATCTATGGCGTCACATTGCCGCTGGGACGCCCCTTCATTGGGGCCTGCATCGGTGGAGCATTCGGTGGAGCCATTCAGGCAGCCGCTGCTGTCGGAGTATCGACAATGGGGATTTCCGGCCTGCCACTGGCTGCGGTCAGCAGCAATATTCCCGTCTATCTGCTTGGTATCCTGACGGCCTATGCGGTCGGTTTCCTCGCAACATGGCTGATCGGTTTTGACGATCCGGAAGAACAGGACTAAAGACTGTTGTAAGAAGCAGTAAAAAAAGACTATGGAGCAAACTACAATGGTATGCTTCATAGTCCTTTTTATTGATGGATTTATGCCTCGCCCTGACTGCTATTGATCCGGCCGGGCTGGTAGGTCCGCCAGACGATAAGGCTCAACAGGATCAGAATGATACCTGCGAAGCCGAAAACAAATGGCATGCCGAGCCAGGTAGCGATGATGCCGCCGAGGATTGGTCCAGCCATCGAGCCGACCTGCTGAGCGGCGAATAGAAGGCCGAAGATACGTCCTTTGTAATTCGGCGGGGTATTGCTCGCCAGTACGGCATTGATGGCTGGATGAATCGCGCAGAAGAATAAGCCGCCAGCGAACTGCATAAGGGCAAATAGATATAAGTTGTGCGGGAGTCCCTGCAGCAGCATACAGCAGCCTGCACCAATCATGCCATAGCACATCGAGCGGAAATAACCGTGCCGTTGACCGAATGAGCCCCAGAACGGAGCGGCCATGGCGCCGGCGATGCCGCCCAGAGAGAAGACCAGACCTGCGATGAAGGCAATGTTTGGCAGTGGACCGGCCAAATGGGCAATGTAGGTTGTCAGTACAGGCTGTAGAATCAGAATGACCATCTGCACCAGCGTGCCGCAGAGCATCATATTACGCAGCAGCGGAATGCTCCAGAGATTGATGGCTTCTTCCGTTGTCTCTTCAGCGGCGGGAACTGCGGCAGCAGGTGCAGGTGGCTCCTTGATGAAGAAAGCGAAGATAAAGAAATTCAGGAGTAATGCACCGGCGGCGAGAAAGAAGGAGACCCGCATACCAAAGACCTCGGCCAGAATTCCGCCGAGTAGTGGGCCGATTACGCCGCCAGCAGTCAGTACGCCCTGCATGATGCCAAGGCAGACTCCAAGCTTTTGGGGCGGGGCATAGAGTGTCATAATGGCCAGATCCATTGGCCAGAGACCCGCGGCAAAGCCCTGGAACAGGCGCACGAGCGTCAACTGCTCCGGCGAAGTTACGATACCGCCGAGAAAATAGCTGATGGCAAGCAGAAAGCTCGCACGCATCGCCATGATTCGTTTGCCCTTCGTGTCCGCCATCCGGCCCCAGATCGGCGCCATGATTGCAGAGACAAGAAATGAGGATGAGAACACAATGCCTGACCAAAGATTTACAGATTCCGGTCCGACGCCGAGTTCGCTGGTGAGATACATCGGCAGAAATGGGATCAGCATCGTATAGCTGGATGACATAAAAAGAATATTGCAGGTAAGGATGCCGAGAACGACCTTCCAATTCAAAATAAACACTTCTTTCCTATGAAAAACGTGCGACAGATATCTATATACTATGACACAAAATCTGGCTTTTGTATATGGGCTTTTTCAATAAAAAGGAGCTGTCCATTGAACAGCTCCGAAAGTGACAGGATTCAGGCGCGACGGAATGCAGCGCTATAGATACAGCCGACCGTCAGACCGACGAGCGCTGGGATAATCCAGCCCATGCCGATATCAAAGAACGGCAGGACATGGTAGATAGCCAGCAGCTGCTGGACCCAGTCGAGCTCCAGAACCGATTTTGGCATAGCATTGAATGCGTCGCCAAGTGCGGCCAGCAGCGTAAAGATCGTGGTTGAAAGGTATATCGGCTGGCAGTTGCCGAATACGGCTGACAGGAAAGCCAGCAGCACCAGGGTGATGGCCAGCGGGTAAAGGAACATGAGAATCGGCACAGCCAGTGTGATGATCTCCGTCAGGCCAAGATTGCCAATGAGGAAAGAGAAAATCGTGAAAATCCAGGCATAGACGCGGTAGCTGACCGAATTCGGGAATAACTCCTCAACTGTTTCCGAGCAGGCAGTAATCAGGCCGATGGCTGTCTTGAGGCAGGCCAGCGTCACGATGAGCGCCAGCAGCACGGCGCCGAACGACCCAAAATAGAATGTTGCGATCTGAGCCAGTGCAACCCCGCCATTAGCCGACAACTCGAATTGGCCGACACTCATCGTGCCAATCGTAGACAGACAGCTGTAGATGATACCCATAAGCAGCACGCTGATGGCACCGGCTTTGACCGTGCCCCAGGCCACGCCGCCCGGTGTGCGGATACCCAGATCATGCAGTGTGCGTACGACGATGATGCCGAATGCCAGCGAAGCCAGCACATCCATGGTGTTGTAACCTTCCGTGAATCCTTTGAAGAACGCATGGCCTGCATAATCGCCATGTACAGCGGCTGTGCTCAGATGGCCCATCGGCTGCAGGAAAGCGATAGCAATCAGTATCGCCAGAAAAGCGAGGAATAGTGGATTCAGCAGCTTGCCAATCCATACCAGGATCTTGTTCGGGCGAAGCGCAAAGGTGATGGCCAGAGCAAAGAATACCAGTGTGAACAGGGCGAGTGCAATAGACTGGCTGCCTTCACTGATATAGGGGGCGAGGCCGACCTGATACGAAACGGTAGCTGTACGCGGCAGTGCGAAAGCCGGCCCGATCGTCAGATACAGCAGCACCGTCATAAACTTTGCATAGGATGGATGCACGCGGCTGGCCAGATCATAAAGCCCGTTGCTGCCTGAGATGCCGATGGCGACAATGCCAAGGAACGGCAGTCCAATCGCTGTGATCAGAAATCCCACCGTTGCCGGCAGCAGTTGTGCGCCGGCCTCTTGTCCCATATGGACCGGAAAGATAAGATTACCTGCGCCAAAGAACATGCCAAACAGCATCGAGCCGACGAACAGATAGGAGCTTATAGATAATTTTTCATTCAAGATAGGAACCTCCATTTATAGATTAAGCAGGTAATTGTAGACCTTGCTTATGCTTGTCCGTATTGAGCGGACAGGCTATATGTTATTTTAACAGGTTAATGTCTTATTGTATAGATATTTTCGAAAAGATTAGGAAATCTATGTCAGATTAATCACGTCTGCGCACTTCATTGGCTGTCATAAACGCTTGCAGTCAGGGCGGGTAGTTGTTATAATAGTAAAGTATGTTGACTGCGGTTGTAGCTCAGATGGATAGAGCATCTGCCTCCTAAGCAGAGGGTCGCGCGTTCGACTCGCGCCAATCGCACCAGTAAATTCAAGGCCTCCCGAGAAATCGGGAGGCCTTTTCTGATGCTTGGTGTTTAATTTTGGTGTTTACCGTCGTGACCACACTGCTTTTGCTCCGCATATTTCAGGCTGTCCTGCAATATGCCATCCATAACATCGGCAGTCTCGTACTCTGCCTGTCGCAGGAGGTGGCTGTAAACCAACTGTGTCGTGGTTGAGTTTGCATGGCCCAGCTTGCCAGCAACGGTGCGGAGATCGACGCCCGCCGTGATCAGGTAGGTGGCAGCCATGTGCCGGAAGCTGTGCGGTGAGATCTTGGGCAGATCATGGGCCTTGACGAAACGTCGCAGCCAGGTGTTCATGGCATCCGGGCAGCCAGGAAGACCGTTCCAGGTCGTGAACAGGAAGTTTTCGGTTAAATCGCTGGCACCTTCCCACTTGTTGGCAGTTTCTTCACGCAGGACGTTATACTCTGTGCGATAGGCGTCCAAAAGCTGCATCAGGCTGTCTGGCGCGGATAAGAGACGCGCACGTCGGCTTTTAGTCGGCCCGATAACGACACCACCACCCTTCTTTGCCTTGGATGACTGCTCGATGAGGATAGTCTTGGCTGCAAAGTCGATGTGCTTCCACTGCAACGCGAAGATCTCACCGCGCCGTAACCCAAGGGCGATTGCGAGGATACTCCATGCCTGATGTTTCAAGGGCTCATCTTTGAGCAGCAGGAGGAAACGCCCAGCCTGTTCTTTATCGAGGATGGTTTTCTCGTTTTGGTACTTATAGGCTGGCGGATCTACTTTATCGACCGGATTGGAGAAGATCATTTGCCAGCGTACGGCCCGCTTGAAAAGCAGATGCAACAGTGTGTGGTACTTGCGGATGCTCGTAGCGGACAAATGGCCTCCACGTCGATCCAGTCGGGGACATTTGCGCAGATTGTCATAGAACATCAAGAGATGTCGGGGCTCTATCTTGTCAATCGGCTTGCCGCCAAGTGCAGTATCGATGCGGCGGAATTCGTAGATATAAAGCGCAATGGTCTTTTCTGCTAGGTGCGGTCGGGCATAGTTCTCCAGCCAGTAAGCGAAAAAGTCATGCAGGGACATTTTCTTTGGTGATTCCTTGGCCTGTCTTTTCTTGGCCACCTCGGCGGCCAGCAGCTTTTCGGCGGTGGTCGCGTCCTTATAGGAGCCGTGGATGGTGTTTGTATAACGGACCTGTCTGCCACGTTGATCATAGCCATTGCTGATAGTCACGCGCCAGATGTTCTTGCCACGTTGTTCGATGGACATAGATGCTCAGGCCCCCTTTGCAGGCAGGTAATTCGGGTAGCGCAGCCTTATGGCCTCGATGAAGTACGGCGCATAGGGCGTGGCAAAGATTTCGCTCACGCAGTAGCAGTCTGCGTTCTGGCTTTCCTCGTAGGTATCGCTGCAGCAAGCGTTGAACAGATTGAACGCGAGCCGCAGGATCTTGAACGAGGTCGAGGTCTGCCAGCCCTCGGCAAAGACTTCCGGCTGGATGCCGTCGCCGGGCTGATAGATGGCCGGGAAATGCTGCCGGGTCGTGGCTGTCAGGCCGATGAGATAAAGCAACGGGAGGTAGTAGCAGTCTTGCGGGCAACGTTTTATCTCGGCAAAGAAAAAGTCGCGGTGTGCGGTATCTTTGAACATGAGTTTCATGATGATGCTCCTTTCTCGACTCAGGAATGAAATACTTTCAGCAGGGCCGCCGTGCTCATGCAGAAGCTGCAAACGGTCATGATGAGGATAGCCAGGTCGATATTCTGGCGATGTTGGTAATAGGCGCGTGATCTCTGTTGCAGCTCATGAAGGCTCTTGTTTGCTGCGGCTGTCGATTTGGTCAGGCTATCGGCAAGGCCGTTCAGTCTCGGTACAAGTGCGGTGTCCAGCTGTGACTGGATGGCCTGATCAAAGCCCGCGGCCAAGACTGCGTTGCTGTTGCTGAGTGATTTTACTTGCCCGGCTATTTGCAGCAGGAACTTCCGCAGGGCCGAGAGCTTGGTCGAGTTCGTATAAATTCATCTTCGATGCCTTCTTTCGTGAATTTTGGTTCGCTGAATGTCTTAGCCAGATTGCTCGTGCGTATCTTCTTGCCATTGGGGGCCGTCAGTGTGACATGCTTGCGGTTGTCCTTCCAGTCCACACCGTAGCCAAGCTTTTTCATGGCTTGCTTGAATTCTTTCGGATTCGTGCTCAGTGCAAGGGCTTTATTCATATCCAGCGCGGCTTTTGCCAGATAGGATTTGTTCTGGGCCAGACATTGATATTTTTTCGTGTCATAGGTCCTCACATCACCCCTGAGTAATTTTTGACCACGTTCCAATACAGATAGACCATAATGCTTGCAAATTTCATCTGAGAGCGTTTTGAAGCGTTCTAGGGCCGTTTTTTCGAGATGGAGCTTCCTGCCAGTCTCAAAATTGACCGAGTTTACGACAAAATGGTTGTGTGTATGACCTCGATCCGTGTGTGTGCTCACAAAGACCTCATGGCCCGGAAAGTTCTGCTGCGCCCATTTCAGGCCAATCTCATTGACCGTCTGAGCGGAGAGCTGTTTGCTTTCCTCGGGGGAAAAGCTCTGGATATAGTGCTTATACTGGCGGCCGCCACGCTTCTCCCAGATCTCCTTGGTAAGGCGCATCTCGCGCAGGGCATCCTTCCGGTCATCGGAACAGTCCTTGCCACGTGTCAGGGCGTTCTTCTTGTCGACATAGGCCATGAGATGCCCCAGGCTGGCCCCGGAGCTTACGGCTTTAATAATTGCCATAGTAGATCCACTTCTTCTTGGATTTCTCGTGTTACTGGTGGTGCCTGAAAGCCGGAATTGGCTGCGCGGGCAATCTGATTCAAGTTGTTGCCGATGGCTTTGAGCTGTCGGAGCATCTCCGGCAAGTGTTCAACCACTTCATTGCGAGATTGTGAGAGGGGTCCAAAGGGGAGGCAAAGCCCCCCTTGCAAGCTCCGTTTGGAGAAGCCGAAGGCTATCCAAAGGGGGAGCTTGCAATAGCACAAAACCTTACTTCGATGCTGAGAGCATGGAAGTTTTGTGGTATACTAGGAGCAGGAGTGTGAGCTCATGAGAAGTGTGCAGCTTCTCGTGAGATTGCACACCTAGTTCCGGTGTCGCAGGCAGGAACATGAGCGGGAGATGATCTCATTCGTGCCGTCTACGACGAATTGGATTTTGCCTGTGCCATGACATTTTGGACAATCTGGATTGGCAACAGGCGTCTGTAACGATGGGGCGAGCTCGTAATTCTTTTCTAGAGCACTACGAAGCCAGGCCCCATTATTGCGTATATTGGGGGTACGCTGGAGATTATCCAGCTGTTTCTTGAATCGGTCCAGCCCATAGGACTGGATCAGCAAGGCGACCGTAGCAGGAGAAATTTGCAGCTTCAAGGCTAGGTCTTTGACCTGTAAAACAGATTTCGGAGAATCAACAACACAACAACACTTATCCACAGGCTCGTGCCTCTGTTGTTGTTGTTCTTTATCTGTCTCTATCTCTTGTTCTTGTTCTGTCGTTACGTTTTTGTTACTGGTTGTTACAAGGCCGTTACTTTGTAACGCTTTTAATGAAGCTGAATTGGCTCGATGCCTACGGACACGGGCCGCAGAGGTGCTTTCACTGCCTACTTCGATTTTGACGAGATTGTACGAAATAGTTTCATCGGTGTTGCTTTCTTCAATCCAGCCAATTTTGAGTAGGTAGCTGATAGTGAACCGGACGTTATCTGGTTCCTCGTCGATTTCTAGGGCAATTTCTTCTTCAAAGCTGTTTTCTATGCCGTCGAAGTAGATGATTCCGTTGTTGTCTAGGCTGAGAAGCTGCAGTTTGAGGAAGATGATGGTGAGCGTATCGCCACCGGGCAGTTTGCGGAGCTTCTTGATTTCTTTCTGCCCAAAGAAATCCTGCTTGAGCTTGATCCAATAATACCGTTTAGTCGATTTTGCGGATGCCGTCAACGATGGTCACCTCCTTGGCAAGGCTGCTTTGCAGTTGTTGCTCGATGTAGAGATTGAGCGAATTGAGTTCGAAGAACACGCGGTTGCCGATATGCAGGCTGGGAAGCCGCTTCTTCTTGGCATCCTGCAACAGGCTCCAAGCTGAGCGCTTGCCGTTGAAAACCCGTTGAGCGGCTTCTTCGGCAGTTAGTAAGACTTTGTTTTGGTCCATAGTGTTTTGTCCTCCTTTTTGATAGAGTGGATTTCGACTAGTGCATTTTAAATGCACTTCATAAACATTATATTAGTGCATTTAAAATGCATTGTCAATATATTTTTAGGATAGGGGTGTCTGATTTGATAGGCTTTGCTAGCGTTTTGAAATTCCTAAGGAAAAAAGCAGGTATGACAGCTGAAGAGGTTGCTGATATATTGGGGGTGAAGAAACGAACCATTTTTGCCTATGAGAAAAGTGATGTCAATCCGAGTTATGAGAATCTACTAAAATTAGCGGACTATTTTAATGTATCATTAGATTTCATGGTAGGAAGATCAAAGTTGTTTGCTGAGCCGGAAGGTACTATATCGTATGTTATTAAGGGCGAAGATAAATTATATATTGGTGACATAGACTATATGTTTGGCGCTTTAATAGTCGGGCAATATCCTCGTCAGTTTTTGATTATTACAGAAAAAACACGTGGGTTAATATATGATGCTATTGACTCTAGGGGGGCATTTATGTTCTTATCTTTGGTCTATGTGTTACATCAAAAGACCGGGATTGAATATGATGCATTTAAAAATAATCGTGTAGATTTACTTATAAAACGGGGTAATAATTATTATGAGGTTGCTATAGATGAAGCAGAATCAGCCAAAACATATATGTTAGCGTATGATGAAGAAATTATAAAAAAGTGGGTAGCACTTTCTTGTGACGAAAAGAAAAATATATTGAAGGATTATTACACATTGTTTTCTGAATGAGTTTTTATTGAGGAAACAATGGAATTAGGTTAAATATTCATATAGAAGAATGATAATTATGGATAACAATACATAGGAAGGAGGCGTATTCGTCTTGTGGAGAAAATAATAAATATTGAAAGTAAACCTATTGTATCTCTTTTGGAGCTGCTTCTTCAGGATAAGTCAACAAAAAAAAATATTATCTGGGCAACAGATACCTATGAAGAGCTCGGGAATGGCTTTACAGATAAGGAACAAGTAGACAGAAGCCTTTTGTTGCAACATGCAGATATTATCAAACCTCGTATTCAGAAGTCGCAAGAAGCACAGGCGGCGCGGACGCGAAAAAAAGCCGAGGTTTTCACTCCGGCATGGCTATGTAATCGGATGAATAATTACTGTGATGAAGAATGGTTTGGCAGGAAAGATGTTTTTAATACGGAAAATGATGATCATACATGGACTGTTACGGAGGAAAAGATTCAATTTACTAAGGAAAAAACATGGGAACACTATGTTGATTCCAGAAGGTTAGAAATCACCTGTGGAGAGGCTCCGTATCTCGTATCACGTTACGATGCTTCGACTGGAGAATTGATCGTTCCGTCGAAACGGCGTATCGGTCAACTTGATCGGAAACTCCGTGTAGTAAATGAAAATACAAGTGGATATGATGAATGGCTCAAGTGGATCATCAGAGCGTTTGAGGCATCATACGGTTATGAATATCAGGGCGATAATCTTTTGATTGCGCGGGTGAACCTGCTGCTGACATTCATTGATTACTACAAGCAGCGTTGGGAAAAAGATCCGGATGAGAAGCTGCTCCGGCAGGTGGCCAATAAAATCGTCTGGAATATCTGGCAGATGGACGGTTTGAAGGATACCGTTCCTCTCGGGAAACCGTACGAGGAATATCACCAGATGACGCTATTTGAGATAGTTCCGGACATGACACCGCAGGAAGAAGAGCCGGAAGCGATACCTTGTAAAATATACGACTGGAGAAGCAACAATTCTCTAGTTTTCAAGAAACTGAAGGAGAACTAACTATGGGCAAGAAACTTTTTAATTTCGTGATCGGGAATCCGCCGTATCAGGACATGACAGATTCAGATAGCACAAGAATGCCACCTATATATGATAAGTTTATGGATGCGGCTGATGAAGTAGCTGATAAAGTAGAGCTTATTCATCCTGCAAGATTTCTCTTTAATGCTGGGTATACTCCTAAAAGTTGGAATGAAAAGATGCTAAATAACAAGCATTTTAAAGTCCTTATGTATGAACCTGACAGTGACAAGGTATTTCCTAATCTTTCCACTCCATTAAAAGGAGGAGTCGCTGTGACATATTATGACCATAACGCCGACTTTGGAGTTATCGGTATATTCACAAAATTTCCTGAGCTGAACTCAATTTTAAATAAGGTTCAGAAAACGCAACCCGAATCAATTGAAGATATAATATCATCTCCATTGAGCTATAAAGTTTCTGACTTAATGATAAAAGAAAATCCCGATCTTGTTCCGCGACTAAGAAGTAGCGCATTTACAAAATTAGCGAGGATCATCTATAGCCAGAAGCCTGATGATGGGAAAGAATATGTCGGTTTAATCGGACTTGATGAAAACAAAAAGCGAACCAAAAGATATATTCGTAAAGATTATATTGTTGACTCAGGTGGAACTCTTGATAAATTTACTCTTTTGATGGCGAAGGCAAACGGATCAGGCGATTTTGGAGAAACTTTGTCTGCTGCAAGTATAGCCGAACCTGGTGTCGGATATTTACAGACATTCATTGGAATCGGTAAGTTCGATAGTATTGAAGAAGCCAGAAACGCGGAAAAATATATAAAAACAAAGTTTGCAAGAGCAATGCTCGGTATTTTGAAAACAACACAGGACTGCCCTGGCCCTAAATGGCATTATATTCCGCTTCAAGATTTTACCACTTCTTCCGACATCGACTGGTCGAAATCCATCCATGAGATCGACTTGCAGCTTTACCGGAAATACGGACTGGACGAGAACGAGATTAGCTTCATCGAAACGCACGTAAAGGAGATGGCATAATGGCAGCAATCAAGATTAATACAGCCACAAAAGTCACTCCTCAGTGCTACGCATATACAACTCCGGGAGTGCCGAAACACAGCGGTTGGACGAAGATTGGTTTTACCGAGCGGGATGTGGAAACACGCATCAATGAGCAGACGCATACGGTCGGAGTCGACCACAAAACATGGTGGCATATGCGCGCCGCATATATGACGGAACCATTCGGAACCTTTACAGATAAAGACTTTCATGCCTATTTGAAGAAGCTTAGCGTCGATCGTGAGGAAGGCACGGAGTGGTTCTGCATTGCGCCCAATACCGCAAAGGGTGATTTTGTTGATTTTACCCAGAATCACGGTGCTGTTTCCGATGATGACGCGGACGCGGTCATTCCGTATAAGCTCCGCGATGAGCAGAACAAAGCGGTTGAGATAGCACTTGATTATTTCAAATCTCACAGCAATGGTGAATTTTTATGGAATGCAAAGCCACGTTTTGGCAAGACGCTTTCGGCTTATGACCTGTGCAAAAGGCTTGATGCGACGAATATTCTTATTGTGACGAACCGCCCGGCAATTGCAAATTCATGGTATTCGGACTATGAGACGTTTTTCGGCCCGCAGTCCGGCTATCTGTTTGTCAGCAACGTGGACGGCATTAAAGACAAAAAATATGTGATGAGCCGTCAGGAGTATCTTGACAAAGTGCTGGATGGAAATAGCCATGCCAAAGGCTGCATCGAATTTGTGAGCCTGCAGGATCTGAAAGGTTCCCTCTATTTCGGAGGGCAGTATGATAAGTTGTCAGAAGTAAGCGCAGACAAAGGCTTAAACTGGGATATTATGATTGTAGATGAGGCGCATGAAGGTGTCGATACCTACAAGACAGATACCGCTTTTAATCATATTAAGCGTAAATGGACGTTGCATCTTTCTGGTACGCCGTTTAAGGCATTGGCAAATGACAAATTTGCGGAAGATGCGATTTTCAACTGGACGTATGCGGACGAACAAAAGAAAAAGCGTGATTGGAATGATTCCAGCGAAATTGAGAACCCGTATGAAAACCTTCCACGGCTTAGTCTGTTTACATACCAGATGTCGGATATCATCCGCGACAAGGTAAAACAGGGTGTTGTGCTTGCAGACAATGATGTTGAAGAATATGCTTTCGACTTGAATGAGTTCTTCAAGACGAACGAATCCGGAAAGTTCATACATGACGCGGATGTGGACAAGTTCCTTGATGCACTAACACGTCAGGAGAAGTTCCCGTTTTCTACCCCGGAGCTGCGAAACGAGCTAAAACATACGTTCTGGCTGCTGAATCGCGTAGCAAGTGCTAAGGCTTTGGCAAAGAAACTGGAGCTTCATCCTGTGTTTAAGGATTATCACATTATTCTTGCAGCAGGCGACGGCAAGCTGGACGACGATGATGAAAACGAGAAGGCATTCGACCGTGTCACAAAGGCCATCAAAGAATACGATAAGACCATTACTCTGTCTGTTGGCCAGCTGACGACCGGCGTCACGATCCCGGAGTGGACGGCTGTGCTGATGCTTTCGAACATGGCAAGCCCGGCACTGTACATGCAGGCCGCTTTCCGCGCACAGAATCCATGCCTGTTCCATGATGCGCAGGGCAATGCCTACCGGAAACAGAACGCTTATGTCTTTGACTTTGATCCAGCGCGTACACTGACGATATTCGAGCAGTTCGCCAATGACCTGATTCCGGAAACATCGGGAGACAAGGGAGACTTCGACCAGCGCAAGCAGCATGTCCGCGAGCTTTTGAACTTCTTCCCTGTCTATGGTGAGGATGACCGAGGATCTATGATAGAACTGGATGCCGAGTCTGTTCTCACAATTCCGCGGCACATCCATGCCAAGGAAGTCGTAGAACGCGGGTTCATGTCGAACTTTCTCTTTGCCAATATTTCTGGCATTTTTGGAGCTCCAAAAGAAATTATTGATATTATTAACGGCATGCAAGCTATTGAAGAGCCTAAAACATTACCGAGGGTAGGTATAGATGATAATACAGCAGACAAGTTGCATCTGAATGAGGATGGTGAAGTAGAGATTTCGAAGGAACAGATAATTGGTCTTGCGAGTGAACTGTTTGGCGATAAAGTCTACAGTGATGTGGATAAGGAGTTATCGAAGACTGTAAAGGATATCACAGAGCAGCATGCGAAAAATCCTGAAGATGATGTACTTTCAGAACTGAAAAAGAAATTCAGCAAACCGATTGCGGATGTGGTGATGGAAACTGCTCGGCAGCAGTATGGCAGAGATATGAAAAAATCCACACAGAAAAAAATTGAACATAAGATCATTGAAAAAACGGATGCTGTTGTAAACCGTGAATATGGAGATTATATCATACAAAAGAATCAGCTTAAAAAAGAACGTGACGAAAAGATTAGTGAAGCACAGAAATCTGGCGCATCTATGACTGAGATTTCACGTCTAGATGATGAATATGCAAAGCGGCGTCATAAGGGATATCAGGATATGGTGAATAATATCCATCAGACAATCAAAAGCGAGGAAACTGTCAAGAAAGCGGCAGAAACCATTGTCGATATTGTAGAGACAGAGAAGTTGAATACAGAAAAAAATTCCATAGAAGGAAGTGTTCGTGATCATTTACGTGGATTTTCTCGCACGATTCCAGCATTTTTGATGGCATATGGTGATGAAAAAACGACGCTGGCTAATTTCGATTCCCTTGTGCCTGATGATGTATTCTGGGAAGTTACTGTAAATCCACAGAGCGGTGAGGGTGTGACTTTGGATCAGTTCCGCATTCTGCGTGATGGCGGTGACTATTACCAGAAAGATGACAACGGTAAAGAAATCCGCGACGAGCAGCATAAAAAACATTTTGATGGACATCTGTTTGATGAAGTTGTGTTTAATGATGCAGTTGTGGAATTTATGAATAAAAGGTCTGATTTGGCTAATTATTTTGAGCCAAATCATAAAGAAGATATTTTCAATTATATTCCACCGCAAAAGACAAATCAGATCTTCACGCCTAAGCATGTGGTGAAAGATATGGTAGATCGTCTTGAAAAGGAAAATCCAGGATGCTTTGATGATCCGAATTTGACATTTGCCGACCTTTATATGAAGTCTGGTATGTATATCACAGAAATTGTGACGCGTTTGTATCAGAGCAAGCGGATGAAAAAACTTTTTCCTGATGATGTGGAAAGATTAAATCATATCTTTGCCAAGCAGGTATATGGTTGTGCACCAACGGAAATCATATATCGCATTTGTCTCCGTTACATTCTTGGATTCAGTGATGAAATCCATATTGAAAATAACAATATCAAATTACTTGATACGCTTTCATACGCCAAGAATGGAACATTAGAAGAGCAACTAAAAAAAACCTTCAAATTATAATCAATGAAGTGATTATTAGAACTGTATTCACACTTTCCACACTAAAAATATTGTAAACACATTATAATGATGATATAATTACAATAAAGGAGGCGGTTACGATGGCTGCAGCTACAAGTATCGTTCAGGTACGCATGAATACGGAAATGAAAAAAGCTACAGAGCATATGCTGAAAAGTATGGGGCTGAATATGAGCACGGCAGTGAATCTTTTATGCAAGCAGATTCTTGTGCAGAAGAAATTACCCTTTGAGGTCATTGCGGCGCCAAATGCAGTGACGGAAAAAGCCTTGGATGATATCGATCATGGTATAGGTCTTAGCAAGGTTTACAAGGATACGGACGAAATGTTTAGGGATTTAGGTGCTTGAGATGCTGGATGTTCGATTTGGTGCGCAGTTTAAAAAGGATTTAAAATTAGCGAAGAAACGTCATCTGGATATTGATTTACTGAAAGCGATTGTAAATCGGTTAAGAGCAGGCGAGTTACTCGATGAAAGTCAGCGGGACCATGACTTGAGCGGCAATCATAAAGGATACCGCGAATGCCATATTCAGCCGGACTGGTTGCTGGTGTATCAGATCAAGCAGGATATTTTGACGCTGGTTCTAGCCAGGACCGGCACTCACAGCGATATCTTTTGACTTTTCAGTCAGTAGGTAGTAGCGAAAATGAATCTGGTGCTGGGGGGTTATTTTGGTGTTTATGAGGCGCAAAGATAAGCAAAGTACTATTTGGATGGCAAGACGGGATGATGGTAGTGTCAACTCTTATGTGTAAACTTTTATAGTGTAGACTGAAAGATTAATCCGTGAACATCTCCAACAACTCTGGATATGCTTCTTGAAATCCACGATGCGCTTTCCCGGAAAAACGTCGGTT
>JAGPMW010000017.1 GCA_018052705.1 Selenomonas sp. | reverse complement strand
CTATAAGATGGAAATCCAGGGAGATGTTTCTATGCGTCAACGCTTAGCTGATACAGAAGAATAACCATCAGGCCAGCGGAGCTATCTGTGTCCATTCAGTGTGGATGGCTCCGTCGGTCATATTGGACGGCTATCGTCATTCATATAATTGGCTCTGATAAGCATATTGCTATGCTCTCAAGCGCCGTAATAATCATCAGGAGCATCGTGATCGCTTTGAACAATTAAAGGAAGAACGGCAAAGTTGCTTTACAGATGATTTGATCTTTAATGCATTGATGGGCATTATGGGGATTCGGGAGCCACAGCTTTACGAGCCGCAGAATGATTTGACAAGCAAGTCCTATGATCGTGAGTTGAGTCGATTCGTTACGTTGTATGGGAAAAGGCATATCTCGGAGGATCAGTGAGGGATAAAGTATGGATATCGATTTTCATTTCCTACTGGCATTGGCTGGGGATATGCTGGATCGATATACTGTGAAAAAGATATGACGTACTGGGACAGCCGAATTTGGCTGCCCTTTTCTGAAGAGCGATTCCGACCTTTGATGCAGGATTCGATCTGAACGATAATGAAATCAAATTGATATATTTGTGTAAAAGCTGCAAAAATCAAAGTTTAATTGCAAAACTGTTGGGGCTAGCGTATAATTGAGCTAAGGAGGTGGTGGTTAAATGTTACTGGAGTTTAAGGTGAGCAACTACAAATCCATACGAGAACAAATCGTTTTTTCTATGCTGGCAGGTAAGGATGACTCTCATGAAGCGGAACTCTATTCATTGGGAAACTATCGGGTATTGCGGATGGCATCTGTATATGGTGCAAATGCATCAGGAAAGACTACGCTGATCGATGCAATGGGATATATGGCTTTTTTAGTCTGTGAGTGTACTAAGTTTCAGGAGGGTGATGCAATCCCACGATGGCCACATAAGCTATCTTTATCAGAACCGTCAGAACTGTCGGTCCAGTTTGAGATGGATGGCATACGATATGTATACGGATTTTCTGTGATGGATCATGAAGTACAGGAGGAATATCTGTATCATTTTCCAGCTGGACGTCCTGCGAAAGTATTTGATCGAGATCGGGGAAAATTTTCCTTTGGTGCGGCATATAAGCGTGAACTAACGGATATCATTGAAAAGAGCAAGGGGAATAAGCTATTCTTGTCGACGGCAGAGGCTTGGTGTAGATTACCGCAAATCGTCCAGCCATTTCGGTTCTTCAAGGAACAAGTGATGGTACATACATCGGAAATGGATAATTGGCTGTCCTATTCGACAAATGAGATTCAACAGAATGGTAAAGCAAAGAAGATGATGGTGGATTTCTTTCGGAAGATAGGTGTGCCGATTCGGGATATTCTTGTGAAGACAGAAGCGAAAGAGATATCTTTGGCGAATGTTCCTCCGCAGGTACGAGAGATATTGCGTGCAGTGCCGGGGATGGCAAAGCCGAACTTTATTGAAGTGAAATTCGTTTATGATTCGTATGTTTTGGACCTGCAGGAAGAATCTGTAGGGACGCAAAAACTGTTTAAGATGATTTGTCCTTTAATGGATGTGCTGTCTAAGGGAAAGATATTGTTATATGATGAGCTTGAGCGTAGCCTGCATCCAGCAATCGTGTCGAATCTGCTGGCTGTTGTCAAGAAATGGCGTGGGGATACGCAGCCTCAATTGATTTTTACAACTCATGATACGAGCCTTCTGGATCTGGATTTGTTTCGACGTGATCAAATTTGGTTTGCTGAGCGTAATCCTGAAACGAAGTCGTCGGAGTATTATTCACTGGTTGAGCTGAAGAATGTTCGTAAAGACGAGAATATCCGAAAAGGCTATGTGATGGGGCGGTATGCACCGATTCCTCTGAAGGGAAGCAGCCTTATGGAAGTGCTGGATGGTGAGCATTATGGCGCGTAAATTGGTACTTTCAGCTAGAGCTGAGTCCGTTCGCTCCAAAACAGATATTGCTTTTGCGGATACTGGTTGGACCAAAGTTTTTACTGAGTTCCATACGAATGTTGAGGCGATAAAGGCAAAATCCTGCTTGATAGATGATACGTCTGAGTCAGTTCCGACAAACTTAGTGGAAGATATATATCGTTCCCAGATTGTATTTTTAGAGAGTGCTTTGGATTATTTCATGCATAGGTTGTGTATCTTTGCGATGCGGCAGATGTATGAAGGGGACTTAGACCAATCAGATGCATATCGGAACTTAATGATTCCTGTAGCGCAGGTCGTAGAGGCATTGAAACATCCCGAGGATCAAGCGTGGGTCGGAACAGCGATAATCGGGTATCATTCGACGAAGACATATATGAGTTCGAAAGATATCAAAGGCCAGCTTCGCATGATATTTAACACGAAAGGCGTTTTTGATAAGGTTGCTTGTAAAATGTATGCAAGAGAAGACCTGGATAGAAAGCCGGAAGAAGAACTTTCGTCAAGATTGGATGAATATTTTTCTCGGCGAAATAAGATTGCACATCAAGCGGATTGTAATCATGAAACTGGAGAACAATACTCTATTGATCGCTCGTATGTAGAAACAGCAATCAGGGATGTAGACTGTTTCGTTCAGGCACTGCAAGAGATTATAAAAGATAGTTTTTCGGAGTGATATGATCAAGAGGCATAAAGTATGGATATCGATTTTCATTTTAGTACGGTTTATGTGCTGGCACGATGGGCTGGATTCGGGAGTGACAATGCCCGGCTGCTGGCGACGTGTTCACAGCTGGTGGATGACAATATAGATGACAAGATGCCGCATTTTTCGGCGTTTCCCCAGCGCTTTTCGGGGCATGAAATCTGGGAGAATGTGCGGGAAGTGGAGAATGCAGAGGTCTGGGTACCATTCCATTTCCTGCCGGCATTGGATGGGGATACGCTGGATCAGCAGTTGGTGTGCCGGAAGAACAGCGTACTGGCTCAGGCGCTGGCTGCAGATATGCGGACTTATTCCGGTAAGGACCGGCTATTCCGGCTGGGGATTGCACTGCATGTCTATGCGGATACCTGGGCACATCAGGAGTTTTCCGGGATCACGAGTGCAGGGAATACGCTGCTGGGGCTGGAGTCGCAGCCGGAGCAGAAGATCAGTTTGGAGTGGCTGGAGTACAAGGCAGCGCCGTTTGCGAATTTGAAGCCTTTGGGGCATGCCTCTGCAGTGCATTTCCCGGATCAGCCGTATCTTTACTGGCATAGTGAGCAGAAGTTCCCTGAGGGCCGGAGTAACTGGGTGGAGTTTCTGGAGGCAGCGCGGGCGCTCTACCAGATCCTGTGTGTGGTCGGTGAGAGTCCGGTGCAGGAGCTGTCAGCCAGGCAGGCGCTGTTCTTGTCGGAGTCGTTTCAGGAGATTCAGGATGAGGATTGCAATGACCGGAACGAGACCTGGCTGCAGCGGATTCAGATGAACTATTTTGAGTTCGCTGAACTGACGGAGCTGGATCAGTGCCTTGAGTATCAACCAGGCCTGATCATGGCCGATGCAGATTATCCGGCACTTTTTTATCAGGGGATTGAGGAGCACTATGCGTGGGTGAAGTCACAGCTGGAGACGGCGGGACTGGAAGATGTGATATAATGAGGACGATAGATGCAACGGAGGTGGTACGATATGGGCATGACATTGCGGGAGGATATACGGACAGGGATCATTGCGCTGGCACGGGAGTATGGGATTGAGCGGGTGATCTTGTTTGGCTCCCGGGCGCGTGGGGATAATTGGGAACGGAGCGATATTGATCTGGCGGTTTGTGGTGGCGATATCGTGCGGTTTTCGCTGGATCTGGATGACCGGATACCGACGTTGCTGATGTTTGATGTGGTTGATCTGGATGGCCCGGTGGATTCAGACCTGCTGGATTCCATCCAAAGAGAAGGGGTAGTGCTTTATGAAGAAGGTCGAGAACTTTCGGCGGGCATTGAAGAATCTGAAGGAAATTGAGACGCGGCAGCCACCATACGATACGATTACCCAGACGGGAATGGTATCGCTTTTTGAGATCTGCTTTGAGCAGGCATGGAAAGCGATGAAGGAGCAGTTGGAAATCAGTGGGTACAGTGAGCATAAGGTCGGTTCACCGCGTGTGATCATCAAGCAGGCTTATCAGGCAGAGATGATTCAGGATGAGTCTTTATGGCTACGGGCACTGACGGCACGGAATAATGTGGCCCATTCTTATAATGAAGCAATTGCGTTGGGGATTATCAAGGATAGTAAGGCAAACTTTATTGCGATGTTTGAAGCATTGGAAACAGAACTGCTGGCAAATTGGGTCGTTATGAAGGAATGAATTTGATTGAATAGCGCTTCCATAACTAGTCTCATTTTGAGGCTGGGGGCTTCTTTGGGATAAACTATACCCATAAATATTATATTTTAAAGTATAATATTTATGGGTATAGTTTTTTTTAGGGGGGATGACAAGCAGTTTGTGGATTGTAACTATGGTATAATGTATGATGGTGTTTAAAAATTATGGTATATGAGGTGACAGAATGTTTTCGTCTTTTTTTATGGGGCTTCAGCAGGATCTGAAGCTGGTGCTGGTGGCACCGCTGGTTTGCGCATTATTTCGTTTGGCGTTTATTCTGGTTTATCGGCCAAAGAAGAACCCGGCTGGGGAATGGCGGAAGTGGTTCCGCTGTTTCCGGTATGGTTTCTGGTGGGGGATGGACTTCAATGCGTATGTGTTCTTGTTCTCGCTTCTGCTGGTGAGTTTGCCGGGGGCCTTTCTGCCGAGGTATTTTGCGATGGGAGATACGGTACGGGCGGTGGGAGTGACGGCTTATCTGGTCGTTTTGTATACAGCATTCATGGGCAAGATGATTTTCTATTATCATTTTCATGATACGTTCAATCAGACGATGCGGCTGGCCGGGCATGCGGACAAGAAGAATTTTGTCGATATATTCTTCAACCAGAATCATGGTGCGTGGATCTTGCTGGGCTATATTCCCTATGCACTGCTCTGCTATCATGGTATCCAGTATTTGCTGGCAACGCCGGTGCTGCCCTATGTGGAGCTGTCGTCTCCATGGCTCCAGTATGGGCTGAACACGGTAGTGTTCCTGACGTCGGTGCTTTGGTTCTATTGGATGCGTTATGGCGGGACACTGGACCATCGGAAAAAACCGGAGTGGGATGAACTGCCGGCCATAGTCAAAGAGGATACTTTACTGTCGAAGGCTGCTATGGATGATCTGATCGCGCTGGAACTGGTGCTGAGGGCACCGCTGGATGAGATGCTGCTGCATGATGATGCTGAGTCTGAGCATGTCATGCAGCCGGTGCTGCCGGCAGGGGCCTCTTTGACGGATGATCCGTTGCGGTTATTCAGGCATGAGGCTGGAGGACCGCGGATACACGCGCCAAAGCATATTTTCTTTTTGCTGGGCGAAGGCCATGCACAGGCATCGTTCGATTCAATCTATGATGAGCTGAATCTGATGGAGGCCAGCCAGCGGTTCCGGCAGGATCCGCATACGGTGGTCATAAATAATTTTCTGCCAGCTGGTATGCGCTCCCGACCTTCTGTGGTGGGGCTGGTTGCGGGTGTCTATGATGCAGAGCTGGAGCTGAATGAGAAGATGCCGTTCTGGCAGGGGTGTGCCCTGACGTCATGGCCGGAGCAGTTGCGGCGGCTGGGTTATCGGACGGAGTTCTGGTACGGCGGCGGGTTGGGGCATGGCAGCCTGGAGCATTTCCTGCCGGCGGCTGGTTTCGATGCCTGTCATAGCGGATTTGATATCTGTCCGGCAGACGCACCGCGGACCTGGCTCGGCATCTATGACCACGTATTCCTGAATCGCGCGGCTGAGCTGATCCGGGAGCAGGATGCGGACCAGCCGGTGTTCCACTTTCTGTATACGACGTCGAACCATGGACCATATCATATGCCGATGGATAAGCTGGGCTTCGATATGGACCGGGTGATGCCGGCGTGGTCGGAGCGGTTGAAGAATGATAAGATGGCCTGGCGGAAGCTGGGTGGCTGCTGGTATGCAGACCAGTCACTGATGCATTTTGTTGAGGAAATGAGGGCAGCGTATCCGGATAGTCTGTTCATTGTTACGGGTGACCATTCGACGGGACTGATCCCGTTCGAGCATGGTGTGGTCGATCGGCGGGAACCATCTATGCGGGACATGCTGCTGACTTCTTTTGCGATGCATCATCCGGAATTGACTCCGGAGATGCTGGCTGGCAATACGATCGGCGGACATATGAATATCCTGCCGACACTGATGGAGCTTATTGCGCCGAAAGGCTTTGAATATTATTCCCTGTTCCCGTCGCTGACGGAGAAGCTGGATCATGTGGTAACGCCATACTGCTGGATGACGGAGGAGCTCTTGGGCGACTACCGGAATCAGACGGCACAGTCTCTGCAGGTCTCCACCAAGGAACTGCCGCTGTTGCAGGATACGGTACAGTTCAAGGCTGAGCGGGATGCCTGGTGCGAGATCACCGGCTGGCTCGTGCGGCATCCGGAGCTTCTGAATGATGCCGGGATCGGGCCGAGGGTGTAAAACTTCGTGGATTTTCTTGCATACCGCGAAATGGCGTGCTATACTAGGAAGGTACTAAACGTATTGACGTTTGGTTCCAGTTAAAATTGACTGGCTTTACCCCGACGGGGAGCTAGGTCTAAACCAAGTCTACGCCTAGTGGGCTTGTATCAATTCCCAGTTTCTTGGGGTGAAAGCGAGGTGTATAGAATGAAACAGGGTATCCATCCGGAATATCATGAGGCTACGGTTATCTGCGGTTGCGGCAACACGTTTAAGACGGGTTCCACGCGCGAAGAGCTTCGTGTCGATGTCTGCTCCAAGTGCCATCCGTTCTTCACGGGTCGTCAGCGTGACGTTCAGGCAGGCGGACGTATCGAAAAGTTCAACAAGCGTTTTGCAAAGAAATAATGTTGACTTTGGTAAAGCAGAGCAGATTCGTCTGTTCTGCTTTATTTGCTATATAAAGCAATTTGTAATATTGATGCTATCGGTATTTCCAGGTAAGGAGGAATTCCGTTGAGTGATAGATTGATGGTTGGCGGCCAGGCCGTCATTGAAGGGGTCATGATGCGTGGCCCGGGGCTGACGGCCACGGCGGTGCGTGACCCGGGCAGGAAGATACAGGTAGATACGAAGCCGGTACACTCAATCAGCGACCGGTATCCAATCCTGAAGAAACCGATGCTGCGCGGGACGGTCTCGCTCATCGAGTCACTGGTGATCGGCATGAAGTCGCTGTCATACTCGGCGAAGATGGCGGGCGAGGAGGATGAGCAGCTGTCGGATCGTGAAATGGCGGGGACTATTGTCTTTGCTTTGGTGCTGGCGAGTGTCCTTTTCATTGCGATTCCGACCGGAGCAGCGAAATTTTTCCATTTTGTGACGGAGGAGCCTGTTTTCCTGAATCTGATGGAAGGCTTCCTGCGGCTATTGATTTTCCTCGGCTATATCTGGGGGATTTCGCGCATGAAGGATATCCGGCGGGTGTTTCAGTATCATGGGGCGGAGCATAAGACGATTCACTGTTATGAGGCAGGACTGCCGCTGACGGTGGAGAATGTGCAAAAGTTTTCGCGGCTGCATCCGCGTTGCGGGACGAATTTCCTGTTGATTGTGATGCTGGTGTCGATTTTCGTGTTTGCATTTCTTGGCTGGCCAACGCTCTGGGAGCGGATCGCGAGCCGTATTCTGCTGCTGCCGGTGGTGGCGGGAATCTCGTATGAGATTATCCGCGTTGCGGGGCGCAGTGAGAATCCGGTTATCCAGACGGCAATCAAGCCGGGACTCTGGCTGCAGTATCTGACGACGCGGCCACCGGAAGATGATATGGTCGAGGTGGCGATTGAGTCGCTGAAGGCCGTGCTGCCGCAGGAGGAGATTGTCGAGGGAACCGGGGAATATATCAAGACCGGGGTGGAGCCGGTTCAGGTGCCCTGAGTAGTCATAGAAAATTTTTGAGGTGAATTTTGTGCTCGAGAAGCTGCAGGCTGTTGAGGATAAATATATGGAGCTGGAGTCACTGATCAGTGACCCGGACACGATACAGGATATTGAGCGCTGGCAGCGTTACAGCAAGGAACATGCCAGTCTGACGCCGCTCGTGGAAAAGTTCCGTGTCTATAAGAAGGTAGTCCGCGGCATCGCTGATGATAAGGCGATGTTTGCTGAGCTGCTGGATGATGAGATGCGGAAGCTGGTGGAGGAAGAGCTGTCTGATTTCCAGCAGCAGAAGGCGGTGCTGGATCAGGAACTGCCTGTCCTGCTGCTGCCCAGGGACCCGAATGATGACAAGAATGTTATTGTGGAGATCCGTGGTGGTGTCGGTGGTGATGAGGCAGCGTTGTTCGCTGGTGATCTGTTCCGGATGTATTCGCGGTTTGCCGAGCGTCAGGGCTGGCGCACTGAGCTGATTGATGCGAATGCGACGGAGATCGGCGGCTTTAAGGAAGTCTCGTTCATGGTGACGGGATTCGGTGCATATAGCAAGCTGAAGTATGAGAGTGGCACGCATCGTGTCCAGCGGGTGCCGGTTACCGAGTCGGGAGGACGCATCCATACATCTGCAGTTACGGTGGCGGTGCTGCCGGAGGTCGAGGATGTTGAGGTCGATATCAATCCGAATGAGCTGCGCATCGATACTTACTGTGCCTCTGGCGCGGGTGGCCAGTATGTCAACCGTACGGAAACGGCGATCCGTATCACGCATCTGCCGACAGGAATTGTTGTGCAGTGCCAGGATGAGAAGTCTCAGCTCAAGAATAAGGAAAAGGCGATGAAGGTACTGCGGGCGCGGGTGCTGGATCAGGCACGGCAGGCACAGGAACATGCTGTGGCGGCGGATCGCCGGAGTCAGGTCGGTTCCGGAGACCGCAGTGAGCGTATCCGGACCTATAATTTCCCACAGGGCCGTGTGACGGACCATCGGATCGGTCTGACGCTGCACCGGATTGATGCAGTCCTCAATGGTGATCTTGATGAGATCCTGAATGCGCTTATTACAGCCGATCAGGCTGAGCGCCTGAAGCAGGTGAAGTGATGGCAGAAGCAAATCAAATCTGGACGATTGGCCGTATCCTGAAATGGACGGAACAGTATTTTGGACAGAAGGGCATCAAGTCACCACGGCTGGATGCTGAGGTATTGCTGTCGCATGTGCTCGGGAAGCAGCGCATCTATCTCTATGTTCATTTTGATGAGCCGCTGCAGGCAGAGGAGTTAGCTCTTTACCGGGCGATGATCAGGCAGCGCGTGGAGCATATGCCGGTGGCCTATATTCTGGGCGAGAAAGAATTCATGGGACTGACGTTCAAGGTGACACCCGATACACTGGTGCCGCGTCCAGATACTGAGATTCTTGTTCAGGCGGCGGTTGATGAGCTGAAAGCGCAGGCGGATGAGAACGAAGAGCCCGCCCGTCTGGCGGATATCGGCACGGGTTCGGGGGCAGTCTGTCTGAGTGTTCTGAGCCTGATGGATGGAGTGACCGCTGATACGGTGGACATCTCGTCAGCAGCGCGGGCAGTAGCTGAGGAGAATGCGGCAGCACTGGGGCTCGATGAACGCGTCAGGTTCCATACGGGCGATCTGCTCGCGCCGGTCGCGGGGCAGCAGTTTGCGGCAATCCTCTCAAATCCGCCGTATATTCCGGTGGCGGATATCGCAGAACTTGCGCCGGAGGTCCGCTGCAAGGAGCCGATGACGGCGCTGGCGGGCGGCGTGGATGGACTGGATTTCTATCGCCGTCTCTGTACGGAGGCACCGGCGATGCTGACAGAGAAAGGATTCATGGCCTTCGAGGTCGGAATCCATCAGGCAGAGGCGGTAGCGGCGCTGGCCGAGGATAATCCGCTTATTGGCCGTACGGAGATCCGCAAGGATTATGCGGGCATTGACCGGGTTG
The DNA here is from genome assembly GCA_018052705.1 of Selenomonas sp. Taxonomy (GTDB): domain Bacteria; phylum Bacillota; class Negativicutes; order Selenomonadales; family Selenomonadaceae; genus Selenomonas_A. The sequence goes on along the minus strand of JAGPMW010000017.1, from coordinate 38,099 downwards.
TCCTGGCATGGAGAAAATGATATGAAAACGAGAATCGTAAAAATAGAAGATATAAAGCAGCAGCGGGATATTTTGCATGAGGCAGGTGAAATCCTGCGTTCGGGCGGGCTGGTAGCCTTTCCTACGGAGACGGTTTATGGTCTTGGCGCCAATGGGCTCGATGGGGATGCCTGTGCGGGGATTTATACGGCTAAGGGGCGTCCTTCGGATAATCCGCTGATCCTGCATGTGGCAAATCGCTCGATGGTTGAGCAGATTGCGGTGGTGATTCCGCCGCTGGCCGAGAAACTTATGGCGGCGTTCTGCCCGGGGCCGATTACACTGATCATGCAGCGCAAGGCAATCGTGCCAGACCGGATTACGGGCGGTCTGCCGACAGTCGGTATCCGGATGCCGGAAAATGATGTGGCGCGGGCATTGATCCGGGCAGCCGGGGTGCCGATTGCGGCGCCATCGGCCAATATTTCCGGGCGCCCCAGTCCGACGACGGCAGAGCTGACGGCGCGTGACCTTGATGGGCGCGTGCCGCTGATTCTCGATGGCGGGCCATGTCGTTTTGGTGTGGAGTCGACCATCGTGGACTGTACAGGCGATAAGGCGGTCATTCTGCGTCCTGGCGCGATTACGCGGGAGATGCTGGTGGAGCTGCTGGGGGAGGACATGGTGACGCTCGACCCGGCTTTGGTCGGCGCCGATGTCGTGCCGAAGGCACCGGGAATGAAGTATACGCACTATGCACCGAAAGTACCGCTTACCCTGATTGAGGGGATGCCAACGCGCATGGCACGCGCTTTTCAGCGTGAGGTTGCGCGGCTGCAGGGCGAAGGTCATGTGGTCGGTGTTATTGCGAGTCATGAGGTGCTGAATGAACTGCGGGGGCTGCTGCCGGCTAACCTGATGGCCGACTATGGTCATCAGGGCAGTCTGCCTGCGATTGCGGCAAATATTTATGAGGCGCTGCGCAGCTTTGATGACCAGCCGGCTGATGTACTGCTGGGGGAGGGCACGGCGGAGCAGGGGCTCGGCCTTGCGATCATGAACCGTTTGCACAAGGCCAGCGGCTTCCGTACGATCAAGGCCTGATCGGCGCGGGATAATTTCATTACTAAGCGAAATGCCGTCGTTTGACGGTATTTTTTCTTGCCTGAATATGATACAATGTAGGGTAGTATTTTGCACAGGTTAGTATGGAAAGGTGGAAGGTAAGCATGAAAATCACCATTGGCAGCGATCATGGTGCGGTTCAGCTCAAAGAGGAAGTCAAAATGGTCCTGAAGGAATACGGGAACATTGAGGTCGTGGATGTCGGAACCTTCGGTACAGAGGCCATCGATTATCCAGATGTTGCTGAGAAGGTCTGTGCGGACGTAGTCTCCGGCAAGTCCGACCGTGGCATCGCGCTCTGCGGCACGGGTATCGGCATCTCGATTGCCTGCAATAAAATCAAGGGCATCCGTTGCGCACTCTGCAATGATGTCTACTCGGCCAAGATGTCCCGCCATCACAATGATGCTAACGTCCTTTCGATGGGCGGCCGTGTCATGGGCCTTGGCCCTGCTGGTGAGGTTGTTCGTGCCTGGGTCGAGACTGAGTTCGACGGCGGCCGTCATGAGCGTCGCGTGAACAAGATTATGGCCCTCGAGCAGGACTGATCCTGCCCGCTGAAAATCCTATATAGCAAGTGTCCGTATCATCTGTCTAACATCTGTTACCTATCGATGAGGAGGTCTCCCACAATGAGTCTTATGGAAACACTGAAGAAATCGGATCCTGAAATCGCCGCCAAGCTTGACAGCGAGCTGAATCGCCAGCGTACGAAGCTGGAGCTGATTGCATCGGAAAATATTGTCAGCAAGGCCGTTCTGGAAGCCCAGGGCAGCGTACTGACCAACAAATACGCCGAGGGCTATCCGGGCAAGCGCTACTATGGTGGCTGTGAGTTCGTCGATGAGGTGGAGCAGCTGGCTATTGACCGGGCCAGGAAGCTGTTTGGGGCCGAGTATGCCAATGTCCAGCCGCACTCGGGCGCTCAGGCCAATATGGCGGTATTCTTTGCGCTGCTGCAGCCGGGAGATACCGTCATGGGCATGAACCTCAATGATGGTGGGCATCTGACGCATGGCTCGCCGGTCAACATGTCTGGCAAGTACTTCAAGATTGTGCCGTATGGTGTTACGAAGGAAACCGAGACCATCGACTATGATGCGCTGGAGAAGAAAGCGCAGGAGTGCCAGCCAAAACTCATCGTTGCTGGTGCCTCGGCTTATGCCCGCATCATCGATTTTCCGCGCCTTGCAGATATCGCCCATCGTGTCGGGGCCTACCTTATGGTCGATATCGCGCATATCGCTGGCCTCGTGGCCGCTGGAGAGCATCCAAGTCCGGTGCCATATGCTGATGTGGTTACGACGACGACGCATAAGACGCTGCGCGGTCCGCGTGGCGGCATGATCCTCTGCAAGGATGCTGAGTTTGGCCAGCAGTTCAACAAGGCCGTGTTCCCAGGCATTCAGGGCGGCCCGCTTATGCATGTCATCGCTGGCAAGGCTGTGGCGCTTGGTGAAGCCCTGCGTCCGGAGTTCAAGGAGTATGCCAAGCAGGTCAAGAAGAACGCCGCTGCGCTGGCCGATACGTTGATGAAGGACGGATTCCGCATCGTTTCAGGTGGGACAGATAACCACCTGATGCTGGTTGACCTGACGAATAAGGGCATCACGGGCAAAATTGCCCAGAATGTACTTGATGAGGTCAATATTACGGCGAACCGCAATACGATTCCGTTTGAACCGCTGTCCCCGTTTGTCACGAGCGGTCTGCGTCTAGGCTCTCCGGCCCTGACCACGCGCGGCTTCAAAGAGAGTGATATGGTCGAGGTCGGCAATATCATCGCGCTGGTGCTGAGCAGCCCGGAAGACGAAAAAGTGAAAGAAGAAGCCAGAGCCCGTGTCGCGGTGCTCTGTCAGAAATATCCATTGTACGAATAAGGAGAGAGAAATAAATGTCAGAAGAACTCAATGTCAATATCATCGATCATCCACTGATCCAGCACAAGCTGACGCTGATGCGTCAGAAAGATACGGGAACGAAAGATTTTCGTGAGCTGCTGGAAGAAATCGCGATGCTCATGGCCTATGAGATCACCCGTGATTTTCCGCTGAAGGAGATCGAGATTGAGACGCCGGTGGCTAAATGCAAGGCTCAGGTGCTGGCAGGCAAGAAGGTTGGCGTTGTGCCAATCCTGCGTGCCGGACTCGGCATGCTCAACGGTGTCGTGAACATGATTCCGGCAGCTCGTGTCGGTCATGTCGGCATGTACCGCGATCCAAAGACCCTGAAGCCGGTCGAGTACTACTGCAAGCTGCCGAGTGATGTTGCTGAGCGTACGCTCATCGTTGTCGATCCGATGCTGGCTACCGGCGGCAGCGCTGCGGCAGCACTGACTCTGCTCAAGGAGAAAGGCGCGAAATCCATTATCCTCATGTGCCTTGTGGCAGCACCGGAGGGCATCAAAGTCATCAATGAAGAGCATCCGGATGTGCCGCTGTATGTGGCAGCTGTTGATGAGAAGCTCAATGACAAAGGCTATATCATCCCGGGGCTCGGCGATGCTGGCGACCGTATCTTCGGCACGCTGTAATAAAGATTTGGAAGGAAGATTCTCTTGAGTAACTTAGAAGTAGGTATTGTGGGCCTGCCAAATGTCGGCAAAAGTACCCTTTTTAATGCCATTACCAAGGCGGGCGCAGAGGCGGCTAATTTCCCGTTCTGCACCATCGAGCCGAATGTCGGTGTCGTAGCTGTACCGGATGAGCGTCTGAACGTGCTGCATGAGATGTATGACTCCAAGAAGACGACACCGGCCTCGGTCCGCTTTGTCGATATTGCCGGTCTCGTTAAAGGCGCCTCCAAAGGTGAGGGCCTCGGCAATAAATTCCTGGAACATATCCGTCAGGTTGATGCGGTGGCCCATGTGGTCCGCTGTTTCGTCGATGAGAATATCACGCATGTTGAGGGCGGAATCGACCCGCTGCGTGATATCGATATCATTCAGACGGAGCTGTGTCTCGCGGATCTCGAGATCATCGAGAAGCGCATCATGAAGCTGGCCAAGATTGCTAAATCTGGCAGCAAGGATGCCCGCGTCGAGGATGAGATCCTGCGCCGTATCAAGACTGCACTCGATGAAGGCAAGCCAGCCCGTCAGGTCGAGCTGACGACTGATGAGCTTGAACTGGTCAAAGAGATGAACCTGCTGACACTCAAACCAATCCTCTATGTCGCTAATGTGTCGGAGGATGAGGTCGCGACTGCTTTTGCTGAGAACCCTTATGTGCAGAAGGTCAAGGAATTTGCTGCTCAGGAGGGCGCTGAGGTTGTTGCCATCTCGGCTCGTGTTGAGTCAGAGATTGCTGAGCTCGATGCGGATGAAGCCAAGGCGTTCCTGGAGGATCTTGGCGAAACAGAGAGCGGCCTCGACCGCCTCATCAAGGGTGCCTTCGATCTGCTGGGTCTGCAGACATTCCTGACGGCTGGCCCCGATGAGTGCCGTGCCTGGACCATCGTCAAGGGCACGACCGCTCCGAAAGCTGCTGGCAAGATCCATACGGATTTTGAACGCGGGTTCATCCGTGCCGAGATCGTCAACTATGATGACCTCGTCACTAACGGCAGCATTGCTGCTGCGCGTGAAAAGGGGCAGGTCCGTGTTGAAGGCAAGGACTATGTCATGCAGGATGGCGATGTCGTGAATTTCCGCTTCAACGTCTGATTATCTGCTATAAAAAGGCTCCCTCAGCGAGGGAGCCTTTGCCTTATTTGTTTTTACGGAGCTGATACAGTTTTTCACGGCGGTCGGCGAAGACATCCATGCTGTCTTTGATCTGGCTGCGGATGATGAGCCGCAGGTTGCCCTGCAGGATCTCTTCATCGTCGCCGGCCTTGGCGAGCACTTCACCCCATGGATCGATGATGGCGGAGTGTCCGGCCAGCTGCTCGTCGTCATCGGTCAGGCCGGCCTCGTTACAGGCTACGACGAAGATCTGGTTCTCAATGGCGCGGGCGCGGATCAGCGTCTGCCAATGGATCAGTCGGCTCATTGGCCAGGCGGCCGGCAGGAAAAGCACGCTGATCCCCTCGAGTGCCAGCCGACGGATCAGCTCGGGGAAGCGTACGTCATAGCAGACGGCCAGCCCGCAGCAGACCCCATCGAGCTCAAAAGTTACCACGTTGTCGCCGGGCGTGAAATCTGCGGCTTCGCCACTTGGTGAGAAGAGGTGGGTTTTATGGTAGGCCGTTGCCAGCTGGCCAGTACGGTCAAAGACATAGCAGGTATTGAATACCTGGGTGCCGATGGCGTTGGCAACTGTGCCGCCGACGATGTTGACCTGATAGCGCGCGGCGATGTCTGCCAGTGCCTTACGAGTCTGGGCACCGTCGGCATCTGCATAGCCGAGAATCGGCTTGGGGTAGAACCCCAGCCGCCACAGCTCGGGGAGCAGCAGCACATCCGGCCGCTGCTCCATGGCTTCAGCGACCATCCGGTAGAGCGTGGCGATATTTTTCTCGGGCTCACCGAACGCGATATTCATCTGTAGGACAGCGACTTTCATAAATCAAGCACCTCGAAATCTCAGTCTGTAGGAAGAGGAGAACTAGGATATGGATAAACAACAATATCATCTTGGCGATATCGTTCGCATGAAAAAACAGCATCCTTGTGGCAGCAGCGAATGGGAGATCCTGCGCGTCGGCATGGACTTTCGTCTGAAATGCCAGGGGTGCGGGCATCTGGTCATGCTGCCCCGGACCAAATTCGAAAAAATGGTCCGGGCTGTCGTCCGCTGCGCAGACGAAAAACAGTAAGTACCATCTAAAGTATATCATAAATTCTCTGTTACAGGAAAAGGAATGGCCCTTTGTCCGCCGGATTGAAATAAAAACGGCTGGTAATGGGCTGTTTTTATATGTATATTGAATAAATACGGATAAATGCTTGTCAACTTGTAAACCTTATGCCATCATTAAAAACATGTTCGCAAAGACTGGACAAAGGTAGAGGAAACATGGATACTCGCACGTTTTGTCCATCAGCAGCGAATGGTTGATTATTATTTCTTTACTTTTGGAAGGAGCTCTCACTATGAAAAAAGCACTTGTATCTGCTCTGACTACGGCTCTGGTTGTTGGTGCAGTTTCGACAACGTTTGCTGCGGCTAATCCGTTCGCCGATGTTCCGACGGATCATTGGGCTTATGATGCCGTATCGACGCTGGCTGCTGATGGTGTAATCGAAGGTTACGGCACAGGATTTAAGGGCGACAAGAATGTCACTCGCTATGAGATGGCACAGATGATTGCCAAAGCTATGGCAAAAACGAACGTCAGCGGCAACGACAAAGCACTGCTTGATAAGCTGGCGGCAGAATTCGCTGACGAGCTCAACAATCTGGGCGTACGCGTAGCCAATCTCGAGCGTAATGCTGACAAAGTAAAGTTTGCGGGTGAGGCGCGTTATCGTTACTGGAGCTATCGCAATGAGCAGGCTGATGGCAGCAAGACAAAGAGCAACACGGATTCGCTGCAGTACCGCCTGTTTCCAACGGCGGAGATCAATGACAACTGGCATGTCAATGCACGTCTGACGGGATCTGTTGATACGTCTAAAGATACCAGCAACGCAATGACATTGTCTTATATCTACGCGGATGGACAGTATCATAATTTTGAAGTAAAAGCTGGTAAGCTGCCGTTATATTCCACAGCGGATGCTGGTCTGGTAATGGATGATTTCTTTAGTGGTGCGCAGTTAACTTTTGGCAGCAAGCTCAAGGCTACGCTGGAAGCCGGTCGTTGGAATCTTGGCGATGCCAATGATGGGATTAAAACACGTATTGCAGGTCTGGACGATGACGCCGCCAGCTATCAGGGGCTTGATCTTGGCTATGCGCTCGGCAAGCTGAATCTCGGAACGGCCTACCGTCAGTTCAGCAGCGACGTATTTAAACATGTTCGGAATTATCATGATGGTTCCACTACGGACAAGGCTCAGATCTGGTCGCTGGGCGGACAGTATACGTTTGATAAGAATGTAGCACTTGCCGGCTCTTATGCGAAAAATGCCAAGGCAGACAGCTATAATAAATCCGGTAATATTGAGCTCGATTACAAAGGCGCAGATAAGAAGAACAAAGGCTCCTGGGGGGCATTTGTTGCCTATCGTCATTTGGGACAGAACGTCAGCCTGATGCCGACCTATGATACGGCCCGTTCGGCTAATAATGAAAAGGGCTGGGATTTCAGCGCCAGCTATATTCCGTATACGAATGTACTGACGACATTGGGATATTTCACGGGGAAGGATCTGGCCACGAATAAGAATGCAGAAACGCTCTATGCCCGCGTAAGCTTCTTTTTCTAATTGAACGCAATCTGTTATCCGCACATGTGCGATGCAGGGAGTCTTCTCTATTTTGAGGAGACTCTTTTTCTGTGTCTGGTCGACCGCTGGGGCAAATTAACGAAACGTTTACAATTTGATATAAAGGGCAGCAAAAATATCACCCGTTATGAGATGGCGCAGATGGTAGCCAAGGCTATGGCCAAGACGAATGTCAGCGGCACGGATAAAGCACTGGTTGACAAACTGGCGGCTGAGTTCGCTGATGAGCTGAACAACCTTGGTGTTCGTGTATCGAATCTCGAGCGCAATGCCGATATGGTAAAATGGAACGGCGAGGCCCGTTATACGTATACCAGCAAACGTACTGAAGCGTTGAATGGGGCAACTACCAGAACGAATGATGATGAGATGCTGCTTCGCCTTGAGCCGTCGGCGGAAGTCAATGCTCATTGGCATGTAAAAGCTCGTCTGGATACATCGACCGATATGGCGAAGGATACAGCAGGGGATACGCATGGTGCATCTCAGAACAGCAATGTCGTATTGCAGCGCATTTGGGCACAGGGCGATTATAAGAACTTCAGTGTCCAGCTCGGTAAGTTCCCGGATCTCACTAATTATGATAAGACATTGATGCTCAATGATCAGATGTCTGGCGCGGCAGTAACGTTTGGCAATAAATTGCAGGCAACGGTAGTTGCTGGGCGTATTGATATCAATAAAGACACTAAAATGTCAGGTCTTGCAACGGGGGATGATGCTGCGAATCTACAGAGTGTTGCCCTGACTTACAACTTGGGTAAGGCAACGGGAACAGCTGCGTACTATCATGCTTCCAGCTCGGACTTTAAGGTTGCAGGCTATTCCAAGTCTGCAACGGAAGATTCTCTTGGTGCATGGGAAGTTGCTGGCGGCTACCGCTTTAATAAGAATGTAGCACTGAGTGGTGCCTATATTGATAATAACAAGGCAGATTTTTACAACAAATCTGGTATGGCTCAGTTGGACTACAAAGGATCAAATAAAGCCAATGTCGGTTCTTGGGGCGCTTACGTTGCTTACCGTCATATTGGTAAGTATGTATCCATTGATCCAAATGTTGATGGTGTTGGCAATAACCAGAAGGGCTGGGAAGTTGGCACGCAGTATACGCTGTTCAAGAACATCCAGGCCAAGGCTATCTATTTCAAGGGAAAAGATCTCTCTACGGACAAAGATGCATCCAAACTCTTTGGCCGCGTTGAGTTCTTCTTCTAATCAACGTCTAAACTCTTATTTTCAGGATTTCATCGAGAACCCCTGCAACTGCGGGGGTTCTCTTATTTTTATTATAGTTGACTTAGTAAATCGTTTAATCAAACGCTAACGAAAGAATAATCCTTCTCTTATTGTATTTGATCTGGTCAAGTAATAGAATGAAATTGTTCCAAGGGAGCGAGGGGCTGACAGCGAGGTACTGAGGAAACAAGGACACTCATGAACCTCCATCAGCGAAGCTTGGGGAACAAAATTATATTTTATTTCGTTTGTTACGAATTGGAGGAGATTATCATGAAAAAACAATTGTATCTGCATTGACGACGGCACTGGTTGTAGGTGCGGCTTCTACTACATTTGCAGCAACCAACCCGTTCAGTGATGTTCCGGCTGATCATTGGTCCTATGATGCGGTATCCCAGTTGGCTGCCGATGGGGTCATTGATGGGTATGGCGACAGCACATTCAAGGGCGATAAGAATGTTACGCGTTATGAGATGGCGCAGATGGTAGCCAAGGCAATGGCCAAGACGAATGTCAGCGGCACAGATAAGGCGCTGGTTGATAAACTGGCTGCCGAGTTCGCTGATGAGCTGAATACGCTGGGTGTTCGTGTATCGAATCTGGAGCGCAATGCGGATCAGGTGAAATGGAACGGCGAGGCCCGCTATACGTATACGAGCACGCGTGATGAGAGTCAGGCAAAGAGCAAAACAAATGATGATGAGCTGCTCTTCCGTCTTGAACCGAGCGCTGAAGTCAACAATAACTGGCATGTAAATGCCCGCCTCGATGCATCAACAAATATGTCAAAGGATAGTGGTACTGCCGCTAATACGACTGAAGACAGCAATGTATCGCTTCAGCGTATCTGGGCTGACGGCCAGTATGGCAATACCAACATCAAACTGGGCAAACTGCCGATGCAGCTCGACAGCGATCTGCTTTTTGATGATGAGATTTCCGGTGCATCCGTTACGACTGGTAAAGATCTGAAGCTTACATTGCAGGCTGGCCGCTGGGACATGAACGGCAGTACGAATAACAGCTATATTGGTGATGCGGTAAACAGTAATGGCAGCGATGATGCTTCGAATATGCAGAGTGTTGGGCTGCAGTATGGCAAGAATAAACTGAGCATTGGTGCGGCCTATCATCATCTCAACAGCGATGTTTTGACGAAGATGGCAAACTACCGTGATGGCAGCACGAGCGATGATGCCCAGATCTGGAGTGCTAACCTTGGCTATAACTTCGACAAGAATGTCGCACTTACCGGAAAATATGCAGAAAATGCCAAGGCCGATAATTATAAGAAGGCTGGTACGGTAGAACTCGATTATAAAGGGGCACAGGCAGCCAACCGTGGTTCCTGGGGCATCTACACGGCTTATCGTCATCTTGGCCAGAACGTAGCTTTTGATCCCTCTTATGATGGTGCATGGGCTGGGACGAAAGGCTGGGAGATTGGGACCAACTATACGGTTGCCAAGAACACAATTGCCAGCCTGAAATATTTCAATGGCGAGAAGCTCGATAGCGGCAAAGATGCTTCGAAGCTCTTCGGCCGGGTAGAGTTCCAGTTCTAAACTCTTTGTAGCGAAACATTTCCCAAAAGAGGAATCCCCGATGGACGGCTGTTCATTGGGGATTCCTCTTTTTGCAACATAAAACGGAAGCGCTGTTCAGGAAAATGACAAGTTTATGATAAATGTTTTTAAATTTATTAATCAAACTTTAACCTGCTTGATGATAATTGTTATCTATTACTGCTTGCATATTTTGTTTTTTTATGATAGGATTAAAAATGTCTTGAGAGGGAATTAGAAGTGAGACTGAGGAAACATGGACACTCATGAGGAACTTTTAATGGCTTCTCCAGACGAAAAGTTAATTTATCGTTTTATTTAAGGAGGAGTTCTTCATGAAAAAGACTCTCGTATCTGCTCTGACGACCGCTCTGGTTGTTGGCGCTGCCAGCACGACTTTCGCTGCTGCAAATCCGTTCTCCGATGTTCCGGCTGACCATTGGGCTTATGACGCTGTAACGCAGCTGGCTGCTGATGGCGTTGTCGAAGGTTACGGCGATACGTCCTTCAAGGGCGACAAGAACATCACGCGTTATGAGATGGCACAGATTGTTGCTAAAGCTATGGCTAAGCCAAACGTTAGTGGCAACGACAAGGCTCTCGTTGACAAACTCGCAGCTGAGTTTGCTGACGAGCTGAACAATCTAGGCGTGCGTGTAGCCAATCTTGAGCGCAATGCCGACAAGGTAAAGTGGAATGGACTCATGGAGTACACGTATACGAGCACGCGCCACGATGTAGATCATTCCAGGAATAATGATAATGATCTGACGTTCCGTCTTGAGCCGCATGCGGAGATCAATGCCAACTGGATGGTCCATGCGCGTATTGATGCCAATTTGAAAATGAATTCCGATGAGGTGGCCAATGATCCGAAACTCAAGCGCGTCTGGGCAGAGGGCAGCTATCCGAACCTGAATGTGAAGTTCGGTAAACTGCCGAACAGCATCAACCTGCTGTCGACGACGGATGATCCATTCTCTGGTGCAGCCGTTACGTTTGGCAAGGCACTCAAAGTAACGCTCGAAGCCGGCCGTCTGGATGATACGCAGTTTGGTGACATGAGCCGTGGGGCTGCGTTCAAGGATGATCAGTATACGACGCTCTTTGAGTCCGCAACTAAGAAGGATACGGCCAATTTCCAGGCAATTGGTTTGCAGCTCGATAATGGCGGTAAATTGGTCGGTGGCATTGCTTATGAGCATTTGACTGGTGAATTCGTTAATGCTGACGGAGTAGCTGGCGGTCTGGCTGCTTATGACAACGGTGCGACAGACAACAAGTTCAAGGCGGATATCTGGTCTGCCAATGCCAGCTATCGTTTCAGCAAGAATGCCGCGCTGAAAGCAGAGTATGCCTATAACACCAAGGCTGACCATTACAACAAGGCTGGCAGTGTCCAGTTCGATTATAAGGGAGCAGCTGCGGCCAATCCGGGCAGTTGGGGCATGTATCTTGCGTACCGTCATCTTGGACAGTATGCAGCTCCGTGGTCAACGTATGGTGATGGCGTTGATGGCGGACAGAAGGGAATAGAGGTAGGCACGTCCTACACGCTGGTCCCGAATGTCGTCTTCTTTGGCAAATACTTCAACGGTAAAGATATCGTGGCCGACCGCGATGCCCAGAAGCTGTTTGCCCGCGTCGACTTCTTCTTCTGATTGGGTAAAGCAACAACATATAGCAAGCAAGGCGCTCTGCCACTGCGGAGGGCCTTTTGCTGCATTAACTAAACTTTAATCCGCTAGATGATAATTGTTATCTATAAAAGCTTGCGTTTTATGTCACGTTGTGATATTATAAAAATGTCTTGAGAGGGAATTAGAAGTGAGACTGAGGAAACATGGACACTCATGAGGAACTTTTAATGGCTTCTCCAGACGAAAAGTTAATTTATCGTTTTATTTAAGGAGGAGTTCTTCATGAAAAAGACTCTCGTATCTGCTCTGACGACCGCTCTGGTTGTTGGCGCTGCCAGCACGACTTTCGCTGCTGCAAACCCGTTCTCCGATGTTCCGGCTGACCATTGGGCTTATGATGCTGTAACGCAGCTGGCTGCTGATGGCGTTGTCACGGGTTATGGCGATGGCAAGTTCAACGGCGACAAGAACATCACGCGTTATGAGATGGCACAGATTGTTGCTAAAGCTATGGCTAAGCCAAACGTTAGTGGCAACGACAAGGCTCTCGTTGACAAACTCGCAGCTGAGTTCGCTGATGAGCTGAACAACCTCGGTGTTCGCGTATCCAACCTGGAGCGCAATGCTGACATGGTTAAATGGAATGGCACGGCTGAGTATACCATATCTCGTAATCGCAAAGCTGGTCAGTCTGATAATGCAGATAAACATACCAACAATGTACTGTTCCGTCTTGAGCCGTCGGCAGAGATCAACAGCAACTGGCATGTGAAGGCACGTCTCGATGCCAACTCTGATCTTGCAGAGGATAAAGGCGACACTGATGGCACTGATGGCAGCGGCAACGTTGTGCTCAAGCGTGTATGGGCTCAGGGCGACTATAGCAATTTCCAGGTGAAGTTCGGTAAGTTCGCTCAGATCGATGACGATAGCATCTTTGATACGACGTTCTCCGGTGCTCAGGTTTCCTTCGGCAGTGCTACGAAGCTGACGTTGGGGGCTGGCCGCTTGAATAATGCCGATACGGATGCTACTGATGTAGCTAACTACCAGTATGCTGGCCTGGATCATACGTTCGGCAAGCTGTCTGTTGGTGCTGATTACCACCATCTGAACAGCATGGATGTCAAGAATTATGGTGAGGCTACGACTTATAAGAATGGCACGACGGATGAAGCTAACATCTGGCTCCTGAAGGGCACGTACACGTTTAGCAAAAATGTTGCTATGAACGGTTTCTATGCTGAGAACCATGATGCTGACAACTATGAGAAGGCTGGCAGTGCTCAGGTTTCCTACAAGGGCGCACAGGCTGAGAACAAGGGCACTTGGGGTGCATGGGTTGCTTACCGCCACCTTGGTCAGAATGTTGACTTCTTCAATACCTTCGATGCTGTAAAGGCAAACCAGAAGGCTTGGGAAGTTGGTGCTAACTACACGCCGTTCAAGAACGTTGTTGCTCAGGTCCGTTATGGCTATGGCAAGCAGCTGTCTGACGATAAAGATGTATCCAACATCTTCGGTCGTGTTAACTTCTTCTTCTGATTTAACCATCAGAAACAGAGTATGATTGTAAAAAGACCTCCGCATTTGCGGAGGTCTTTTTTATATGGTGGCTATTATTAGAATGATGGAAAGCGCTTAGTGGACAGTTTTTTTAACATCAATTGACTACAGCTGCCCAATAATAGACCGGTCAGGAGCCCACAGGGACCAAGGATGGGAAGATAGAGCAGCAGGCCGGGATTGCCAATGACCAGGCTGGCAACTAGGAGTTGACCAAGGTTGTGGGCAAAACCGCCGGCGGCACTGATGCCAAGGAGAGAAAAACAGCGGTAGCGTCGCAGCAGAAGCATGACAACAAAACTCAATAGGCCGCCACTCAGGCTGTAGAGCAGGATAGTCGGTCCGCCGCCAAACATCGTGGCGAGAATGATCCGCACGAGGATGACAAGCAGAGTATCCTGCCAGCGCGGCAGGGTGTAGAGGGCTATCAGGGTGATGAGGTTGGCGAGGCCGAGCTTGGCGCCCGGTGCGAGAAATGGCAGCGGGATCAGTCCCTCGAACAGGAATAGCGCGAGCGACTGGGCAACTAACAGTGACAGATATACGGTTTTAAAAGTTTTTGTCATCGTGTGTGGATCAGCTCCTCATCGGCAGGCTGGCTTGCGGTGCTGCCTTTTACTTCAATGATCAGGCGATGCGGCAGACAGGCGATGATATCGCCGGGATGTCTGGCTTTGCCGGTGTCGACGCAGACCGCATCGCTGCAATCGGCGCTGATCACGGCAATTGAGGCATCCTCCACGCAGATCGTATTGCTGCCGGCTGCTGTCTGGATGGTGAAGACTTCCCGGCCCTGATGGGATGACAAGGGAATCCGCCGTTCCAGCCGGCCGTCAACGGTAATATCGGCATAGAGATTGTCCGGCTGTCGGCCTGCCCATCGTGCCAGTGGAATCAGTGACAGCAGCAGCAGGCACAGGATAAGCAGGATATCCGCTTTTTTCAGCATTTTCATCATAGTTACCTTTATGGACTTTGTCCGATACTTTTGCTATACTTAAATCTCGAGGATAAGCCTTGTATAGAGAAGGAGTGCGACCGAACGATGTCAATTCGTGCAGCCTGGGCAGAAATCGACCTTGGCGCTTTAAACCATAATTATCAGGAAATCAGGAAGCAGTTGAATCCGGCTGTGAAGCTTTGTGCCGTAGTGAAAGCCAATGCCTATGGGCATGGGGCAATCCCGGTAGCGAGAGCTGCTGTGGAAGCTGGTGCTGCCTATCTGGCCGTAGCTACGCTGTCAGAAGGCATCGAGCTGCGTCAGGCAGGGTTTACAACGCCAATCCTGCTGCTGGGGCTGGTTTTGCCAGAAGAGGCTGCCGATGTCGTTGCCTATGAGATCACGCAGGTTGTCTGCGATGACGCCTTGCCACGGGCGCTGTCGGCAGCGGCAGTCGCCCAGCATAAGACGGTGCGTGTCCATCTGAAAGTGGACACGGGCATGGGACGCATTGGTGTTCGGCCTGAAGAGATTGGTGCGCTCGCGGCGAAGGTTGCGGCACTGCCCGGAATCGAGATCGAAGGAATGTTCTCCCATTTTGCGATGGCAGACTGCCGGGACAAGGCCTATACACGGATGCAGCTGGCTAAGTTTCAGCAGGCGATTGCTGCAGTAAAAGAGCAGGGGATTGCGCTGCCTCTCTGCCATATTGCCGAGTCGGCGGCTATCCTTGAGATTCCTGAGGCTCACTTCAATATGGTGCGGGCGGGGGTCATCCAGTATGGCCTGTGGCCGTCGTCAGAGGTGTCCCATCCGATTACGCTGCAGCCGGTCATGAAGCTGCAGGCAAAGGTTGTCTGGCTGAAAACACTGCATCCGGGGGAGAGTATCGGTTATGGCCGCCAGTTCACGGCTGAGCGGGAATGCCGTATCGCGACGCTGCCGATTGGCTATGCCGATGGCTATATCCGTGCGTATGCTCAGAAGGGCTGCGTCGAAATCCGTGGCCGCCGCGCCAGGATTGCCGGCCGTATCTGTATGGATCAGGTCATGATCGATGTAACGGATATCCCGGAGGTTTCGATCGGGGATACGGCTACTCTTTTTGGCAGCGCGACGCTGACCGTCGATGAGGCTGCCAGCTGGCTGGGGACCATCAACTACGAGGTCCCGTGCCTGATTGGTCCGAGGGTGCCACGTATCTATAAGAAATAAATAGGGATGCAGTCGGCTGCTAAAAGCAGCTGGCTGCATCTTTTTTATTCAACCTGTCGTTTCCAGTATTCCAGATCGGGGGCGTTGAGCGGCAGGTCGATCGTCTGCCCATTATCGTAATAGAAGCGGAAGCGGACACTATCTGCTTTTTTGATGGCTGCCAGACTGGAATGGGGCAGTTCAACGAACAGTTTGTTCTCGTTTTGATATTCGTGTGCTTTGCTATCGTGTGGTGGCGGCGTTTGTTTGACGGCGGCTTTCATTTCCCAGGCCGCACCATCGGTATAGAGGATGGCGTCCGGCTTGAGTTTGGCATCGTCATAGCGCCAGTCCCAGAGTGTAAGAACAGCTCCTTCGAGCCCTCCGGTCTCATTGTGGGAGCTTTGGAAGTCGATGCGGCAGTAGGATGACAGGCTGTCGGCGCTGCGGTGGTCAATGTTCCAGGTATAGGACAGACCGAATATACCGATCAGCATAAGTGCCAGCCCGGTGAACAGGATGGTTTTTTTCCAGGTGAAGTGCATGAGTGTTCCTTTCATTATCGATTAGTCGTCAATGATCGGCAATGTTTTGCGCAATGCCTGCTGCTGTTCCGGGGTGATGGTGATCTTGCCGTGATGCAGGCCAATCAGACCGGCTTCTTTCAGTTTTGTGACGCCGCGATTGACGGTTTTGACGCTGGTGCCGATATCATCGGCAATCTGCTGCCGGCTGGTATGCAGGATAAATAGATCCGTCCGGATGTCGCCCTGCCGCTTTACCAGATAGGTATGCAGCCTTTCGAGACTGGGGAGGAACTTGACGCGGCCGGCTTCGTTGGAGGTCGGATACATTTTGGCGGCGAGCAGCTGTGCTACTGCCACTGCAAACTCGTTGTCTGCCCGCATCCATTGCAGGAAGGTGGCGGCGCTCATTGTCAGGACGTTGCAGGTAGTGATGGCTTCGTTGGATGCCGAGAAGACCGGCTGCCCGGCGAGAACCTCAAGATCGCCGATGAGGTCGGGAACTTCGAGCGAGCCGAAGGTGAATCGTTGACCACTGGCAAATTCGTTACTGACGCGGGTGCTGCCCTGAGTGAGCAGGTAGACGTGGTCGGCCTGCTCACCTTTGCGGACAACGGACTCACCTGGCAGGAAAATTTTATGGCTAATCTGACGTTTGATCTCCTCCGGCATGTGAGTGAGCATGTAGTCAAGCTTCATAGTTGTATCCTTTCTTAGCCCATTTGAAATGGTAATTGCTTCTATTATATAATATTTTACGCAGATAGTGAAATATGGATTTGTGAATAATACTGTAAGATTCAGAATAAAGATAAATAATTAATTTAGGGACATTATAGACAAATGTCCTTTTTTTTTTACGTTAGAGTGTGTAGACTTATAGTAGTGATAGAAATCGAGGAAAGGCAGGACGACGCAGTTTATGAAGCATTTATTTGGCGGTGCACTTAAAGACCGTAAGGTCTGGCAGCGGGAATTGATCGCAGGGATTACGGCGTTTTTTGCTATATCCTATATTATTATCGTTAATCCGCTGATTCTGGCGGATGCGGGTATCCCCGCCGAGCTGTCTGTGTTTGCGACAATCTTTTCCTCAATTATTGGCTGCCTGCTGATGGCGTTTGTGGCAGATGCGCCGATTGTGCTGACGCCGGGTATGGGCATCAATGCATTTTTTACCTATACGATCTGCGTTCATATGGGGCTGCACTGGCATGAAGCAATTGCGATCTCGCTGGTGTCCGGCCTGGTTTTTGCCTTTGTCGCTTGTACCCGTTGGTGCATCCGGTTGAGTCAGGCTGTTCCTTCATCGCTGAAATGTGCAATTACAGCTGGGATCGGTCTGTATCTGGTCGAGATTGGCCTGGAAAAAGCACAGCTGATTCAGCGCGGAACGAGCTCAATCATTGAGCTTGGCTCATTGACGAATCCGGCTGCGTTACTGGCCTTGTTTGGTTTAGTATTGAGCCTTGGTCTTTACCTGCGGGGGGTGATGGGCAGTTTCTTCCTGGCCATTATCGCGACGAGTCTGGTCGGCTATTTTGCCGGTATCCGCGATGCGGTGCCGTTGGATCTCAACCTTAGTCATATCCGTCTGTATCCGGAGCTGATGTTTCAGGCAGACTTTTCGCATATTCTCAGTATTCCTTTTCTCCTGTCGGTGTTCTCGATGTCGATGATTATGATTTTCGAGACGATGGGATTGCTGGAGGGAATTCTTCCTGATCAGCGCCGATTTAAGAAAACCTTCGAGGGCTCGGCCATTACGACCATGTTCTCGGGTTTACTGGGCACCAGCCCGACGGTTGCGGCTGCTGAGAGTGCAGCTGGTATCGCGAGTGGCGGCCGAACGGGGCTTATGGCCCTGACGGCGGCTGCGCTGTTTGCCCTTTCTCTTTTCTTTATTCCTTTTCTTTCCTTTGTGCCCCAGGCTGCCATCGCACCTGTTATCATTATTACTGGTGCCATGATGATGCAGCAGCTTCAGTACATGGATTTCAACGACTTTTCAGAATGGTTCCCCGCCTTTCTGGTCGTTGTGCTGATCCCCTGGTCGGGCAGTATTTCCACGGGTCTCGCTTTTGGGTTTACAGCATATCCCCTGCTGAAGCTCATGGATGGGCGTGTCCGTGAAGTCCATGCACTGGGGTATGGACTTGGCTTTCTTTTCCTCTTGAATCTTGTTTTCCAGGCAAGGTTCTGAGTGCGCCTCTGGCGTATAGAATTCACATAAAGCTTTTAGCAGCGCCCTTGTCTGATTTCCTACAAGATCAGACAGGGGCGCTGCTATATATTTGCTTGCCAATTAGAGGACTTTTGGGACCCTTTGTAGTATAATTAACATATATATCTATTGGACCCCTTTGGTGAGTGGCATAGTGAAGAAGGCGGGATTATGGACGAAAAAACTGTGATGCTGATAGTCGATGATGTGGAGATCAACCGGGCGGTGCTCTCCCAATTTTTCCAGGACGAATATACTGTGCTGGAAGCGGTGAATGGACAGGAAGCATTGAAGATAATTGAGAGCCAGCCTGTAGGTATCGTGCTGGTCGATCTGGTCATGCCAGTGATGGATGGTTACGAGTTGCTGGGAATCATGAAACGCCGGGATCAGTATGCCGGAATCCCGGTGATCGTCATGACGGCGCGCAGCGACGGCGATAGTGAGGCGCGGGCGATGGAGATGGGCGCAGCGGATTTCATTACCAAGCCATATAATCCGACCATCATACGGTGCCGGGTAAAGAATGTCATGGCCCGGCTCGAGAATGAATGGCGCAAGGTTGAGCAGCTGGCCAAGGATCGCCAGCTGGTCGAGATGCATCGTTATATCGAGAAGGACTCGTTGACGCAGATCTATAATCGCGAGACGTTTTACCGGAAGGCCGCCGAGCTTATGCAGGGCAATGCTGATACGGCGTATAATATTGTTTATTTAGATATCAGCTGTTTCAAGGTCATCAATGATCTGTTCCGCATTGAGATGGGAAATTTGATTTTGAAGACAGCGGCCTATTATTTTAAAGTCATCATGGGAGAGAAAGGTCTTTGTGCGCGGATTGAAGCTGATCATTTTGCTCTGTGCCTGCCAGCTTCGCAGCTTAACATTGAAAAGCTGATTGCCGGGCTCGACAGTACGGTCCAGTCGCTCGGGATCAGTCACAATATCCTTTTTTACGCCGGGGTCTATCCGGTCGATAATGCCTTTCTGCCGGTCGATCAGATGTGCGATCGTGCGCATATGGCGCTGAATCGTGTCAAGGGAAATTATATAACGCGGTATGCCTACTATGATAAAAGTATGCGCGAGCTCATGCTGGAGGAGCAGATGATTGTCCGGGACATGGAGTTTGCGCTGCAGGAAGGTCAGTTCTGCGTCTATATGCAGCCGGTCTATAATCTTCGTACGAATCAGATTGTGAGTGCTGAGGCGCTGGTCCGCTGGAACCATCCGGTGAAAGGAATGATTCCTCCGGGAAAGTTCATCCCCGTGTTTGAGCGCAATGGCTTTGTTGTCCGGCTGGACCGGTTTATCTGGGAAGAGGCCTGCCGGTTCCTGAAGGCATCACTGGCGCGTGGCGGGGCGTTCGTTCCGGTGTCGGTGAATGTTTCGCGGCTGAATTTCTACAATCTCGATCTGATTGAGTTTCTGCTGCATCTGATCAAGAAGTATGAACTTGAGCCGTGGATGCTGAAACTGGAGGTTACGGAGAGCGCTTATACAGATAATCCGCATCAGCTGATGATGGTGGTCCGTGAACTGCGGATGAATGGCTTTTCGGTCCTGATGGATGATTTTGGCAGCGGCTATTCTTCACTGAATATGCTCAAGGATCTCCCTGTGGATGTGCTGAAGATCGATATGGGCTTTGTGCGTGAGATTGAACGCTCGACCCGTGCCAGTGCGATTATCCGTGCAATCGTCAGTATGGCCCAGAATCTGGAGATGGGCATTGTGGTAGAAGGTGTCGAGACGAAGCCGCAAGTGGACTTCCTTGGCAGCATCGGCTGCGAGGATATCCAGGGTTATTATTTCTCGCGGCCGTTGCCGGAAGAAGAATTCAATGGGTTGTTGCTACGTGATCAGCAGCGTGATGCTGCAAAATGAGAAAAGGAGAATTTTGCTTGAGACATAAGGCCGGAGCATTTATTTTTGATATGGACGGGGTTATTATCGATAGTGAGCCAATCCATTCGCGGGTGAAGATGGATACCTTTCATCATTTCGACTTGTCGTTCAATGAAGAGGATCTGGTGCAATATATGGGCCGGACCAGTGGGGCGATATTTGGCGAGGTTCTGGCAAAGAGACAGCGGACCGATATTCAGCCGGAGGATCTGGTGCAGTATAAGCATGATCATTATCTCGAGGTCCTGCGGAGCGGCACCATTGAGCCGGTTCCCGGGACGGTAGAGCTTATCCATTCCTTGCAGTCGGAGGGAATCCCCTTAGCTTTGGCGACTTCATCGTGGCCAGTGGTCATGCATACTGTGCTGGACCAGTTCGGAATCCGCGATTGTTTTCAGTCGGTGCTTTCGGGCGGAGACCTGCCAGCCAGTAAACCGGATCCGGCAATTTATCGGATTTCGGCAGAACGGCTGGGGGTAGAGCCGGCGCAGTGTATGGTGCTGGAAGACACTGAGAATGGGATCATGGCCGCGAAGAATGCTGGGATGTACTGCATTGCATTTCATAATCCGCACTCGGGTGAACAGGATCTGTCGCTGGCTGATCGCGTTGTTGAACACATCAACGAGATTGATGTAACCGAATTATGACCGCGGGGAATCGGCACTAGGCTGATTCCTTTTTTCATGGAGACATAGTCAGTGAATAGAAAATATGATAGAAAATAGAAATCGGTTGACAAACAAAACGCGATGGGGTAAAGTGAATCTGCATAGAATTGTTTGAAATCAACGGCAATTCCAAATTGAAATCCGCGGAGGGATATTTCATGGCTATTATTAGAAAAGAATCATTTGGAACGCTCAGCGATGGCCGTAGCGTGGAGCTGTATACGCTCCGTAACACGAAGGGTACCGAGGCAAAGGTCACGACATATGGAGCGCGGCTGACCAGTTGGCACATCATGGGCAAGGACGCCAAGTTCGTCGATGTCGTACTTGGCTATGATGATGCGGCAGCCTATGAGAAAGATGATACAAGTATGGGCGGAGTCGTAGGACGCCATGCAAACCGGATCGCTGGTGGCAGGGCGGTCATTAATGGCCATGAATATCAGCTGGATCTCAATACGGGATCGAAGATGCAGAATCATATCCATGGCGGGTTCCATGGCTTCCATGATCAGTTGTGGACGGCAGAAGAGACCTATGAAGGTGTGAAGCTGACCTATCACAGCAAAGACGGTGAAGGCGGCTACCCGGGCAATATGACGGTATCGGTTCTGTACTCTCTGTCCAATGACAATGAGTTGTCTCTTCGCTATGAGGCAGTGAGCGATCAGGATACGATCTGCAACCTGACGAACCATACCTATTTCAATCTGGATGGGTTCCAGGCGGCACCGGTGCTCGACCAGAAGGTCCAGATCTTTGCGGACCAGTACACCTGGGCCGATGCAGAGTCGCTGCCGGATGGCCGGATCCTGCCGGTTGATGGTACGCCGATGGATCTGCGTGACCTGACGCGTATCGGCGATCATATCGATGATGATTTTGATGAGCTGCAGATGGGGCAGGGCTATGATCACAACTGGATCATCCGCGATGAGCCCGTGCAGGTCGAGATGAAGAAGGGGATGTTCGGCTTTGACCCGCACTGCCCGATCGATTATCTCAAAGGTGGTTTGAAGAAGGCAGCCTATGCGGAGTCTGATCAGAGCGGGCTGACGCTGTCCTGTTATACGACCCAGCCGGGGGTGCAGTTCTACAGCGGCAATTTCCTGTGCGGAGGCATCAAGGGCAAGGACGGTGTGGAGTTCCAGCGCCGCACGGGATTCTGTCTTGAGACGCAGTATTATCCGAATGCCCTGGCACACCCGGAGTTCCCGCAGCCGATATTGAAAAAAGGCGAGACATGGAAGGCGCAGACAGTTTATGTCCTGTGGCCGAAGGACTAACGACTAAGGAGGCACCAAAAGTGGAAGGCAGATATACGATGACATTCCCGGATTATACGATCGGGGTTGAAGCATATGAGAAGATTCGCGAGGTTTGCCCGCGCTACGGGAAGACGGTAGTTGTGATTGGCGGCCGCCGCGGCATTGAAGCGGCGCAGGAAAAGATGACGAAAGCTGTTGAGGGCGTAGGCCTTGAGTTTACGGGCTTTCTGCTGGCTGGCGGCGAGTCTTCCTATGAGAATATCGCGAAGATCAGCCGTGACCGTGCGGTTGAAGAGGCGGATATGGTATTTGCTGTGGGCGGCGGTAAGGTGATTGATACGGCCAAACAGGTGGCACATACGCTGCGTAAGCCTCTATTTACCTTCCCGACGGTGGCTGGCAGTTGTGCTGGTACGGCCAGCATTGCCACAATCTATCATCCGGAAGGGACTTTTCAGGAGTATGCTTACTCGGATGTGCCGCCAATCCATGTGTTCCTTTGCACACGGATGCTGGCACAGGCCCCGGTGGAGTTTTTGTTGCGCGGCATTGGCGATACGATGGCTAAATACTATGAGGCACAGATTGCGTCGCGGGGCAAGAAGCTCTGTCATCGGGATGGATTGGGAATTGCCTTGTCCCGCATGTGTGTAGACCCGCTGTATGCCTATGGTGTTCAGGCGGTTGAAGACAACCGGAATCATGTTGCCAGCGAAGCCTTTGAGGAAGTCGTGCTGGCTGTTGTCATGACGAGTGGCATGGTTTCCAATCTGGCAGCGCCGAAATACAATGGACATATGGCCCATATTCTCTTTACTGAGCTCAATAATCTTTCAGCGGGTGAACAGTGCCAGCAGCACAGTGGTCTGGTGGCTTATGGTACATTGCTGCTGCTGCTTTGTGACGGGCAGAAGGAAGAATTCAAGCGGTACTATGAGTTCTGCCAGCAGGTTGGTCTGCCGACGGACCGCAAGGCAACAGGCGCGAGCGAGGACGAGATCCATCGCGTGTTCCAGGCGACGGAAAAGCATCAGGATGTCCGGATCATGCCCTATAAGATTACTCAGGATATGCTGCATAAAGCAGCGGATGAGCTGGAAGCTTTTGCTGGGAAAGAATTTAAACAGAAAAAAAGTTAAACGCTTACACTATAAAATAAACACCATTTATCAAATCGATAAATGGTGTTTATTCATTTGCGGATTTTTCGCGTGATATGCCAGAGTTTGCCTAATTTGTGATAATTTATGACAATAATAATATCAATCGAAAATAGTAGACAAAAAGGCGAAAAAAATATACAATATATGTGTTGAACGGGAGTAAACAAGTATAAATGATAATATTCCCGACGATCCATATCAAATAGGGAGGCAAGACCATGAACATTCATGAGTATCAAAGTAAGGCAATCCTGAAATCTTACGGTGTAAATGTACCAAACGGACTGCCGGCCTTCAGCGTTGAAGAAGCCGTAAAAAACGCTAAGGAAATCGGTTCCCCTGTCGTGGTAGTCAAAGCACAGATTCATGCTGGCGGCCGTGGTAAGGCTGGCGGCGTAAAGCTTGCCAAGAATATCGATGAGGTAAAGAAATATGCCGCTGAAATCCTCGGCAAGACACTGGTAACAAAACAGACCGGTCCGGCTGGCAAGAAGGTCAACCGCCTCCTGATTGAGGAAGGTTCCAATATCAAGAAGGAATACTATCTCTCCTTTGTTATTGATCGTCAGACTGCCCGTGTTGTTATGATGGGCTCGGAAGAGGGTGGCATGGAGATCGAGAAGGTCGCTGCAGAAATGCCGGAAAAGATCGTTAAAGAGTATATCGATCCGGCAATCGGTCTGGCACCGTTCCAGGCCAGCCGCATGGCTTATGCGATGCATTTCCCGCAGCCGGCCATCCGGAAAGTAGCCAAACTTATGGGCTGCCTTTATAACGCTTTTGTCGGCAAGGACTGCTCGCTGGCTGAAATCAATCCGCTGGTCGTTACGACGGATGATGATGTCATTGCGCTTGACGCTAAACTGAACTTCGATGACAGTGCACTGTTCCGTCATCCGGATGTTGAGGCGCTGCGCGATGAGAGCGAGGAAGACCCGAAAGAGCGTACCGCTTCCAAGGCTGATCTCAATTATGTAAATCTTGGCGGCGATGTTGCCTGCATGGTCAATGGCGCCGGTCTGGCAATGGCTACGGTCGATATCATTAAGTATTTCGGCGGTGAGCCGGCAAACTTCCTCGATGTTGGCGGCGACTCCACGCCAGAGAAGATTGCCGAGGCTTTTGGCATCATGCTCGACGGTGGTCAGGCAAAAGGTATTTTCGTCAATATTTTCGGCGGCATCAACAAATGTGACCTGGTTGCTCAGGGAATCGTTGATGCAGCAAAGATTATCTCCAAAGACGGCAAATCCCTGCCGGTTCCGGTTGTGGTTCGTCTTGAAGGCACCAATGTTGAGCGTGGCCGCGAGATTCTTAAGAATACGCCGATTGCCAATGTTTTCATGGCTCCGACCATGGAGGGCGGCGCTGAGGATATTGTGAAACGCGTCAGAGAACTGGAGAATGCGTAATTTGCCTAAGGAGGCCTGAATCATGGGAATTTTAGTCAATAAAGATACGAAAGTCATTGTCCAGGGCATTACGGGCAAGGCCGCAACGTTCCATACGAAACAGATGCTGGACTACGGTACGAAGATCGTAGCCGGTGTTACGCCGGGCAAAGCCGGTCAGATGGTAGAAGGTGTACCAGTATTTAATACGGTCCAGGACGCAGTTGACGCAACTGGGGCTACGGCATCGGTTGTCTATGTGCCGGCCCGCTTCGCAGCTGACTCCATTATGGAAGGCGTAGACGCTGGTCTTGATCTCGTGGTCTGTATCACGGAACATATTCCGGTACAGGATATGGTTATGGTCCGCCGCTATATGGAAGGCAAGAAGACCCGCCTGATCGGACCAAACTGCCCAGGTATCCTCACGACTGATGAATGCAAGCTGGGTATCATTCCGGGCTACATCCATAAGAAAGGCCATGTTGGCGTTATTTCCCGCTCGGGCACGCTGACTTATGAGGCTACGTTCCAGTTATCTGCTGCTGGTATTGGCCAGACCACAGCTATTGGTATCGGTGGCGACCCGGTCAAGGGTACAGACTTCATCGATGCACTGGAGCTCTTCAAGAACGATCCGGATACAAAAGCCGTTTTGATCATTGGCGAGATCGGTGGCAACGCGGAAGAAGATGCCGCTGCCTGGATCAAAGAGAATATGCCGGATAAACCGGTAGCCGCCTTCATTTCCGGCCGTCAGGCGCCTCCGGGCAAGCGTATGGGCCATGCTGGTGCAATCATCTCTGGTGGCAAGGGCACGGCTGCAGACAAGATCAAAGCCCTTAATGCTGTTGGCATCGAGGTAGCGGATACGGTCGCTCATATCGGCGAGACTGTAGTCAAGACTTTGAAGAAAGCCGGTATTTACGACGAGTGCCACACCTGCTGATTCAATCCCCCTGAATCACTATATTGTGAATACTGCAAATCCTGTATATAAGAAGAGCCTCTCGGCGGAGAGGCTCTTCTTATATACGCAAAAACAGGGCTTTCTGAAGAAAGTCCTGTTTTTGGTACCAGCGGGGCTGGATTATTTGCTGCCTGCACCATCAAGCGCACTGCGAACGCTCTTGGCTGCGGCATGCATTTTCTCAAGCTCATCATCCGTAAGATGAACTTCGAAAGAACGCATGATGCCATCAGCACAGACCATGCGCGGAATCGAGAGGGCAACGTCTTTGATGCCATACTCGCCTTCGAGAACTGCGGAGCACGGCAGAATCGTGTGCTCATCATACAGTACCGATTTGATGAAGCGGCAGGCTGCCATGGCGATACCAGTGTTGGTGCAGCCTTTCTTGTTGATTACATCATAAGCAACCTGTACGAGCTCCTGCTCAACCGCTGCATGACTGAGTTTGTCCGTGCGGTGGAAATACTCATCAAGATCGTCGATCTTGAAGCCGGCGCAGCCCGTCGTAGACCAGGCAACGAAAGCTGAGTTGCCGTGCTCACCGAGAACATAACCGTTGATGTTCTTTGGATCTACCTGGTATTTGTCAGCCAGGATACGACGGAAACGATAGGTCTCGAGCATCGTACCAGTACCGAGGATGAGGTTGCGCGGGTAATCGAACTGGGTAGAAACAACATAAGTAGCAACATCAAGCGGATTCGTAATCATGATGATCATGGCTTCCTTCGTGCGCTTCACAATCTCGCTCATGACGGAGCTCATGATTTTGGCATTCGTGCCAGCCAGTTTCAGGCGGTCCGGCGTCTCGCCCGGGCGGATGGAAGGACCAGCTGTGATGACGATGATATTGGCATCTTTGCAGTCATCATAGTCGCCAAGGTGGAACTTAATGTTCGTGCTGTAGATGCAGGACGTGGCATGGCTGGCATCTTTGGCCTCGCCCCAGGCTTTATCCTCGTTGAGGTCGATCAGAGCGACTTCTGTAGCAAGCTGGAAGTCAGCGATCTTGTTGGCAACGGCGGAACCGACGTTGCTGGCACCGATGACGACGATTTTCCTTCTGTTGTTCATGTTGTAAAAACCCCCTGTTTATAATGTGAAAAATATCCCTAAGTCGTGTTAATCGTAGCACTCATATTTAATGGTGTCAATGCTGCCCGTCAAAGAAATAAAAGCGATATTTTTCACAAAATTAGATAAAATGTCGAAAATAACGTGAAAATTAGTTAATTGTTTCACGATGGTTATTTGCCGGTGTTTTTTCCATTATAGTTGTTGTGTTTCCGTGTTATTTATTATATATTATAGAATGTAGCTTTACGGAGATTTCTAAGGATATTCCATAGAGTTTTCAGTGCAGTCTGTATAATATAGATTAGGTGATACTGGTCTTTGGGTTTGGAAGGGGAAAACGAACAAAAATGTTTGGAATGTCAATGGATATTGGTATTGATCTGGGCACGGCTAATGTGCTCGTTTATGTAAAAGGCAAGGGAATTGTGCTGCGTGAGCCATCAGTGGTGGCTATTGACCGTGATACGAATCGTGTGCTGGCAATCGGTGAAGAAGCCCATCAGATGATCGGCCGTACACCGGGAAATATTGTGGCAATTCGTCCATTGCGTGAGGGTGTCATTGCGGACTACGACATCACAGAGAGTATGCTGCGTCATTTCATTGAGAAGGTGGTCGGGCATAGCTTTGTGTTCCGTCCGCGGATCATGATCTGTATTCCGTCGGGTGTGACGATGGTTGAGCAGCGTGCGGTTCAGGAAGCGGCTGAGCAGGCCGGCGCGCGCCATACGCAGCTTATTGAGGAGCCGTTAGCGGCAGCTCTCGGGGCAGGGCTTGATATTGTAGAGCCGCGCGGCTCAATGGTAGTCGATATTGGCGGCGGTACGACGGATATCGCGGTTATCTCGCTGGGAGGTATTGTCAACAGTGCGTCGCTGCGTATTGCTGGGGATAAGTTCGATGAGGATATCATTGCCTATGTAAAGCGTGAGTTCAATATGATGATCGGTGAGCGTACTGCTGAGGATATCAAGGTACGTGTTGCAGCTGCCTTTGAGACGGCCCGCAATGAGCTCATGGATATCCGGGGGCGCGATATGCTTTCCGGTCTGCCGAAAAATGTGCAGATCACGACGGCGCAGGCAGCCGAAGCAATTCATGGCTCGGTCTCGAGGATTGTCGAGTGCGTCAAGAAGGTGCTCGAGGATACGCCACCAGAGCTTTCGGCGGATATCATGGACTGTGGAATTGTACTGACAGGTGGCGGGGCAATGCTCTACGGGCTCGATGAGCTGATCCGCCGTGAGACCGATATTCCGACGGCTCTGGCCGAGGATGCGCTGTCTTGTGTAGCATTAGGGTGCGGCAAGGCTCTAGATACGTTCTCGAAGTTTGATGGCAAGGCTATGAATATGAAGACAGGAAAATAAATTTGAGGAAAAAGCGGAACGGCAAGGAGTTTCGCTTTTTATCGCGAAATAAAGATAATAAGATGCTTTGGCAAAATTATGGGCCGGGGCAGAAATGAAATGACAGCGCGAGGGAGTGAGACGGCATGTGGCGTGGACTATACACGGCGGGCGCAGGGATGATTACGGAGACGAAGCGTACGGATGTCATTGCCAATAATCTGGCCAATTCCAGTACAACCGGCTATAAACGTGATGATGCAATCAATCGGGAGTTTGCTCCGATGCTCATCCGGCGAATTAATGATGGTAAGCCGCAGAATGATGTGACGTCAATCAATGGCTTTTCGATTGGTGGTGCAGCGCCAGTGGTCGGTACGCTCGGCCTTGGGTCCTATGTTGCCGATATTGCGACCGATCATGCGCAGGGAAGTTTGCAGACAACCGGCAATCCGTTGGATCTGGCCATTGCGGGCGATGGTTATTTTGCGGTGCAGACGCCGCAGGGAGTCCGCTATACGCGTGATGGCAATTTTTATAAGGCGGCTTCCGGGCAGCTGCAGACCGTGAACGGGCAGGCTGTGCTGGATAATCAGGGCCGGCCGATTACAATTCCGGCGAGAGCCACGATGGTCACCATTGGCGAAAAGGGGCAGATCATGGCGGATAATCAGCCGGTGGCTACGCTTCAATTTGTCCAGTTCGGAAAGGATCCTCGGGCACTGCTTAAACAGGGAAACAGCTTGTATTATCCGCAGGCTGGAGCCCAGGCACAGCCTGCCGCAGGGACTATTCAGCAGGGAATGCTTGAGAATTCGAATACGAATGTCGTGACGGAAATGGTCGAGCTTATCAATAACTATCGGATCTATGAGGCCGGATCTAAAGCCGTGACCTCTCAGGATGCTCTTCTGGATAAAGCCGTTAATGAAGTTGGCAAACTTTGAGTGGCTTGCTGCGTTATTAGAGGCTGAGAGAAAAATTTAAGAAGACCAGCAGTTTGTCCGATAATAAGAAGAACAGGTAAAAAAGATATACGCCTTTATATCTTGAGAAACGAAGGAGGAATCCTAACTATGATGAGAGCACTTTGGTCCGCAGCTTCGGGGATGAAGGGCCAACAGACGAATATGGATGTTATTGCGAATAATATTGCGAATGTAAATACCTATGGCGGCAAGAAGGTCCGGGCAGAATTTCAGGATCTGGTCTATCAGACGCTGCGTGATGCTGGTGCCCAGAGTGGTCAGGACTCCCAGTATCCAACGGGCATGCAGATTGGTCTCGGCACGAAAGTGGCGGCGACGAATCGTGTCATGACACAGGGGTCACTGCAGACCACCGATAACCCGACGGATATTGGCATTCAGGGCGAAGGGTTCTTTCGGGTCACGATGCCTGATGGGACGACAGGCTATACGCGCGATGGGGCGTTCAAGCTCGACTCAAATCGCCGGCTGGTAACAACGGATGGTTACCCTTTGGCTGATGGTATTACGATTGATGCGACAGCACCGAGTGATTCTATCGTTATTTCTGGTGATGGTCAGGTTTCCTGCACACCGGCTGGTGGTACGCAGCAGGTAGTTGGGCAGATTACGCTGGCCCGGTTTGTCAATCCGGCAGGCCTTACGGCCGTAGGCAAGAATCTATATGTGGTATCAGCGGCTTCTGGTGATGCGATCGAGAGCAATCCGGGCGAAGAAGGCTCTGGCACGCTGGCGCAGAGCACGCTGGAGATGAGCAATGTGCAGATCGTTGAGGAAATGGTCAATATGATTATTTCGCAGCGTGCCTATGAGTCGAATTCCAAGGCTATCACCACTTCGGATTCGATGCTCGAGATTGCCAACGGGCTTAAGCGCTGATCATGAAATTGAAGAAGAGTTCGTTAGCCATTCTGTGTTTTTTATGGAGTGGCTTCTTCTGTCTTTTTTTGCTGCCGTCAGCAGAGGCCTATGGCGGAGGGTTGCAGGATCAGAAGTTCCCGCAGGTGATATCCTCTGAGCGTTTTGCTGAGCTTGCAGAAAGCCGGGTCCGGGATGAGCTGAAAAAGACTGGCGAGACGCGTCGCTGCGAGGTTCGGCTTATGCGGTCAGCTCCGGATATGCGTCTGCCAGCCGGTTCGATAATCTGCGAAGTAGATTTGCCGAAGCAATTGTGTTATAACGGGGTTATGCCTGTCTATGTTTCGGTGTATGTGGATGGTACGTTTTATCGTCGGGGCATCTGTTATTATCAGCTTCATGTTTATCAGCCAGTGCTGGTCGCGGTTCATGATCTTATGCTGGAAAAGCCGATTACGGCGGCTGATGTACGGGTCGAGGAACGTGAAGTAGAAGGGGCCCGCGGTCTTTATCTGAGCACTCCGTCTGAGATTGAAGGGCGGGTGCCGGCACGGATCATCCGTACGGGACAGATTGTGGCAAAGGACATGCTGCAAAATCCCATAGTACTGGATGTCGGCTCGCCGGTTACGATACTTACGAGTTACCGTGGCATACAGGTTCGGGCGGAGGGGATCGCGATGCAGCGCGGACGCGTTGGCAAAAGTATCCGGGTCCGCAATGCGAAATCCTCGAAGATCCTGTCCGGTATTGTGCGGGACGCTTCTACGGTAGAGGTTATGAGCGAAGATTGATTGCTTGCAGGAAAGCAGGTGTGAATAGATGAAACGTTATAAAAAATTATCAGCTGCGCTGGCTTTGTCGCTGACTTTGTCGGCTGGCATGGCTCCGTTTGCGGCGGCTGAATCGTTGTGGTCGGATGCCAGTTATACCCATAATATCTTTGCGGACCGTAAGGCCCGCGAGGTTGGTGACATCCTGACAATCGTCATCAGTGAGTCGACAACGACGTCAATTTCAAAAAGCAATTCGAATAGCAAGAGTGGGAAGACTTCGTTGGCAGCAGGAATTGGAATTTTCGATTTCCTGAAGGCGGCTTCGGCCAGTGGATCGGATTCGTTTTCGGCCAAAGGCTCGTCGGCGGATACCAATAAGGTCGCAGGTAATGTTACAGTCACGGTGGTGGATGTCCAACCTAATGGTAATATGACCGTTGAAGGGACGCAGTCAATCTGGCAGAATCGTGATGAACATAAGATTACATTCCGCGGTGTCTGCCGTCAGGATGACGTGACGAGTTCAAATATGATTCCGTCGACGAAGATTGCCGATGCGACGGTGCGTTTTGATGGCAAGGGTCCGCTCAATGCGAAGCAGCGGCAGGGCATTCTGACGCAGGTGTTCAATTTCCTGTTCTGATACGGATCGGGCGTGGGACAGAGTGCGCCCAGGGAGGGAAGCAATGAAACGATTACTCATGTTGGCTTTGGCCGGAATGTTTGCGCTGAGTCTGATGCCGGGGCTGGCTTCGGCAGATTCGGCAGTGACCCGGATCAAGGATATATCCAAAATCCAGGGAGTTCGTTCGAACCAGCTGATCGGTTATGGTCTGGTGGTCGGTCTTAATGGCACGGGCGACTCGACGCAGTCTATCAGTACACTGCAGTCGGTCGCGAACATGCTCAAGAATTTTGGCGTTTCAGTGGCGCAGGGATCGCTGAAGCCTAAGAACGTGGCGGCTGTTATGGTAACGGCGACATTGCCGCCGTTTACACGTGAAGGCGATAATATTGATGTGACAGTATCTTCTATCAGCGATGCCAAGAGCATTCAGGGGGGGACCTTGTTGCAGACACCGCTGCAGGCTGGAAATGGTACGGTCTATGCCGTAGCACAGGGCGCAATATCGACTGGTGGCTTTTCGGCTGGCCGCGGCAGCAATACCGCACAGAAGAACTTTCCTACTGTTGGTACCACACCAAATGGTGCAATCGTAGAACGCAGTGTCGAAGGTGGTCTGGGTACCGATGGCAAGTTGTCGATTTCCTTGTCACAGCCAGATTTCACCACGGCGACCAGGATGGCAGCAGCAATCAATGCTCAGTATGGTGGTATTGCTCAGGCTTCGAATCCGGGACGTATCGATATCACCGTTCCCGCCTATTATCGCAATAATGTGGTCGGTTTTGTGTCTTCCATTGAAGAATTGCCGGTGATGCCGGATAATATTGCCCGGATTGTGGTCAATGAGCGTACGGGAACTATCGTTATGGGCGGGGACGTCTCGGTGGATGAAATTGCTATCACACAGGGCGGCCTGTCCATTAAAGTGCAGAAGAATACGGAGGCAAACCAGCCAGATCCGTTCAGCTATGGGACGACGATTGTAACGAAGAATACAGATGTCAAAGTACAAGAGGACAAGGCCAGCAGCATTGTCCTGCCGGCAACAGCCAATGTCAGTGATATCGTTGGTGCCTTGAATGCTGTTGGTGCGACGCCGCGTGATACGATTTCGATTTTGCAGGCAATGAAGGCCTCTGGGGCTCTCCATGCGGATCTGCAGATTATCTGATAACAGGAGGGACCAAGGATGCAGATTGCTCCTTTGACGGCAATGGCCATAAACAGTCAGCCAACGTCAAATACGAATTTTGATTCGACACAGACCTCGGCGGACTCGGCCCAGTTCGAGCAGAAGCTAAAGGCCTTGACCAATAAAGCGAAGGCCACGGAAAAATCCGGCAATGCAAAGTCTGGTGTGGATAAGCAGGACAAAGCACTTAAAGAGGCCTGCAAGGGGTTTGAGGCGATGTTCCTGTCGATGATGTATAAACAGATGCGGGCAACCGTCCCCGAAGATAAGCTGTTTGGCGAGTCGAACGGGCAGAAGATGTTTCAGGATATGCAGGACAGTGAGCTGATGAAGAATGTGTCAGAAACTGGCAGGATTGGGCTGGCGGATATGATGTATCGGCAGTTATCTCCGCAGGTGAAGGCGAAGGAGAGAGCTGCTGAGCTCGGGGCGCTGACGGCGAAAGAAGCCGCAGCAAAGATCCGGAAGAAATAAGGAATCGATCGTAGATTTTAGGGAATGCTTCCCCTGAAAGGGTGGAAGCATTTCTTTGCGTATTTGGAGGTAGTCCCATATGAATCATTTTATCCGTAAAGCATTGCCGCTGGCACTCGGTATTTTTTTGGCTTTGCAGTCGCTGACGTTTGCGGCGGGGGCCGATATGACGGCGGCCCGCTATCATAGCGGTAGTGAGCATGACCGGGTGGTTTTTGATTTATCGGCGACGCCTGACTACACGATCCGGACATCGGCTGACGGGCAGGAAATCATTGTAGATTTTAAGGATGTATCGGAACAAAATTTCAGACCAACGCCGTTTCATAGCAGTCGTATTGAGTCAGTCCGCTACTCGCAGAATCAGGGTCATGTGCTCGTGACGCTGCGTTTAAAAGCTGGTATGACCTACAAAGTGAACAAGCTGACAGCACCGGCCCGCGTCTTTATTGATGTCCTGCCCCAGAGTGCGGCGGATACAGGAGCAGCCAGGCAGCCGGCGCCAACACAGCCTGCACAGCAGTCTGTTTCCTCTGGCGCAGGCAGTATCACTGCGCTGAATCTGGATGGCATGTATACGGAGCTGGCGGCACCGGGAATCGCAAAGCGGAAATATGTATATTGGGATGATACTGGTAAGGTTACGGCGTATTTCCTCGAGGCCGATAAGAATCTCTATAAAGTCGAGCCGGTATTGGCGCAAAATCATGTTCCCGGTTTGCAGGCGACCAGTGGTATGTCCGATGCCCATGATGCAGTGGCGGCAATCAATGCAACATATTTTGCAGGCAGCGGCGATATGCTTGGTATGGTAAAGATCGATGGTCTGATGGCAGGAACGACTTATTATAATCGTTCGGCGTTTGGTATTATGCCAGATGGGAGTCCGGTATTTGGACGGGTTTCCTATAGCGGGACGGTGACGTTAGGTGGAGCCAGTCAGTCGGTGTCTGGCGTCGATGCTGAGCGCGGCGAGAATAATCTGACCATCTATAATAAATGGTACGGCAGCCGTACGCGTACAAATGACTATGGGATGGAATATACGATTGTAAATGGAAAGGTATCGGCAATCAATACCGGTAATTCGGTTATTCCAGCGGATGGCTGCGTTATTTCTGTTCATGGAACAGCAGCTGATGCGTTTGCCGGGGTCAAGGTTGGTGATAAGGCGGTGATCCAGCAGGAGCTGGGAGCACCATGGAATGATGCTGTGGATATCATGGGCGCTGGCCCGCGTCTGGTTCAGGATGGACAGGTCAATGTAACAGCAGCAGATGAATCGTTCCCCGCGGATATCCGATATGGCCGTGCTCCGCGCAGTGCCATTGCCGTGCTGCAGAATGGCAATTATCTTTTCGGTGTCGTGGATGGGCGGCAGGCGGACAGCCATGGGCTGACGCTTACCGAATGGGCTGCACTGTTGAAGAAGGTCGGAGCGAGGGATGCCATGAATCTGGATGGTGGCGGGTCCAGCGATCTGGTCGTTGGCGGCGAGGTTCAGAATTCACCTTCGGATGGCAGCGAACGGTCCGTAGGGAGTGCGTTAATTGTCGTAAAAAAGTGACAGCAACAACTAGTTTTATTGCTGGTTTATGTTATAATGAAAGCACAATGCATGTTTGTGCGCCTGAATTGATTGGTGCAGCGGACATAAGGTTTTGAATGAGGTGAATTCTTTGCGTAATTATATAAAAAAGCTGGCGGCTGCCGGAATCGCAGTTATGCTCTTGTCAGCACAGTCGATCCCAGCACAGGCGATGGACCCGATTCTTCCCCATGATCAGGTAAAAGAAGGGATGACGGGCACTGCTTATACTGTGATAGACAGTTCGGGACAGCTGAAGAATTTTCAGGTGGACATTATTGGTAATCTGGACAACGGCAAGGGTTCAGAACCTATGATAATGGCCAAAGCATCTGGTCCGGTGATTGAACAGACTGGTGGTATTCTGCAGGGCATGAGCGGAAGCCCCGTGTATGTGGATGGCTATCTGATTGGCGCAGTGGCGGCGGGAATCAAGGATATGACACCCTACACGTTTTTCATCACGCCTATCGATGAGATGACGCCATTGTGGCGTTTGCCGGATTTGAAGAATAAGACGCGTATCCATACGATTGATCTCAAACGTGTGGCTGAAATACAGGCTAATGCCGACGCTGCTAAAGCAAAGCAGGAGGCAGCCGATAAAAAGAATGATAGCAGGATACGGGGCGTGGATCTTCTGGAGCGCGCCCGGGCTGCAGTAAAGGCGGATGAAGAGAAGGCTGCCAAGGCAAAAACAACGGCGGTCAACGCGAAAGCAGAGCCGAAAGCCGTTATGTATTTTTCGGGGTTCAATCAGGCCAGCCTGAATTTCCTCAAGCAGCAGATCGATCCGCAGGGGACGACGCAGTTCCTGCCGATGGGCGCGCCTAGTCTGACGGATATCCAGCAGACTGATTATAATGCAAAGCTTGTTCCGGGATCAGCTGTCGGCGTGGCGATTACCTATGGTGATTTTGCAGTCGGGGCTACTGGTACCGTCACGGCTGTGGATGGAAAGAATATCCTGGCTTTTGGGCATCCTTTCCTGCATCGGGGCAATGTCAATTATTTTATGACCGATGCCAAGGTCGTCGGTACAATCAGTGGACAGAGCAATGGCATGAAGATTGCTAATATCGGCAATATCATTGGCCGGATCAGTCAGGATCGTGCCACCGGCATAGCTGGCACGCTCGGGACGTTTCCCTCAGTCGTTCCAGTAAAAGTCCGGGTGCAGGATAATTCGCTGGGCCGGACGGAGACCTATGGTGCGCGGATCGCCTATGATGAGGATTTTTTGGCGCAGCTTAGCGGCGGTATTGCCTATGCATCACTGAGCAAGACGGCGGATGATCTGAGCGGCAGTACGGCTAAAGTTGCTTTTAAAATCCGCACGAATGCGGTCAAAGATGGTGTAGTGACACGCAGTAATATGTTCTATAACACGGCAGATGTTGGACAGATCTCGATGGCTGAACTGATGCAGGCGATGAGCATCATTTGTCAGAATACCGAGAAAGAGTCCGATATTATCGATGTTCAGGTTGATATTACGGTAGATAACGACCGCAAGACGGCCTCTTTGGTATCGGCGGTACCAGATAAAAAGAAGGTAAAGCCGGGTGAGACGGTCAAGTTTACGACGACAATTAAACCGTATCGCCGGGCTAAAGAAACGCTGATTATTCCGTTCACGGTTCCGGAGACCCAGCCAGCAGGAATGTTGAATCTTGATATCCGCGGCGGCGGACTCGTTCCGGCAACGGCTTTGATGCTGCTGCAGCAGTCTGGCGTAGATGTGACGAACGAAAACGATGCGAAACAGACCACTGCAGACCGGTTGAGGAAACTGCAGGAAAGTGGCCGGAATAACGAGATTGTTATTGCGCCGGGTCCGGTCCAGAAACCATTGTCAGCCCGTGAGCAGCGTAAAATCGCGCAGGAAGCTGCTGCAGCGCAGCAGACTGACGGCAGAGCAATTACTTTACTGGGGTCGACTCAGCTCCCCCAGGCAAAGGCTGGCGAAACGAAATTTGAGACAAATTACATTATTGACAATGTGATACATTCCGCTTTGCAGATCGAGAGAAAATAATCGGCCCTATTGTCATGAAGCGGAGATGATGATAAACTATTGGTTAGTGCTTTTTTTGAAGGGGCATGGCTATAGGAGGATAACAAACTTAATGGAAAAGTTGATTATACATGGGGGACGCCGGCTGGAGGGCCGGGTGAAAATCAGCGGGGCCAAGAATGCTGTACTGCCAATCATTGCGGCAACGCTTTTAGGGCAGGATGCTTCGAGTCTGCTGGATGAAGTTCCGGCATTGGAAGATGTGCATACCATAACCGAAGTGCTCAAGAAGCTGGGTGTTAAGGCTGAATTCGATGAAGCAAAACATCAGCTGCATGTTGACAGCACAACGATTGCCAGCTGTGAGGCACCCTATGATTTAGTGCGCAAGATGCGGGCGTCATTCCTGATTATGGGGCCGCTGCTGGCTCGTTGCGGGCAGGCGAAAATTTCACTGCCAGGAGGCTGTGCCATTGGTACCCGTCCGATAGATCTGCATCTCAAAGGGTTTGAGGCCCTGGGGGCAGAGATAAAGATCGGTCATGGCTTTATTGAGGCAACGGCGCCGAATGGCCTGAAGGGAACCCGGATTTATCTGGACTTCCCTAGTGTTGGTGCGACTGAGAATATCATCATGGCGGCATCAATGGCTGAGGGCCAGACGGTATTGGAGAATCCTGCTCAGGAACCGGAGATTGTCGATCTGGCGAACTATCTCAATGTCATGGGCGCCAAGATTCGCGGTGCAGGCACGAACGTCATCAAGGTTGAGGGTGTGCCGAAACTAACAGGCCGCGACTATACAATCATCCCTGACCGTATTGAGGCGGGCACCTATATGGTGGCCGCGGCAATGACTCAGGGGGATGTCTATATCGAGAATGCTATCAGCGAGCATCTGAAGCCGGTCATCGCCAAGCTTAAAGAAGCTGGCGTAACGATTGAAGAGGATGTCAAAGGGATTCGTGTATCATGCGATAAACGGACGCAGGCCGTTGACGTCAAGACAATGCCATACCCCGGCTTTCCCACGGATATGCAGGCACAGTTCATGGCAATGCTGGCGGTTTCTGAGGGGACAGGTCTGGTGACGGAGACGGTTTTCGAGAATCGTTTCATGCATGTTGATGAGCTCAAGCGCATGGGGGCGAACATCAAAATTGATGGACGTACCTCGGTGGTTGAGGGCGTGGATACGCTCATGGGATGCCAGGTCAAGGCAACGGATCTGCGTGCCGGTGCTGCCATGGTTCTGGCTGGCCTTGTGGCTGATGGTGAAACGCAGGTTGGCTATATCCATCACATTGATCGTGGCTATGATAATCTGGTTGTCAAACTCGTTGCTCTTGGTGCGGATATCTGTCGGGTTGACCAGTAAACTTTTCCATTTTGTGAACAGATAGTGTTGGGCATAATGACCCAGCACTATTTTTATGTATAAGGT
>JAGPMW010000057.1 GCA_018052705.1 Selenomonas sp. | reverse complement strand
CCTCAGTATTGTTTGATTATCTATGGTATGAAGCGTAAACAGATCTCGAAATCGATAGCAGGGGTGATATTTTGCTGCAGTTTATTATAGGCATACTGAGCCTGATAGTGTTTGGCCTGGTGTTTTTCATAGTACCGCCAGCGGAGGGGCTGGGTAATTCCGTCCGGTTGGCTTTTTTTCATATTCCAGCAGCCTGGGTATCGGTTCTGGCCTTTTTGATGAGTGCCTGGTGGGGGGAAGATATCTGCGCAGCCAGGATATGCGCTTTGATGCGCTGAGTGCTGCCTCGGCCCGTCTGGGCCTGCTTTTTGTGGGGCTGGCAACGGTCAGCGGCGCGGTGTTTTCTAAGCTGACCTGGGGCGCATACTGGAACTGGGATCCGCGGCAGACAACGATCTTTGTGCTGCTGCTGATCTATGGTGCCTATCTGACGCTGCGCGCTGCCGTGCCGGATGAGCGGCGGCGTGCACGGGTGGCAGCGGTCTATGCCTTGTTCTCTTTCCTGACGGTGCCATTTCTGGTATTTATCATCCCGCGGTTGTATTTTTCGCTGCATCCATCGCCCGTGATCAACGGCAGCGGCTCTATTGATATGGATCCGGTGATGCTGGCGGCATTGATGGCGGCACTTCTGGATGCAACGCTGATCTATTGCTGGCTCCTGCTGCGTGATGTCCAGCAGAAACCACCAGTACAATGAGGAGGAGGATCATCATGAATCGGAAAATACTGCTGGCACTGCTGGTGCTGGCCTTTGCCGGCTATGCCGGCTGGAGCTTTGTGGATTCGGTGACGCCCTATGTTGGCGTGGCTGCAGCGCAGAAGGCGGCGGGTAATGTCCAGGTTAAGGGGGTATTGGCCAAGACTGCCGAAGCCCCCCATATGGAGAACGGATATTTCGTCTTTACAATTCAGGATGAAGATACCGGTGAAAGCATGATGGTGCGCTATCATGGGACGAAGCCGGACCAGTTTGATGAAGCGCATCATATTGTCGCGGTCGGCAAGTTTCATGATGGCGCATTCCAGTCGGATAAATTACTCATCAAATGTCCCTCTAAGTATGAGCAGCAAAAAGGCAAGTAAAAGGAGGAATCGCGTTTGTTTGGTACAATATTATTAGCAGGGGCACTGGCGTTAACGTTGTGTGCGGTTCTGTGCTACGCAGCCCGGTCGGCGAAGATGGTCCGTTGGGGCCGGATCTTCACAGGTTTGTCGTTCCTCGGGACGTCAGCAGCCAGTATATATCTCATGGTACTGATCTTCAGCAATCGCTTTGATATTGCCTATGTGGCAAGCTATTCCTCAGCCGAGCTGCCGGCTGTATATAAGTTTTCCGCGTTCTGGGCGGGGCAGCAGGGGTCCTTTCTGCTCTGGCTGTTTATCCATGCGGCAGCTGGATTAATCCTCGCCAGTCGCCAACGAATCATAAGCACTGGTATGAGTATCTATATGATGCTCCAGGCACTGCTGACGATTCTGGTGCTGGCCAAGAGTCCATTTGCGCTGCAGGAGACGGTGGTGCAGAATGGTACCGGGTTGAATCCATTGCTGCAGGATCCGTGGATGGCGGTGCATCCGCCAATCATTTTCGCCGGCTATGCACTGTTGGCAGTACCACTGGTCTATGCGGCTGCGGCTCTTATTATGGGGCAGCCGTCAAAGGAATGGTTGGAGCAGGCACGCCGCTGGGCACTCACGGCTTGGACTTTTCTTGGCGCCGGTATTTTCATTGGTGGGTACTGGGCTTACAAGGTTTTGGGCTGGGGCGGATTCTGGGGCTGGGATCCGGTCGAGAATTCTTCGCTGGTGCCCTGGCTGGTGGCGGGCATTTTCGTTCATGTGCTGAGGGTCGCGCGTGTCCGTGAGGCGGCACTCCCGATGGTACATCTATCAGCTATCTTTGCATTCTCGCTCGTACTCTATGGTACATTTCTGACTCGCAGCGGCATATTGGGCGATTTCTCTGTGCATTCATTTAGCGGGACGAGCATTGGTCTGACTATAGCGGTGGTCAATGCCATCGTCCTGCTGGCAGGACTGCTGCTGCTGATTGTGCGGGCAAACAAATTGCCGCAGGGCGAGATGTATCCGTCATACGCCAGCCGGGAGTTTGTTGTGCTGCTCGGGGCACTGCTGCTGGTATTCATGGCAGCGATCATCTTTCTGGGCATGTCGATGCCGCTGCTGACACAATTGACGGGGAATCCGGCTTCTGTCGATACGGGATTCTATGTCCGCACGACAATGCCGTTGGCGATTGTGCTGCTCATTTGTCTCAGCTATGCCTGCCTTCATACCTATGGCGGGGCCCAGCGTGTGGGGGACTGGAAACCATTGCTGCTATTCCTGCTGCTGGGGGCTGGCACTGCCTTTGCAGCTGGTATCTATGAGGTTCTGCCTTTGCTGCTGGCGGGGACGGGGGCTATGGCCGCCGCGGCTTCGGTGCTGAGCTGGAGGAAGAAGGCACTGGGCTTTGGCGGCATGTTGGCACATGTTGGCCTCGGACTCTCATTGTGTGCGATGGTGCTGGCGGGGAATGGCAGTCAGTCAGTATCTCAGGAACTGACAGTTGATACGCCGGTTCAGCTTTTGGGCCATGAGGTCGTCTACAAGGGGCAGCGCTTTGCGGCTGATATGAGTGCAAAATACTATCGTTATACAGTCGACGGCCGTGAGGCCGAGGCGCAAACGAAGCTGCACGCCAATGGTGATGATGCTGCCCGCGAGCCGGCAATAGACCGTTCTGTCATGGGGGATGTTTATATTGCGCCAGTCCCGGCCAAGAATACCGGACGTATGGAGCTGATGCTCAAGCGGGGCAAGATGGATATGGACGATCAGTTCGCCTATCGCTATGAGAAGGTGGATATTCAGCCACAGCCGGATGGCCGTTTTCTTGTGACGGCAGATGTTGCGGTTACGGATGGTGGCACGGTCGAACATGTCCAGCCGACGATTCTTGCAACGCAGGATGGTGGCACCTCGCAGCCTGTACCAGTATATGATGGACAGAAGCGAATCCGGCTGACGGGCGTCAACGGGGAACAGACCCAGATTCGGCTGGAGATCCTGCCCTCGATACAGGAGGAAGCGGCGCTGCCAATCACGGCCAGTATTAGTACAAAACCATACATCTGGAGTTTGTGGCTGGGCAGTATACTGGTATGCCTGGGAACGCTGGCTGCGGTGCGGCGCTAAGAAATAAGATATATACGATATGAGTGCGCAGGACTGACAGCTGGTTCTGCGTATTTTTATTGCTTCCTATTTTTATGGAAAAATCTGAAAAGTGTTGCGCGGGCAACATCACGTCTCTGTGATTCATGTTATAATCGAAGCATAATTGAGAGGAGGGGAGCGGAAGTGGAACTCAAGAAGCTTTTTGAAAAACACACACTGGCGTGTCTGGCGGGAGGGTTCGTCATTGGTGTCGCAGCCTGTGGTGTTGGGGCAGCCTTTATGACGTTTTCTGGGACACCGGAATTTTGCGGCACCTGCCATGCTATGAAGAGTGAGGCGTGGACATTTGCGGACTCGACGCACAAACATCTTGAATGTGTGGAATGTCATCTGCCACATGACAATATGGCCAGCTATATGACTGAAAAAGGGCGCACAGGAATGGTCGATCTGTACCACGAGGTCGTACGGGATTACCCGGCACATATCAAGCTGTCAGCTGACGGAAAGAAAACGGTAAATTCAAACTGTCTGCGCTGCCATGAAAGTACCATGGAAAATGTCCATGCCGCTGTTGGGGTCGATCTCGATACGGGCGCTGACTGTATGAAATGCCATAGCAGGATCGCTCATGGCTCGAACCATCTCGAAGGGGGGATAAAAGTTGAGTAAGCTACAGAAAGTATTAGCGGGAATCGTAGCGGTCTGCGTCGTATTTTTCGGCTTTGTCGTGGTTCGCATTGGCGCCGCGCCGAATGACAATAGCGTCAAGCTGGCCAAGATTCCGGAGGACAAGCAGCTTGGGCGAGAAGCCTATAAGGATGCGTATCCGCTGGAATATCAATCGTTTATGAAGAATAATGAGATGCATCCATCACCGACAGGCTATGGCGGATCAGATAAGGTGGATCATCTCAAGGAACAGCCTGAGATGCTTGAGAATTTCAAGGGCTACAAATTTGCACTGCAGTATGATGATGACCGTGGACATACTTATGCCGGACAGGATATCCTTGAGTCGAAGCGCCGCCCGGGGCAGAAGGGAGTCTGTATCGTCTGCAAGAGTTCCTATATGTATGATGTCTACTTCAAACAGAGTGGCTGGGATTTTGCATCGAAACCGTTTGATGAGGTCGCGGCGCCAATCAAAGAGGATGAGTGGTTTGGCTGTT
This sequence comes from Selenomonas sp., assembly GCA_018052705.1. Classification (GTDB taxonomy): domain Bacteria; phylum Bacillota; class Negativicutes; order Selenomonadales; family Selenomonadaceae; genus Selenomonas_A. Next base: position 1,346 of record JAGPMW010000057.1, on the reverse strand, counting down.
CAACCTGTCATGATCCGCAGACTATGGAACTGCGGGTTTACCAGCAGGGCTTCGTTGAAGCAATGGCCCGTCGCGGTGTGGATGTCAGCAAGGCTTCGCATAATGAGATGCGCGCCTATGTTTGTGCGCAGTGCCATAATGAATATTATTTCACCAAGGAAGACGGCCGTGTCAATCATCCATGGGATAATGGATTGAGCGCTGAGGCTGAGTTCCAGTTCTACCAGTCTGGTCAGGCCGGAGGTTTTACGCAGGACTGGGTCCATGCCGATTCTAAGACGCCGATGCTCAAAGCACAGCATCCGGACTTCGAAGCCTGGTCAGATTCTATCCATGCGATGAATGGGGTAACTTGTGTAGACTGTCATATGCCGTACATGAGAAAAGACGGGCAGAAGTATACGTCACACTGGATGACGAATCCGCTGCTTACGCCACAGGAATCGTGTCAGAAATGCCATGATGAGAGTGCAGAGACACTGACGACGCGGGTCAGGACGATTGCGGATAACACGTTCAAGCTGCAGCGCATTGCCGGACAGACTGTTGCCAAGGCGCATCTTACTGTCAAGGCAGCGATGGATGCCGGGGCTACGGATGAGCAGCTGGCTGATGTACGTGTGACATTGCGTGAAGCCCAGTGGTATTGGGATTGGGTAGCTGCGGAAAATTCGATGGGATTCCACAATCCGGATAAGATGATGCGCACGCTGGGACTCTCCATTGATAAGGCCCATCAGGTTATTGAGCAGGCCAATGCGATTGCTAAGGGAAGCCTTTGATTTATCAGCAGGGATGATTTTATAGACAACAAAACCGGATGCAGTGAAATGCATCCGGTTTTGTTGCCTGGAAGCAGGATTTTTGTTTTAAAGGCGCTAATATAAAGTTGCCGGGGCATTTTGAGCGTGAAGTATCAGCGGATAAAATCGCCGCTCTTGCCCCCGCTTTTACGATCGAGATGGATGTACTGGATTTCCATACGTTTGTCGATGGCTTTGCACATATCGTAGATGGTCAGCAAGGCAACGCTGACGGCATGCAAGGCTTCCATCTCAACCCCCGTCTGACCGGTTACTTTGACCGCAGCTGTTGCCTTGACTGCACATTCGGCTGCCAGCAGCTCAAATTCTACGCTGCACTTGGCAATCGGCAGCGGGTGGCATAGCGGGATAACCGAGCTTGTGGCCTTGGCTGCCATGATGGCTGCAACACGAGCAACGCCGAGTACATCGCCCTTTTTGGCGCTGCCCTGCTTAATCGCCGTGTAGACGGCTTCGTCCACGGCGATGCGGCCAGTGGCGATGGCTGTGCGCGAGGTTTCCTGTTTACCGCTGACATCGACC